>CAZHBD010000078.1:0-1641 GCA_964530555.1 uncultured Candidatus Saccharibacteria bacterium | reverse complement strand
TGCTTGAAACATACAGATAATCCACAAATGTCGGAAACCACGCCCGCTCGGCTGGACTGTGCAAGTTGTCTTGTGGGAATAAAAAATCCCGATCGGTATGCTTGAGCCGGCGTCGTTCTCCTGGCCCGCCACCGTCCATTTCCCAATAAACCAACGCAAAAACAATAATGTTGGTTAGATAGATATTTACAGCGGTGAGAATCAAGTCATGTCCGTTGTAGCTGGCGCCACCGAGCATGGCATGCAAAACACGCACCAGAGAGTATAGATTGGTCAGTCCGACGCTAGCAGCTAATACCAGGACATTGATACGACGTCCCAAGGACTCGAAAACATCTTTTTGCGGGGTTGTCAGCGACAAGCTAATCAGAGCGAGCAACGACACGATTACTAAGGTGTATTTTGGGCCGGCAATAAAGGCATCGGGTAGCGCGAACTGGAGGAGGATAGCGAGGATAACAGTAAGCTGTACATGCCAAACTGGGTCAACGCCATGATGTCGGTTAGGGAATAATATTGCCATTATTACATTGTACTGCCCGTTTGGGCGCATGAACAGTTCTAGACGCGAGCTTTGAGCCGCTGGCGATTCTCAAGCTCCGTGTCGCGTTCATCCTCGATTTCTTGACCAATAATCTCCTCAACCACATCTTCGATGGTGACGACACCTACAAACTCACCATCTTTACTAACGGGCATTAAGTGAGTTCGTGCTGCTATAAAACGCCGGAAAATAGTGTCCAGGGCGGTCATCTGACCGATAGTCTGAGTCTTGTGCAGTCGGAGCGCCTTGACTGGTACGGCTTGCTCGTCAAAATCAATATCGACAAGATCTTTCATGAGTAACAAGCCATAACACTCAGAAAGGTCTTTGTTGAAAATTGGCATGCGGCTAAAGTTGTGCTCTTTTATCTCGTCGATTTTTTGTGCATCAATAGTTTCATTTAAACTGAGCCAGTAGACTTTTTTTATCGGTGTCATAATGTCGCGCACATGTTTTTCGCTAAGCTTCAACGCTCCCCTGATAATTTCAACTTCACTCTCATCGAGCTCGCTCTTACTGCGGTCGGTATGTTCGGCAATCAATAAACCAAGTTCATGTCGCGAGTGTAGTCTGCCCGGCTGGTGCTTAAATAGCTTATCAAGCAACAGCTGAAGAGGTTTGGACAGCGGATACGTAATGAATATCATGGCTTTCAGGATCGGAGCCAGATCGGCAGTAACGCGTAGCGATTGACGCATAAACAAAGCTTGCGGGAAAATTTCGCCCAGTATCACAATCAGCACCGTACTGACAGCGCCTGCAATTATACCTTCGAAGCGTCTTTCGAGCACGAGTGATATTGCCGAAATTACTGCAACATTAGTAAACAAAATACTAACCAGGCTGAGATGGCTGTTCGTTCGTAGTGGCAAAACACGTTTAGCTTGCTTGTTTCCAAGCTTAGCTTTGCGCTTCAGATCATCAAGATCGAGCGACATTAAGGAAAGGTTCAAACCAGAGCATACGGCCGATACGGCGATTAGTACAACCGAAACAATAATGAGGCTACTGATACCCATTGGCTGTAGCTAAGTATATCGAACTCATCATCAGTTGAACAACTTCTCTTTATGCGACATTCTACTGCTTATCTAATT
>CAZHBD010000077.1:0-2190 GCA_964530555.1 uncultured Candidatus Saccharibacteria bacterium | reverse complement strand
CACTAGATGACTTACTCCAGCATGTGAAGGGTCCAGATTTTCCTACTGGCGGCGTAATCTATGGCAAAGATTCAATACGCGTTGCCTATGCTACAGGACGTGGCGGAGTAGTTACGCGTGGTGTGGCGGAAATTGTCGAAGGGAAAAAAGGACGACACCAAATCGTAATAACAGAGATCCCCTACGCATTAAACAAAGAAAACCTCGTCCTCAAGATTGCTGATTTAGTGAATACTAAAAAGATCGGTGGCATTAGTGATATCCGGGACGAGAGTTCGCGTGGTGATGTGCGAATCGTTATTGACCTGAAAAAAGACGCCTATCCAAAGAAGCTTTTAAACCAACTGTATAAGCTTACGCCGTTGCAACAGAGTTTTCATTTCAACATGATGGCTTTAGTTGACGGTATACAGCCACGCATTCTGGGGCTACAGGATATCCTTAGCGAACACATTAAGCACCGTCAGCAAGTAGTCCGTCGACGTACCGAGTATGAGCTACGCAAAGCAAAAGAACGAGCCCATGTTCTTGAGGGCCTCAAGATTGCTTTGGATAATATTGATGAGGTTATCGGTACCATCCGGTCAAGCCAAACGACCGAAGATGCGCAGAACAACCTTATTAAGAGATTCAAGCTATCAGACATACAGGCCAAAGCTATCTTGGCAATGCAACTACGGACTCTGGCTGGCTTGGAGCGCAAAAAAATCGAAGACGAACTGGCTGAGCTCATGAAACTTATCAGTAAACTCGAAGGTATTCTGGCCGATGAAAAGAAAATTCTAAAAATCATTAAAGATGAGCTAGTTGCACTGAAAGAACAGTATGCCGACGAGCGACGTACAAAGGTTGTTCCTCATGAATTGGGTAAGATGAGCGATGAAGATCTAGTGCCAGATGAACAGGTTGTTGTGACGCTCACATCGGCAAACTACATCAAGAGGTCTCAAATTGCTGACTACCGAAAGCAAAACCGTGGTGGTAAGGGCAAGCGAGGTATGGTAACTCGTGAAGAAGATGTGATTGAGCATGTTGTAAATGCTAGTACGCATGACTATCTTCTTTTCTTTACTAACCGTGGACGTGTCTTCCGACTGAAGACCTATGAGGTCCCAGCTACTAACCTCAGCGCCAAAGGTGTAGCTATTGTGAATCTGTTGCAGCTACAGCCCGAAGAAAAAGTTAGTTCGGTGATTAATATCTCTAAGACTTCCAAGTCCGGGCACCTATTTATGTGTACTATTCGTGGAGTCGTTAAGAAAACACCGTTTGAACAGTACCAAAACGTACGCCAGACAGGCCTTATTGCCATTAACCTTGATGAGGGTGATGAATTGAAATGGATTCGCATGACAACCGGTGAAAACGAAATCGTTATCTCAACTGCGTTAGGTCAGGCTATCCGATTCCACGAAAAAGACGTTCGCCCCATGGGTCGTGTGTCAAGAGGGGTGCGAGGCATACGTCTCCGAGCCAATGACAATGTTATCGGTATGGATACAGTCCAAGAAGGATCAAGTATCTTTGTTATAAGTGCTCATGGCTATGGTAAGCGAACTAAGATTGCGCAATTCACACCTCATGCTCGTGGGGGTGTTGGTATTCGTTCAGCTGTGGTTAACAGTAAGACCGGCAATTTGATTGGTGTTAAAACCCTGGCTGGCGACGATGGCCAAGAGGTGATTATTATCTCGAAGCAGGGGCAGACTATCCGGCTCGGTCTCAAGGATATACCAGAGCTTGGTCGGGCGACCCAAGGTGTACGCATTATGCGTCTTAACGATGATGATGAAGTTGTTTCGTTAGCGCTTGTTGATAAACAGGGCGACGAAGACGAACAACAAGAGCTGCTAGGCGAAGAGCCTGAGACGACCGAAGAGTAAAACCGTTTTCTAAGTTGATGTAATAATCACTACCGTTTTGGCAAATTAACACTTGACACTCGCGTTTGTTACAGCGTATGATGGGGTTTGATCTTTTGGGACTTCTATTAAGGTGTCTCCAGAAAAGGTACATTAAAAATTGAATAGTGCAATGTGGTAAGTCTCCACAGACTTGCCACTGATTTGTTTTTAACAAATCATCAACGTCAGTTCATATAACTGAGTTTTCTTTATAGTAAACAGTATCAGTTCTTTTTGGAGAGTTTGATCCTGGCTCAGGATGAACGCTGGCGGCGTGCCTAATACA
>CAZHBD010000076.1:0-2812 GCA_964530555.1 uncultured Candidatus Saccharibacteria bacterium | reverse complement strand
CTTTGGTAAGTTGATTATGTAACACCTGGGCACTGTTAAGCGCTGGCTCATTATTTGGTACCACTCGCACCGCTCGTCCAGTAGCTTTAATGACTTTTTTTATCTGCAACGAGCTGGCGTTGACTTTGCGTGGGGTGACATTAAAGCCGTAGGCACTCAAACCGATTGTTAGCTTGCCATCAGGCAGATAGCCCAGGTGGTGCGGTAGTGCGGTGACAATATAATAAATCAGTTGGTCCCACTGGGTGGTATCGAGACGTGTCAGTACTTTGGTAAGTTTTATACTGCCGCCCAATCGCTGAAACGGTACATTTTTAGTGGGCATATCAAGTAGGGCGGTATTTGCTGTGAGAGGTTGTACTTTTTCAGCGCCAAACAAGCTCTCGAGCTCTGCGATGCCTAGGGCTGGTTGTCGTCCAAGAATAAGTAGGCTAGGGAACATGGGTAACAGTATAGCGGTCAAGAAGAGATTAAGGTATAGTTGAACCTAAAATGAGTCACAAAGCTAAAGCACGATGGAAAATTATTCTCAATGTTGCCACTTCGGTGGGCTTGATAGTCTTAATCTACGCCATTAGACATCAATTACTTGATAGTTTACGTACAATAACTCATATACGTTGGTGGCTGTTGGGTCTGTTGATTGTGTGGCAGGTGCTAAATTACGATGCTTATGTTCGCCAAAATTTAGGCTTGTTCCATATCCTTGGCGAGCGTGCCTTGAGCTATAGATACCTATATAAGGTAACATTGGAGCTGAATTTTATTAACCACATTTTCCCAAGCGGTGGTGTGTCAGGGTTTTCGTATTTTAGTCTGAGACTCAAAGAGCGGGGTATTAGTGGCGCCAAAGCCTCGTTGGTACAACTCATGCGCTTCATACTTGTCTTCGTGGCGTTTCAGGGGCTATTATTTCTTTCCTTAATACTCCTCAGCTTTAATGGCCGGGTTAATAATTTTGTGCTGCTTACTGGAGGTTCGCTGGCAACACTTATACTGGTAGGCACTGTCGCTATCGGGTTTGTTATTGGTAGCAAGCGACGTATTAACTCATTCTTTGGCTTCGTTACGCACACGGTAAATCGGATTATTCACGTTGTTCGGCCAAAGCATCCTGAAACTATAAACGTTGCCCGTGCTCAAGCAGCTTTTGAGCGTCTACATGAAAACTACCTGCTTATTCGAGCCGACTTTGGACAGCTAAAAATGCCGCTGGTATGGTCGATGGTTGCAAATATAACAGAAGTCCTCACCTTATATACAGTGTATGTTGCCTTTGGGCACTGGGTGAATCCCGGGGCAGTAATCTTGGCTTATGCCGTAGCAAATTTCGCCGGCTTCTTATCGGTCTTGCCAGCGGGTGTAGGTGTGTATGAGACGCTAATGACAGCAGTATTGGCGGTTGGCGGTATATCGCCGGCTATCAGTATTCCGGTAACCATTATGTATCGGGTCGTTAGTATGGTCATTCAGCTTGTGCCTGGTTACTATTTCTATCACCGCTTCTTGCATCGTAAGCCGGTGGCATGAACGAAGAGATTATCTACGAAGTCAGTGATTTTGTTTCTGTTTTTAACCAGACGCTTGAATACGCGTATCCGACTGTAACCATAGTTGGTGAGCTTGCAAATTTTAGGGTAAGCAAAAACAGGTGGGTATATTTTGATCTCAAAGACGAAATGTCCTCAGTGCGTTTTTTTGGAACAGTCTACAATTTGCCAGGGCCCTTAGAAGACGGCATGCTATTGCAGGTGCGGGGAGTGCCAAAGCTGCATCATCAGTTTGGTTTTTCTATTACTACACTTAGCATTCAACCAGTGGGCGAGGGGTCGATTCAAAAAGCTGCCAATCTTCTCCTCGCAAAGCTTGAGGCAGAAGGGCTGTTCGCGCCAGAGCATAAGCGAGGCTTACCATTCCCCCCACACCGCATTGGGCTCATTGCGTCGCAGGAGTCAGCTGCCTATGCGGACTTTGTTAAAATTATTAATGCTCGCTGGGGCGGGCTAGAAATACTGCTCCATGATGTTTTAGTACAAGGCGAGCAAGCACCGTCAGCTATTGTCAGTGCCTTGCGACATTTTAATGAAACTGCCGACCGGCCCGATGTACTGGTGCTTATCCGTGGAGGAGGCAGTGCTGAAGATCTAGCAGCATTTAGCACTGAACAGGTGACGCGGGCAGTGGCAGCAAGTAAGATCCCGACCTTGGTCGCGATTGGCCATGAAGTGGATATTAGCCTGGCTGAGTTGGCGGCTGATATGCGTGCCAGTACGCCAAGCAATGCTGCTGAACTTTTAGTACCCGATAGACGGGAGGAACAGTTGAAACTTCAGTCACTACGTTCGCAATTAGCTCATATCCTGCATACATTATTTGCGCAAAAAAAGGACAAGCTTGAACATTCTAGTCAATTGCTTGCACAATTGCTGCGAGCTCAGGTACTGAGCCGGCAACAATTGCTGCAGTCCCAGCGGTCGCTTCTCGAAGCACTCAGTCCTCGAGCAGTGCTGGCACGGGGCTACGCAATAGTCCGCTTCTCAAATGGTTCATTGGCTCGAAAGCGAAAAGCTGTCCATCCTGGCGACCGACTTAGTGTTGAGCTGCAAGATGGAACAGTCGATGTGATCGCACAGGCCAGTGAGGTACAATGAAACAATGACAAAACCGATTGATTATCAGGCGCTGCAGCACGAGCTGGATGAGATACTGGTGCAGCTTCAAAGTGGCGAAAGCGATGTCAACGGTGCAATAAAACTATATGAGCGTGGTCGAGAAATCATTACTCTGCTTGAAAAATACCTAAAGCATGCTG
>CAZHBD010000075.1:0-2840 GCA_964530555.1 uncultured Candidatus Saccharibacteria bacterium | reverse complement strand
ATATGTACCTTCGGGTGATCTGCAAAAACTTCGCGAAATGGCAGCACTACCTCCAACGGAGACCGGCCAGTCGCACTTCGGTACAGCGCACCGTGGTATTCAATCTGATCGTGCGGAGCAATCAAGGTCACATCAAAGTGATCATCGTCGCAGAGCTCGAGCGCTAGCTTGACGCTTGCAAACCCTCCGCCGACTGCAACTATTTTTTTCTTCTGAGCCACTGGCATCCTTCAGTTTTACAGGACTTGTTAGTAGTATGGTACCATAAGCATAACAAGAATTGTAAGGAGTGGGCGTGAACGATATTCGACAGGTTATCAGCGGTGAAGTTGATAGCTCGAGCGCGACTCAGCATGCATATAGTCACGACGCGAGCATTTTTGAAGTCACGCCGGCTGCGGTAATTTATCCCAAGACAGTTCACGACATACAATCCCTGATCCGCTACGCTTCGGCGAGGCGCAAAGAAGGTGCCGATATCTCGTTGACCGTTCGGAATGCTGGCACCTGCATGTCCGGCGGTCCCTTAAACGAAGGTTACATTGTCGATGTCTCGCGTCATCTCAACCATATTGGTCATGTTGATACCCAGGGGCGTACCGTTTGGGTGCAAGGGGGCGTCATGCACCTGGATCTCGAGAAAGCAACCCATCCTAAAGGGCTATTTTTTGCCCCCTATACCTCCTCCCGGGATATTTGCGGCGTCGGAGGCATGCTGGGCAACAACGCCTCGGGAGAAAAGTCAGTCAAGTACGGCCCAACCAGCAAAAACGTCGGTAAGCTGAAAGTTGCGTTGTCAGACGGCGAAGTCTATGAGTTTGGCCCACTAACTGCCAAACAGGTGGCCACCAAGAAAGCGCTCCCCAGCTTCGAAGGTCACATTTACCGGGAGTTAACCAAATTGCTTGATGAACATCGACATCTGATAGATCATAACCATCCGCACACCATAAAAAATGCCGCCGGCTATCCTCTATGGGAGCTATGGGATAAACAGCGCTCGCACTTCAACTTAGCCCGCTTATTCATTGGCGCACAAGGCACCTTAGGGATCATTACGGAAGCGGAGCTACACTTGGTTCCGTTGTCTAACTACCAACGTATGCTAGTGGTGCCAATAGCCGATTTGCTGTCCTTAGCCCCAACCGTCCAAACTGCCATGCGTCATCACCCTGTCACCTGCGAAACTTTCGATCATCACACCTATGAACTTGCCGAAAAATACCATCCCGATGACGCAGCAAGAGCAAGCATTGCCAAAGGTCAACATATGGTGGTCTTAGTCATGTTTGAAGGCGACACCCAACAGCACGTCGATGCGCTCGCTCAAAAAGCCAAGCGGGATCTAGAGCAGCTTGGTCGAACAGTTACGTGGATTGATGATGATGACGTAGCCGAGAGCTTTCTGCTCATCCGCCGGAAAAGCTTTAAGATGCTATTAGAGCATCCTGACAAAAACCAAAGGGCTATGGCCTTTTTAGAAGACACCATCGTACCCCTACCACTGTATGGTGAGTTCTTAGCCGCCCTCGAAGCCATCCTCAACGAGTATGACATGACCTACACCTACGCTGGACATATTGGAGACGGCAGCATTCGACTAGTACCACTGGTGAATATGGAGGCACACGGTGCGGCCGAGAAAGTACTTGAGCTCGAAACCCGAGTCAACAACCTCGTTATGGCCATGGATGGCTCGATAAGCGTCGATCACAACGACGGGATTATTCGAACTCCGTACCTACCCCAATTCTTCGGTGAAGAGATGTACACACTCTTTGCTAAAGTCAAAGAGCTTTTTGACCCGCTTGGTATTTTTAACCCCGGGAAAAAAGTGGGCGGTTCTTTTGAATACACCCTTAAGCACATCGTTCGCAAGAACAGCTAGATTACACCCCTATTCCCTGCGAAGCGCTTCGATAGGGTTGATACGCTGAGCACGCCTCGCCGGAAAATACGCAACCACTAAGCCAACCAACACCATAAAACCCGTGAGGCACAGGACGAGCCATAAAGGCATGGAGAAAACGTCGAAACGCTCGTTTACTCGCTTGGCAGCATTTTCATTAATTAGATAGTTAACAATTCTGCTACCGATGAACGAAAAGACCATTCCTACAAACACACCTATCAAAGACAACAGAATTGATTCAATCATAAATAAACGGCGCATATCTTTACGTCTTCCGCCTAGAGTAATCATAAGGCCTATTTCTTTTGTGCGTTCCAAAAGAGAAATGGTTAAGGTATTAAACATACCAAGAATTGCCACGATTATACCAATACCTCCGAAACCCGCTAATACGAAGTTGAAGAATTTGAAGAGTTGATTGATCTGATCTAAGGTGTCAATCGGGGATGTTGTCTGGAAGCCACCGCCTTCAATTTGACGTCTCAAAGACGAGATGTTTTTCGTGTTATCAGCAAGCACTTTTACCTGCTTGTAAACAGGCACACCTGCTACATCGAAAATGGTGTTAGGTACAAAGACTTCATTGTTTGTACCTGAGTCAATGACGCCAACTATGGTCAGTTCAGTCTTTAAGTCTTTCGCCGACGAGACGGCCAAGCTGATTGGGACGACTACTGTCATTTGTTGATTAAGCGCTTTTTTCCCATCAGAAATACCGATTGCTTTAAGAGCGGTGGTGCTGACTACTGCCGCACGATTATCGGAAGTTTTTAATAGTCTACCGGCTACAAGATCAAGGGAGGTCATATCTTGAAAAGGCTGGTCAACGCCATAAATAACAGAGTCAATTCCACCCCCTCGTAGGCTAATGCTGGCTGGAAATGAATATTCAACCCCGACCTTTGAGACATGTGGGTAAGTTCTAAAT
>CAZHBD010000074.1:0-2990 GCA_964530555.1 uncultured Candidatus Saccharibacteria bacterium | reverse complement strand
CTCTATGACCCAACCATAACACGCGAAACTATTGAGCTCCTGACCATTCCTTCGCCGCAAAGCTCGGTGTTTAACTTGCTGGACGCAGCCTTTCGCGGGGCTAAGGAAGAGGTTTTGCGCCTATACGAAGAACAGCGACAGCAAAAAGTTGAACCGCAGGCCATTATTGGCATGATCGCCTGGCAGCTGCATATTATGGCGGTAGTAAAGGCAGCGGGTGAGCGCAGCGTTGATGAAATTGCTAGAGAAGCAAAACTTAACCCCTTTGTCATTCGTAAGTCACAGGCCGTAGTTCGCTACATTAGTTTACCGCAGATCGAGCGCTTAATTAGGGAAACGCTACATCTCGATATGGGCCTAAAAACGACCTCAATTTCGGCTGACGATGCCTTGCAGACGTACCTACTCGCAACAATAGCGAAATAAATACTTGAAAAATAAGCAAAAGCATGATATGGTAGTATTGCGATTTCATAAAACAAACATAATGCCAGAAACTGCAACTCACCAACCAAAACCCGCTGCTTTGGAACGGGCAGAACGAAAAGCTGCGCGCAAACGCGCAGAGCGTGAACGTACTACAAAAGTTGCTGCTCACGTATTACACGGTTTGCTCGTCAAACGAACGTATGGAGAAACAGTTTATAACAAAATTAAAGCAACGTCCGAGACTCTACAGTTTGATGCACTAGAGGGTGTCAGGGCGAGTATTGATAAGGCTCGCGGGACATTTGTACATCCGAAAACAGAGGTAGCGCCCGAAAAACTCGAGCCTTTGGCAAACGCCTTTCACGATGAAGGGCTGCCAGCTAGCGAAGACTTTCGTAATATGATCCAAGGTTTATTTGGTCCTACGACCGGTCGCTCACTGGATGACGCAGTGCGACATGATGTCACAAAGAAACTATGGGACATTTCGGGTGGCCATCGAGCAACTGGCGAAGAGATACGAACAACTGGTCCGGCGAATCAGGCGGAAGTGCGATTGCTGCATGCGATGCTCAAAGTTAATGACGGTGAGATTCCGGGTGCCATGGAGGCGTTGGCTCAAGCATATACCGCCCCACAGTCTGAGCGGGGCCAAGCCGAGGCTCGTGCTGATACCATTCTTGATGCTGCATATGGAGTGCCGGGAGTACGCAACCGTGTTGAGGAACGCGTAGGGGGCCTTATGCAGGACGTTCGCAATGATGCCGAGGCTAGTCTCGGTGAACTGTATGTAAGTGTGCTCGACACGGTGCGACTAGAACTCAAAGATAGTCAATCAGCGATATATCAGCCACTAGCTTCAGCGGCCCAATAACCTTTGAGGAACTACTTTTTAGCAGCTTTTTTAGTTGCAGTCTTAGTAGCCGGTTTCTTAGCAGGAGCTTTCTTGGCGGCTGGCTTGACCGAAGGTTTAGCTTTGGCCTTGGCGGCAGGTTTGACGCCCGAGCTTTTGGCCTGCGCCACAAGCTGTTTTTTCTTACGTGCAGCTTTGTTCTTGGTAATTAAACCTTTCTTGACGGCTTTATCCAGCTCGCTTTGTGCTTGGCTGAGTTTGTCGGCTTTAGGGCCGGCAATAAAGCTCTTGAGAGCAGCTTTTAGTGAGCGCTTCGTCTTGCTGTTACGAATAGCGGCTTTTTCTGCAACGCGAACGCGTTTCTTGGCAGATTTGATAATGGGCATGTAGTTTCCTTGCTTACAACTGTTACTGTATCGACCAACGACTATACCAAATTCTGTATCTGTTTGTAAAGAGTTAGTGCGCTGACGGTCCAAAAGAGTAGACAAGGCGTTCCGCTTATGATACGCTCCAAAGGAAGTTAAAAAAATAAAAACAAGCCATGGACCCGAATACACCACTTCAACCATATGTGCCGCCAGCCGGCGATCAATCGGCTGTTCCCACGGTGCCAGGTAGCGTCGGCACGCCGGCCAGTCCGCCGCCAAACACGGGGCAAACGCCACCGTTTGCGCCACTTACTCCCGGGCCAGTTAGCCAAGGTGGGCTAACACCAGCAGCAGTTTCGGGCTCACAGTTGCCACAGGCTGATCCATTCGCGCCCTTCGCAGGTGCACCTGTTGCTCCAACAGCTCCGATAGAAGGCGCAGCAGTAAATCCGCGTACTGAGCTGGTCCAGCGCTTAGCACAGGCAAATAATGTCCTGGTAACGGTCAGTGCCAACCCCTCGGTTGATCAACTAGCCTCGGCGGTTGGCTTAACCTTACTTTTGAATAAGCTAGACAAACATGCCACAGCGGTGTTTAGCGGAGAAGTGCCTAGCACGCTCGAATTCCTACAGCCTGACAAAACAATTGAGAAAAACACCGACAGTTTGCGTGATTTTATCATCGCACTTGATAAAGCCAAGGCTGACAAGCTGCGGTATAAGGTGGAAGATAAGTTCGTCAAAATTTTTATCACCCCCTATCACACTAGTTTGAGTGAAGATGATCTGGAATTTAGTCAAGGCGATTTCAACGTCGATGTTGTAGTCGCGCTTGGCGTTCACAAGCGTGAAGAGCTGGATCAGGCAATTACGGCGCATGGCCGGATTCTGCATGATGCGGTTGTCGCCAGTGTCAACAATACCCAAAATGGTACCGATCTGGGCGCAATAAACTGGTCCGAACGTAACTCGAGCAGCTTATGTGAGATGGTTGTTGGATTAATTGAACCCCTGCAAGGCAACAAGGCGTTACTAGATGAGCAGATTGCAACGGCCTTTTTGACTGGTGTGGTAGCTGAAACGGAACGCTTCAGTAATGACAAAACCACGCCGCACACAATGACCGTGGCTGCAACCCTCATGAAAGCCGGCGCCAACCAGCAGCTAGTGGCCAGCAAGCTACAAGGACCCACGCCAATGCCACAAGCACCTGCGGCTACTGCAGCTGCTCCCACACCAGCAAAGAGTAGTGATGGCTCCTTGGCAATCCAGCACAGCAAAGATGAGGCCAAAACCGACGGCAAGTCACTTCAACAGATCGATGCTGCCAATAACGCA
>CAZHBD010000073.1:0-3251 GCA_964530555.1 uncultured Candidatus Saccharibacteria bacterium | reverse complement strand
ATAACAAAGTAATCGGGGCAGCACCACGCGTTGAGGCACATAGCAAGAGCCTCATCCATCGTGTGGTGCGAGTCTTTTTGTTCAACTCCAAAGGCCAGTTCTTTGTACAGCTACGTAACGCCGAGATGGATAACTTCCCCGGTTTGTGGGATCAGTCGGTAGGTGGTCATGTCGACGAAGGCGAAGAGAACCTGCCGGCAGCACTGCGCGAAATGAACGAAGAAATCGGCCTGGAAGGTGTTGAGCTGCACGAAGTTGGCACCTACTATACCGAAGATATCGAAGCAAATCGCAAGCTCAAACGCTTCAACACCCTCTACACCGCCGTTTCTGACAAGCCACTTCACTACGACCCACATGAAGTCGCGGGCGGCAAATGGCTAACCCTGGAGGAGCTGGAAGCAGATATCCAGCAGCACCCACAGATGTATACAATTGGCCTGGTTCGCGCATTAAAATTCTACAAGGAGCATCGGTGAACAACGCATTTATCTTTCATGGTACAGCAGGAAGCCCTGAAGGGAACTGGTTTCCTTGGGCAAAGCGACAGCTAGAAGCTAAAGGCATTGCAACTGTCGTTCCAAGGTTTCCCACTCCAGAAGGCGAATCTCTGTATGCTTGGTTTGATGTTTTAGACGCCCAAGAACAACAAATTGGCCCAGATAGCTTACTTATTGGGCATAGCAAGGGTGGGATGTTCCTGCTTAAAGTCCTTGAGCGCCTCTCTGAGCCTGTGGATACTGCTGTGTTTGTTTCAGCTCCTATTGGTGTCAAGCCAATTCTCTATTACGATACTGACAAGAAGTTCAGCAATTTCGAATTTGATTGGGATAAAATTCGTCAAGGTGCCAAGCGATTTGTCGTGTTTCACTCTGACGACGACCCCTACGTTTCAATGGCCAACGGAGAGCAGCTTGCGAAAGAGTTAGGTACACAACTAACGTTTATACCTAGCGCTGGGCACATCAACGCGGAAAGTGGTTATACTGAATTCCCACAGCTGCTGGAACAGGTTTACCCCTAAAATTCTCATCCGGCAGTAGCTTCAGACGAAAGCATTCGTTTATTCATCACTGATCACAAAAGCTTCTTTATGACACGCCGTAGCTGAAGTCATACGCAAGCTGTAAATCACTATTTCTTTTTTAGGTTTTTTGCTTTGGCGATGTGCTCTTGCATAGGTACGGCCGCGATTTGTTCGGCCACAGCGTCTAAGAGTAGGTCATCGAGCTTTTTGAACCGTAGGCAACTCCCACCCATATCCATTTTTTTGCCCGCCCGAGTGTAGGCATCGACGAGTTTCTGCTTGAGATTTGGATCGCCGTAGGCACACATCAGATACACTGCCATGTAGTTTTTCTGATTACCCAACGCCGCATACATTAACGGTTGCTTGTTGTAAGTATCTGGATACTGCTCGAGGGGCACCTGGTACGTGATCATGCCCCAGTTCATCGCCTCTTCGTACCCTTTGGGCAAATACTCGAGGATCACCTCGCGTACCTTGGTGAGGGCTTCGCGGCGATCTTCCGGAAGCTCAGCCAGATAGGCTTCGGGTGTGGTAGCTGTTGATTTCATCCCAATTCGACTTTGAACTTCTCTACCAAATCGACAGGCGTGGGGTTCACCCCATTAAGGAGCGCCAGGTAGATACTGACAAAATCGTCATGCACAACCGTCCACAGCAACTGCTGCAAAAGCGTCTCGCCAACTGGCTTGATGACAATCGGGGATGGTCGCATACCTGACAACAATTGCTCAGTCACCTCGAAGCGACGCTGGACACGCGGATGCTCTAGGCTTGAGCGAATTTCTACCACCGCAAAGGGCTTTTGAACCGGATGGCTACTCCAGCCAATAAATTCGTTGTGGTTGAGTTCTGGAAACTGATTCACCCAGGCTAAGTTTTTAGCGTTTTCGTTAATACAAATTTTGAACTTATTGGCGACCGGAAACAGTTTAGGACCACTGTACACGATAACCGACTTGCCCATGAGTTCTTGGGCAATCTGCTTAGTAGGATTTTTGCTCACTGGCACATCAGCACGCCAGCCTTCGACAAAGCCTTTGAGCCAGTCTCCAGCTGCTTTCAGCTCATCAAGACTGCCTTTCGGTACAAGACCCAGCGGCTCAAGCAATTGAATAAACGCTGCCAGGAAATACAGCGAGGTCATGCGCGGTTGCACCCCGCCAGGGATAATAAATAGCGGATAGTTCTTTTCTTTAGCTTTATCAAGCAGCTTTCCGCCTGCAGCAATAACTACAATCTGGGCGCCTCGTTTCTCGGCATCCTCTAATGAAGAAAGCGACTCCTCAGTGTTACCAGAATAGCTCGAGGCAATAACCAGAGATTTGTCATTAACATAGTTTGGCAGATTGTAATTGCGTGAGATTTCAAAAGGTACGCTTGTGCCAGGCCACGATTGTAAAAACACACCTGGCAAGGCTGAACCGCCCATACCCGAGAGTACAACATTCTGAATATCTCCTTTTGGCGTAAAACTTACCCCAAAATCGTGACTAACTTGCTGCCACTGTTTTTCGATAACGCCTAAAGCGTCTTGTGGATCTTTCTCATGTACAAATTTGAGATCGTCGAGCAAAGCTTTCCCTCCTTATATGTACCTCAAGTATACCTCAGATGATGCCAAGTTTTTTGGCTGCTGCTTGAATAACTTCTCTGTGCATAGGAAAAGAGAGGTCCACAGTTTCTAGCTCATCTAACGAATAATACCTGTAATCCGATGCGTCATCTGCCGGGTGCAGAGCCGTCTTAGAATCAATTCGCGCACAAAACGAGGTCGCGAGAATATGGTAGGTTTCTTTACCCCACTCATATAGCGCAGTGTAGTTGGTGTTGTAGGCGAAGTTGGTTATATCTTTTGCGGTAATGCCGAGCTCTTCTTGAAGCTCCCGCAAGGCACCGTCTTCAAGCACTTCATCAAATTCTATGAAACCACCTGGCACGTCCCACTTGCCCTTGCCTGGGTCCAGTGCACGTTTTACCAACAAGATACGGTCTTTCTCGTCAAACAGTGCGACATCGGCCGTCGGTCGAGGGTTGTCATAGTAGCGCTGCTGACAATGCGGGCACCACCAACTCCTTTCCTGGAAATCAGTCAGCTTGGTCCCACACAAGTGACAGTATTTTCGTTGCATAGACTTTAATGGTATCACATCCAAAAAGCCTGTTTTCATCTGAAAACGCTTATGATATAGTGCTAAAGAACAATTGAGAATCTAACGGGGGT
>CAZHBD010000072.1:0-3304 GCA_964530555.1 uncultured Candidatus Saccharibacteria bacterium | reverse complement strand
GGTTCGAATCCTGTCGGGTGTACCAAAAGAAGTTCCCTCCTCTGGAGGGGTTTTCTTTTGGTAGATTCGCTACGCGAATCCGGACCGCAAGGTTCGACGGCCAAAGCCACGCACAGAAACTCGTTTCGAGCAAGGCTGCAGGACGGTAGCGAAGCGTTCATCCTGTCGGGTGTACCAATGAAAGTGCCAGCCAAAAGGCTGGCTTTTTCATTGGTTTCATCTCGTATCTAAACGAAGAACCGAGCTTTGCTCAAAAGCTTTCGAATCCTGTCAGGTTGATTTGCTGTAATGAACCGAAAGCCAAAACTTTGCTTGATTGTCTTCACGCATCTCCAACCGTCGTGGACAACAAGCAGTTTTAATTTTGCACTATAGGCCACAATAATATTGTCAAATATTTAATAACTCACTGGAACTTACAGCATGACTGAATCGATTGCGTCAACTTTGTGTGAAGAATGCCCTCTCCGTAGACTCGGTTTAACCGGTAGCCTCGCCAGTGAGGCAGAGAGATTAGTCGAATTTGAGATAGAGGAAGCACAGGCACGTCTTGCCGGTACTTACCATCGTTTGGTTAATGGCATGTTTTTACTGCCCGCCGATGGCCCATTCTTAACTGGTGAGCAAAAAGCGGTTGCCATTGAATGTGTGGCCAAGAAACTGGGCGGCACTTGCCTGAACAGTCATGAGTCTACCCCAGAGGCACAAGAGTAGTCGCATAAAAGATTACTTGCTCGTAACTCACCTGAACCAAGATAGTTCGAGCATTTATTTTATCTGTCGTAGCAAATGACGCAAGCTTGCATAGGTGTCTTTTAGTGTCTGCCCATTCTCCGGCAGCAGATCACGAATATTGGGCAGCATAGTGAGAGCAGCATGCTGTAAATGACTAAGGTCGTAGCGGCCAAAACGACGTCTATAGCGAGTTATAAAGCGAAACTCGTGCGGCGCCAAATGGACGCTGTCCAAAAGACTATCACTTTCGTCGTCAGAAGAAAGTGAGAAGAGCGAAGTCAAGATTTCTGGTGCCATAAAAGCGAGATGGTCGCGAGATGGTAATGGTGCATCTGGGAGTTTGGGAAGCAGTAGTTTCGATACCAGTGGCATTTTTTCTTTAATTTCAGCACCATTTTCTTTTAGCCGAGTGAGCACCTTCTCGATTCCTTCGGCTGCATCATAGGCTGTTACACGATTCTCAACCCTTGGGTGACGTTTAAACAAACTAAACACCCTTTTGACGGCTCGAAAGGCGCGGGTTAGGAGGCCGCGGATACCTTTAGGTGGACTAGGCAGCTCAATTTCCCCACCACGCTCCAAACGGTTTGTATAGGCAGCCGCAATTGCTCGCCTTGTTTCCGACGCTAAATAGTTCACTTCAGTAGCGAACTGATCCCGCGGGTTTTGGTACTCTGCTATGGTTTCGATGTCACTTTCAAGCGATTCAATAGCAGGTCTGGCGACCTCTATAGCGTCTTGAGCGCGAGCTGGGAATTCCTGTTCGATTCGTTGGTTCAGGCGACGACGTATGGCCACACCGACCCCAAGCATGCTCGTAGTTTTCGCTATCCGGTCAACCCGCTTTAGGCGCGGTAACAGACCCTTGATGGCGCGCCGGTACGGGCGAACCTTTTCAGGCGTAATTTGCTCACCGGACTGCACTTTTTCCACCAACGGGAAAATGACGAGTGCACTTGGTAAGGCATAGATGCCAAGATTGGCGTTTGGCGGCAGAACACCAAGCTCACTGGCAGTTTGACCCAACTTTAGAATAGTTTCACTGTTGATGCCCATGATCTCTTTAGGCATTTCTGGGGATGGTTGATCAAAGTAGCGATAAGTTTTTTCGGTTGGCTGTTTTGGTACAGCTTCGGGCTGTAATTGGCTTACATAAGCAGCTTCACTCATCATTAACGACCTTAGATCATACCCCTGTGCTTTTCCACTGGTTTTGTGGTAAAAGGCGAAATGTTGCGCACAAGCTGTTCTAGCCAGTGTTCCATTTCAGTTACAGCGGCTGGGTTGAGGACATAAATTCGCTGCTGTGCCTGGCGTTGTACCTGTACAAGGTCACTTTCTAGCAGTACTTTTAGGTGCTGCGAAATAGCCGACGGCGTGATCATGAATTTCTCAGCAATGGCCGTAGCAGTAAGCTCGCCGCTTGATGCGAGAAGCGAGATAATCTCGCGCCGGATGGGTGCAGCTAAAGCGGTAAATTTATCCATTACCGTGATTATAAAGAAATTACTTAATTAAGTCAATACTTAATTAAAAAACGACAATTTTACGTTGTTTTGTGCATTGTCCTTAAAAGCAATTCGGCGCAAAATGGAAGCATATGGCTATTGCACCAGCGGGACTTGAGCAAGCGGCAACTGGTAGTGATATGCAGCCAAATCCGCTCACTGCTCTGCTGGCAGAAGGGGTGCGGCTGCCGGAGGCAGTGGACGTAGTGCTGAAGCAAGGCGTAACGGCCTACGAGGCGGCGGTAAGTGGGCTACGCCTTACTAGCTCTCAAGAAGAGTACCAGACAGTTCAAAATTTAGTAGCTGGACTATCGGCAGAGGCTAATAATGGAGCTGGTGATAGCTCAGTCGACACATATCGTGAACGACTGGCCTTAGCTTCGTTGGCAGGCGTGCTAGAGACTGTGCGAGCCGAAAAAAAACGGGGCAGCCGTTACGGCTGGTCGACGTTAATCCAGGTTGGCAACAAGGCGGTTGAAGCATGGTATAAAAAAGAGTTTGGCAACGCCAAGCGAGCGGCCAGCGCGCCTGTCTACCCTGTAGATTATGTAATTGAGGATGCTGTTCGCCCTGCTCTGCAATCGATTGGCAAGAGAGGTGGTCCTAGCACAGAAAGGCATCGGGCTAGTCGGCCAAAGCCGACTAGGCAACCAAAGGCACCCAGAGTAAAAACCGCCGAGGAACAGTGGCATATTGGTATGACTCGTCATGGGCAAACCTACCTAAAGAATTTGCTGCCCAACCCCCGGCTAGCTCCACCGAAGCCAAAAAGAGTGAGTGAGTCAGAAGGGACTATCGGGACAAGTATAAAAACGAAACATGCAGGCAATATTTCTGAACTCTTCCCTGATTTTACTGGGCGCTCCGCAGAGGAGCTTTGGGATGTTCGCTCATACAGAACCGGACAGCTGTATCTGCGTAATCTATTAGAGCGTGGTAAATCTATACCGCCGAGACAACTAAAGCAGCAGCCGCAGGTTGAGCGTTCTCCTCGCCATCTGCCCGTGACAATTGGTCAGCCAGAGCTATTTACTACCGTCAATCGGCGGATAAGGCCTGAT
>CAZHBD010000071.1:0-3525 GCA_964530555.1 uncultured Candidatus Saccharibacteria bacterium | reverse complement strand
CTGCAGAGCCTGGTGGATGTCATCCCCCATTTACAGCTCGACGAAGCGTCGGATCGGCTCAAAATAGCCCTTATAGGCCGACCCAATGTGGGTAAATCACACCTCTTTAACACCCTTGCTAAAAAACAACAGGCTATTGTGGCGGATCGAGCCGGCACGACACGAGATATCAATCGGACAATTGTCCGTTACCACAACCGCGACATTGAACTGCTTGATACGGCGGGCATCCGGCGTAGTGGCAAAATCGAACGTGGTGTCGAGAAGTTCAGCGTCATCCGCAGTCTGAGCGCTATTGAGCAGGCTGACATTTGTCTACTGCTACTCGACGTTAACGAGCTCGGTGTGGCACTCGATCAGAAACTGGCCGGGCTCATCAAAGAGGCAGGAAAGGGGCTCATACTGGTGGTCAGTAAGTGGGACAGCCTGGACGAAAAGTCAGCCTTTACGCGTGATGAGTTGGCACCAAAGATAGCCCACACCTTTGACTTTGTACCGTGGGCTCCGCTGATCTTTACCAGTGCGGTAACCGGTCAAAATGTCACTAAGCTGTTTGATTTGGCTTTCGAGATCGCCGCGCGCCGCAGTCAGCGCATCCAAACCGCCGAACTCAACCGCTGGCTTCGCAAAGTTACCTTGGCTCATCCGCCGGCAGGTCTCAAAAACCGTTCGCCAAAACTCAACTATATGACCCAGGAAGACGATAACCCCATCCCAGCCTTCAAAATTTTTGGCTCACATACCAAGTTTTTGCACTGGAGCTACCGCCGTTTTATGGAGCGCAAACTGCGCGAAGTGTATGATTATGCCGGCACACCAGTGCAGCTCTGGTTTATCGAAAAACACGTTACCCACAAACACGGCACCAAGCCAACAAGTTAAACTTCTGTCGGAGTAGCGGGCAAATCAGCCATTTCGTTTTCTTTACGTACACCATCTTGAGTTAAGCTAATAAGTAACGGGATACCTGCTAACGCCATTACCCAGCTAGCGCCTGCTGCACCCCACATATTGTCTAAAGATTTTTGACTTTCTGATAACCAGGCGTTTTCAATTCTTTGGTACTGTTTATAGGCTGAATACTGTGCTGGAGGCAGCTCATCAGCGGTCTCTGCGGTAACACGCGCTAGAAAAGGATGCTCGTCTACAAAAGCTTCTTGTTTTTCAAACGTTTTACTTGCTTCGTTGTGAGTGCTCTTCATCTTATAGAGAAGGATACCGCCCACCACTACGCTGCCCATGGCAACAGCCCCCAGAACTTTTTGGAATCGGCTTAGTTTTTTTTCTCCGGTTGTGGTGCTAGTTCCGTCACAGGCCTACAGTACTACACAAGATTCAAATTATCTAATGCCTTTTGTTTGCTATAGTTAGCCTATGGCTTTGTTTACTAAAAAACCACTTCAAACCAGCAGTATGGCGCCACTGTATACCATCGGCGGTCAAAAAACTGTATTGGTCGTCGGCCTTGGCAACCCCGGGAAAGACTACGACGGCACGCGGCACAATGTCGGGTTTCGGGCAGTGGACGCCTTTGTGCGTGCACACGAAGCATTCGGTGGCTGGGTGATTAAGAAAGATCTCAAGTGCCAGCTAACCAGTGCCACACTTGGTTCTGCTCGCGTGATTGTTATCAAGCCTACAACCTTTATGAACCTCAGTGGTGAAGCAGTTCAGGCAGTACAGCACTTCTATAAAATTACTCCGGCAGAAACAGTGGTAGTGTATGACGAGCTCGACCTAGAGTTTGGCAAGATTCGCCTGCGAGGAGGCGGCAGCAGTGCCGGCCACAATGGAATTAAATCAGTCATCGAGCACTGTGGTGAGGATTTTGGACGCGTCCGGATTGGCATCAACAGTGAGCAACGGACCAAAAACGACGAAAAAGATTTTGTGCTAAAAAGCTTCAGCAAAGTAGAGCAGGGGCAGTTAGCAAATATGGACCGAGAAGCCACCGCCATATTAACCGAATATATCTACGCTGGTGAGCTACCCACCGAAACCCGCAACTTCCTTGTCTAAGTTGCTTGCTTTATAGTAGTCAATGTTGTATGGTACTACTGTTATGAATCCGTTTGATGCCAGAATTAGACAACGAGCAGCTTCTGAGCGAGCGAGCCGGCATGCTGAAGCCAGAGACAACGCCGAACTGTTTGCAAGACTGCAGATAATGGCTAATGTTATGCACGAAATGCAACTTCGTTGTTTTGCAGAGGCGTTCAACCTAGCAAATTTCCTCAACTTGCATGCCCCTGGACACAGTGCCTATATTGATGCTGGTACATTTGTTGGATCGGCGGGCAGTACAGTAAATAACTCACTTGCACAGGATATATTGGAGATTGCACACCTTCGAAAACCCCGTACGCCCCGATTATTCAGAACGGATACTTTCAGGCTCATACCATTGGAGACGACTTATAGTGGCGAGTGCGTCGCTTTAGCTCGCAATAACGCTGTCGCCAGTGATAAAGGCTTTAGTCAAAGTAATCGCCTCCCATTAGGCCTAAGAGACAATGGCGCAGTCCTGGTGTATGATCCCGAAATGAGGTGGAACTATCGTTCTGTCACTGAACAAAGCGGGGGGATTGTAGCCTGCACCGGCGGACTGGCAGCAGAGCAAATAGTACGATGGGTGATCCCAGATCGAAACGACGGAGAGCTCTACGTTGATGTTCTTGGGCAAAAACATATACGCTACGATGCTGGAAGTACAGCCGACCAACAGCCCGCCGTCCAGTACTGGGTTGATATCCTAACAAGTGCCGGGGCGGCGGCCCTGGCACGGCCATAATTGTTAGGCTCAGTCAAGACATTCTCCCAATATAGATAGATGGCGCATTCTGTACGGTGCAGCGCAGCGTACTTTTAGGTCACCTGGGCAAAACTGTTGACCTACCTTCTACAGATAGCGTCATATCATAGTGGCGACATTAATCTGAGCGAAACTGATAAGTTGACAGGCCTACGATGGGACGACATGAGTAATTTGCCTCTACATGAGATGCCCAACGATTGTTGGCTATAGTTTCCAGCAATTGCCCGGGGAGCGATGATTACGGCCTTTTTAGGTGAAGAAGTGCCCACTCCAAGGGTGATGGGCTCCTTTCCTGGCAGAGCAAGACGCTCTTTTATCACAAAAAGAGCCTCCAGAGGGGGTGGGCACCGCTAGAGGCTCATTTCATGGGACTTTCATTACAAAAATCCCAGGGGTCCCCAACCACCTTAGCGTAAGCTTTTAACGGTTGGGGAGTGAAAACTCCCTTCAACCCACCCCGGTGAAGCGTCGAAGTCCAAAACTCCTTAAAGACTCGCGCCGGCCACAGAAGGCCATACTGACGTACTCACCTTGAAACGGGGTGCTCCTACAGTCTTGGAACCCAAGACTACGGAACAGTTAAAGGGGTTAGTTTGTTCTAGAGCGCTGCCACCTAGAAGGCGACATCGAGAGTAAGTGGAGGGTAACAACTTAATTCACGAACGTTCTAGAACAATCTAACAATAGTTAGAATTTGGGGTAGAAGGTGC
>CAZHBD010000070.1:0-3542 GCA_964530555.1 uncultured Candidatus Saccharibacteria bacterium | reverse complement strand
GCAAAGGAGTTTTAATGGGACTGGTCATATAACATACATTAGCATATTTTTAAAAATGAGTCAAATATATCAACGAGCATTATTAGCCTAGGGGCGTTGGTGGTGGACCACCGGTGGGCGTTGGTGGTGGACCACCGGGACCACCACCCATACCTCGTCTCAGTGCCTCTTGTGCGGCTGTGGCGGCTTGTGCCGCATAAGTACCACGCCGATTTAAGTAGGTTTGATCGCCCGTTGTCTGCAGAACTTGATCAAGTTCCCTCACAGTGACGTTTCCACCTGCTAGTGGAGCTCCGTCGGGGCCAACAAGCCCACCGGCAGGAAGTGGTATGCCGGTGCCGCTTAGGTCAAGAGTCCCGTCAAAAAGCTCGTTTGCCATGGCGTTTGCGTTGTTAGGGTTGGCTCGACTAATTGAGTCAAACAATCCCATAGCGGAAGCAACAGCCTGAGAAAGATCATCTTGAGTTACGTGGCGTCTAATCTCGCGACCTCTATCGTCAAACCCAACGCGTACTTCTCCACCAGTGCGTATGCCTTCCGCAATCGCTTCAATTTGTCGTCGGTGAGACGCGCCAATGGCAGCCGCAGCTGCAGGCTTGCCATAGAACGCCTGATCGGGCGATACAGAGCGGGCTGCATCATCGATAACTCGGTTGTGGGCCTCTTCTTCGCTAACACTATGGTTGTACAAATCCTCCATAGCCTGCGCTGTTACTCCATAGCCCGCTAGACCGGCGGTGTGCCCTGATTGGACCCAGTTGTTGCGTATACGTGCTAGGGCAGCGCCCGCGCCGCTGCGGTCTGCTCCATAAGCCTCGTTAATATCCTGCAAGGCACGACCGATATCGACCTGAACCTGACCATTTTCATCGGTGTACTGGTACGCCGTACCTGTCTTAGACTGTGCTTCGACACGTGCCCGCTGAAATGCTCCCGGACTGTATTTGCGTTGTGACCTCATGATCATGGCTACAGCATCTTCACGAACTTGTCTGTTTTCGTCTCCGGCAAAACGACCTGCATCAAATTCTGCAAGTGCTGCAGCTATCTGATTTTCGTCAGTAAACCGTGCTGCAAAGTTCTTAGCATCATCACCCGACCAGGATGTGAACTCCTTGTCTTGCAAAATGTGCTCCAGTTCTTTCTCTTCGTTTTGCCGGAGAGCTGTTCTCATATTGGCCCGCATCCTGCGTGGTCGTAATCCAGCTTTATTGATGTTGGTAGCCAGTGCAATGCCGCGGTTCAGTGTGCCTCTGCGGTTTTCCTCGGTTCCACCTCTAAGTAGATTTTCGTTTCTGGCATCTTCCCAGCGCTGTTTTCTTTGCTGCTGACGTACATTCTTGAGTCGATCAAAGACGCCGCGGCCACGATCGTTAACCATGCCCGATAGGTTAGCGAGAGCGCCACCAGCCATACGGAAGGCTTGAGGCAGAGCAAAGTACGGCCCAAAGTAAGCAATAAATGCAATAAAGCCACGCACTGTACCAGAGTTCCCGCCGGGGCCTTGTTGTGACACAACTGCGAACACTCGACCTATGGCTATAAATGCAGAAATGATCGGGAAGGCCAAGAGTGCTTTGGTGAAGAAGTCCCACCACAACTTTCCGGCTTTCTGGGTATTTGGCAATATGTAGGCGGCGATAGCAATAGGAGCGACTACCGCTAGTAAGATAATAAGCAGTTGACGGAAAATAAGCGTTAAGAATGCAACAAACACTGCCAAAAGCGCTGTAGCAGCGAAGCTGAGTAAGCCAACAACACCCAGGGACAGACCAAGGCCTACCACACCAATTGAACCAAGGGTTAGTTGCCCGGCATCAACAGTTACGTTATTCCCCAGTGCTGTCGCAAACGGAGATTGAATTAGTGTTCGTATGCCAAGACCGATCGCGTTTGATGCATCGATCATAAAGATTACAAGCGGCCAAGAAACGGCAATAAGCACGACTGCTGCTACTAATCGAGGGAATATCTTTTTAACAGTGTATGCATCAAAAAAGCCGGTGCCAATTGCAGTGCCAATAACCATGATGAGCCCAATAATAACCAGGAATGATATAGACAGCACGCGCATGTTTTTCCATACTTGCTTGAAGCCAGACGCTGGATCGCTCGGATTGGTAGAGCTAAAATATGTGTCGGTATCAATGGTGAGCATGTCGTTTATTTGCCCGTCTAGTTGATTAACCGCGACCGCGAAGCCACTTATGAGCGGACACATGAACCAGCTAATTGGGTTAAATGATAGGGTGCACTGAAAGCCAATTTCCTCGTCTGTTGCCGGGTTGGTATTTGAAGGAGGGATTGAAGGTGTAGTGACTTGGCTTTTACAATCTGCATCCGTTTTACCGCTATCCGTGCATTCTTTGAGTAGCTGCTGATACTTGGTAAGGTAGTCGGCAATATTGTCCTTCATATAATTACCTTTGAATCGTCCAACAAGATCGACACAGTCTGGAACATCGGTACTGCTGCTATTGCCCGAGGTATAGCGGTCTGAGATGATGGCCCTATCTATACCCTCTAGGTTATCGGTGTCGTCAAATTCGTTTGGTGGATTTTTGTCAAACACAGCGTACTTAAAGGTGTGGGCTTCGCCATCCTTTGCTCCTTGATATTGTCCTCCCGCTGCATCCTTGTCTTTAACCTGGTTGGGCTCACGGAAACTCGTATTGCTCACTCCTGTGAACCGGCTATAGTCGTCTGTCAGTTCTCCATAACAGTTGTAGTACAAGGCATTTTTCCAGTACCAGAATTGTGCACCCTTCGATAGCTCTACCCGGTCGCCAAATTTCTGTAAGGTGTATTCGAATATTGCTCGCTTTACAGCATCGTGCGAACTGCGGCCAGACTCATATTTCCCAATTAAATCTTGGATTCCATTGGCCAAGGGTGTATGGTCGCCGTCTCCTCTTTCATTACCGTTCTTGTCAGTTTTAGGGAACCAATACTCTTCTAGTTTAGTTACGCTTCCGAACCCAATTGCTTTAGCGAGGCTGCCTTGTTGGGTTCGACAGTCGATCTCATTGGTGCCATAGTCGACTTTAATGTCTGAATTCTTGCCCAAAACGGTGCTGGCAGAAACATCACCAGTACCCCAAATATAACCATCTTGCCCGCCATACTGCCCTATTTCATCATCACTGGCATCAAAGTCATTATCCAGACAATCTACGACAATGAGGGCAGCCTTCCAGCGCACGTACTCTTTTTTATAGCTGTCATCCGGGCTACTAGTAGCATCAGCACTAGCATGCAGTGTTGGCAAAAAGATGTGCACAGCCACAAGAAGCACTACAAAGCCAAAAAGGCCAAAACGTTTAAGTTTTTGGATCACGTAAAAATTATAGAGCAACCGGGGCTAAACCTCAATGAGAAGCTCCTCTGGTAGCTTTTGCTCTTTTGCCAAAAGTGTTCTATCCTTAAGATGAGGATTAAAAATACATATAAGGTAAATTAAAAAACGAGCAGCCACAAGATCCCTCCAGTACCCCGCCACCTGACTTTAGTTTCCTGGCAGCCCAACAACAGCCAAGTGTACC
>CAZHBD010000069.1:0-3562 GCA_964530555.1 uncultured Candidatus Saccharibacteria bacterium | reverse complement strand
CACCAGCAAAGAGTAGTGATGGCTCCTTGGCAATCCAGCACAGCAAAGATGAGGACAAAACCGACGGCAAGTCACTTGAACAGATGGATGCTGACAATAAGGCAGATCCTGCGGACGATGATGCTGCCAGCGGCTTGGACAAGATCCACATTGACGACGATGGGCAACTGCAACGGATCGCAGAGCTCGAAGAAAAACCAAAAACTTCTCCGAAAGGCAACGAATCTACCAAACCAGCTGGCTCGAACATGATCTTAGAACCGCCAACATTGGGTGGTGCACTGAGTGCTAATACGAAGCCAGAAGTTACGCCACCACCAGTTGATCCACTAACCAACGCAAGCACAAATGAACCAGAAGTTAGCAGCATGCAGCACGGTAAGCCGCTGCAGCCGCTGAGTCAGCAAGAAAAAGACGGTGTCCAGACGCTCAGCCAAATTGAGCAAGCTGTTGGCAGCCCGCATGTTGCTCCAGGTGCTGCATCTGCAGCTGATGTTGCTCGACAACAGGTAGCAGCTATCGAAAATCAGATTGAGCCTGAAAAGCCGCAGCCAGCCGCTGCGCTTAATGCTCAACCAATCGATCTTAACCCAGCCACTGCCTTGCCAAGTGCTACGCCAGCACCAACTAATTCGGCAGTACCAGTATTCCCGACACAAGTCGTCCCGCCGGATACCGGGCCACCAGCTGACCCAACAGCGGGCGCTAGCGCGCCTACTGCGCCACCACCCGTGCCGCCACCCCTGATCCCACCCGACGCCTAGAACTGCTCTTGCTTGCTCAATCAGAATTCTCCTGCATAATCAGTAGACATGAGTGAAACGTACTTGCACGATGTAGTTGAGTTGGGCGACGAAGCCTCGAAAATGATGTTTAATGCCTGCGTCGCTACCTGGCCGATACGTGATGGCAAATACGGACAAGTAAATGCCGACTTAGAAAATTTTCGTGGTTGGCGTAACTGGTCTGCAGCTCCGTTACTCGAGGTACCACGCCCTGAAGGGATAATTTTTGATCAACAAGGTGACGGTATTGGTACGAAGGTTCGTGTGACGCAGCAGGATTCGAGTTATCAAGGCGCAGCCTACGATTTGACGGCTATGGCCGTTGATGACGCGGCAGCCCGAGGGTTAGAACCAGTACTCATGACCACCGGATTTAATGTGAATCGATTCACTGATGAAAACAAGCCTTTTATGGCCCAGTTGGCCCGTGGTGCGTATGAGGCTGCTATGGTTGCTCGTGTTGCTTTATATGGCGGGGAAACCGCAGTGTTGGGAAATCTAGTCGGGGGTTACGGTAACCCGAGCAAACACCTACACTATATCTGGGAAGCTACTGTTCACGCTGCAGGACACCAGGAGCGCTTTGTTGATGGCTCCCAGATACAGCCTGGTATGGCATTGGTAGGCTTGCACGAGCCTGGGTTGCGATCTAACGGTATTACTATGGTGCGCACTACATTTGCAGAGGCTTTTGGTCGTCAGTGGCACCGCCGTAAATTTGAAGCAGAGGAAGGGCCGACTACATTAGGTAATGCGGTTCTCCAAGGCTCGGTTATCTATTCGCCAGTATTAGTAGATGCAATCGGTGGTTATGACCTACGGGTCAAAGGTAGGGCAGCTGTCGAGGGTGCGGCACATATTACTGGTGGGGGTGTGACTAAACTTGCAGAAATGTTGCAGACTTCTGGCTATGGTGCAGATATTGAGGATCCTTTTGAGCCTCCCGAGGTCATGAAGCATGTTCTGCGTACCTCAGGTGTAAAAGACAGAGATGCGTACGGCATGTTCCATATGGGGGCTGGGATGGTGGTTGCAACAAGCCAACCAGAAAAATTTATCGATGTCGCACAGGAAAATAATATTCTGGCAAAAGTCATTGGTGAAGTAACGAAAGCTCCAGGTGTTGTTATTCGCAGTGCAGGCGTTTCGGCACCGGGTCGAAAGCTTAAGTTTGCAGCATGATGGATGAAATTCGCTTAGTTGATAAGCCAAAGGGGTGGACGAGCTTTGATGTGGTGGGCAAAATTCGCTCGGAACTCCGCAAATCAACTGGGCAGAAGGTAAAGGTTGGCCATGCAGGTACGCTGGATCCGCTGGCAACCGGTTTATTGATCGTGCTGGTTGGCAAGGCTACAAAACGCCAAGATGAGTTTATGAAGCTCGATAAGGTCTACGAAGTCGAGATGAAGCTTGGACAAACTAGCACTACGGCCGATGAGGAAGGCGAGAAAACCTCTGTTTCTAGTCGGCAGCCATCAAAAGACGAAGTGTTGCACGCGGTGAACAGTTTTATCGGTAAAATCAGTCAAATACCGCCTGCGTATTCGGCTATCAAAATCGACGGGCAGCGTGCGTACAAACTGGCGCGAGCCGGCAAAGCGGTGGCTCTTGAGCCCCGAACGGTGACCATCTATTCCATAACAGACGTTGTCTACAGTTACCCAATAGTATCATTCGCCGCCAAAGTCTCTAGCGGTACCTACATCCGCAGTCTGGTAACGGATATTGGTGAAAAGCTTGGTACCGGCGCCTACATGACCAACTTACGTAGAACCGCAATCGGGAACAAAAAAATAACAGATGCTATGGTATTGACAAATAATTGATTATAGTATAATTATAAGATAATAACCTGACGGTACCTGACGGTATTTTTTGAGGATCGGATTATGATCGATTTTGATGTGCAGCTTCGACGCTTTAATACTCTGCAAATAGGCGAACGGCTAACTGAAAAGGTGACAAGTGGAATAATTGCAGAGCATCCGGAACTCGGTGAGTTTGTTGATGGTATCCTTGACAGTGCTGATCTTCCTGGTAGTTTAGGCGAACTGCAAGGAGTGTATGAAATTCAAGTTGATCAAGGTTTAATAACTAGAGGAGTTCGTGGTTCGCTTGTATACACAGCACGAAGAATAGAGGCGACGAGTGAAATTGAAATAGTTTCACCAACTACAGTTGCTGAATTCTTGCACTTGATGTTTGCCTATTATCAAAAGGAGCCTGAAAGAATAGGTACAGAAATCATGCTGCTACCGGCTGCTATGAAACTTGCGGAGATGGCAATTGGTTCCACGCTGTTTAGCCAGCCCGATGCTCGGTTTACTATGCTTTTTATGAAAATACATGAAGCGGGAGGCGCAGAGCAGGCTTTATTTTCTGAAATTCCTGGTTATCCTACAAATGATGAAATTTCCTCCCTTTATCGAGGTCGTAACTTTGAAACTTTCGATGAACTGTAATTTGCGAACCCCCTTGCAAAGTGAGAGAACATCTGTTAGAATCTAGCTAACGTATGATCAGTAGTGAGAAAAAGCAAGGCGTTATAAAGGACCTGCAAAAGAGTAAAAACGACACCGGCAGCAGCGCTGTCCAGGTGGGTATTTTGACTGAGCGAATCAAAGAGTTGACCGATCACCTCAAGACCAATAAGAAAGACTTTATGGCTCGTCGAGGACTGTTGCAAATGGTTGGTAAGCGTCGTCGTTTGCTGCGCTACATTGCCGACAAAGACAGCCAGGCCTATCTTGATTTGATTCAAAAGCTCGGCATTCGTC
>CAZHBD010000068.1:0-3588 GCA_964530555.1 uncultured Candidatus Saccharibacteria bacterium | reverse complement strand
AATCAAGCGGCAAGCCTGCCTCTGTTGTGACTGCGAATTGACGACGGCGTTTCGTCACAAAAGTATTCCTCCGCCTAGGACCTTCTCATCATAATAAACCACCGCTGACTGTCCTGGTGTCGCTGCCCGTATCTCATCTTCCAGTTTAATGCTAGTTGACTTACCGTTATGCATGATCTCGCCTTTGACCAACGGAGCCCGATGACGTGTACGCACTTGCACCGTCTGGCCCGATTTGGGTCGAGCAGTAATCCAGTGTTCATCACCGAGCCGGAGTGCATCGGTCCATAACTGTGCGCTACTTAGATCAGTCGTGACATAAACCTCGTTTTTATTCATATTCTTACCGGTTACGTAGTATGGAAAGCCGCCGCCGATATGAAGACCATGCCGCTGACCGATGGTGTAGAATATCGCTCCATCATGCCGACCAATAACCATACCGTGCTCATCAATAATATCACCCGGCTGTTGCGGGCCAAGCTCGTGCAACAAGAATTCCTTAATACCTACCTTGCCGACAAAACAGATCCCCATGCTCTCTTTCTTGGCAGCGGTTGCCAGACCAAACTTTTTGGCAAGCTCACGAACTTCTGGCTTAGTGTAATCCCCCAGAGGAAAGAGCGTTTTTTGAAGGGCTGATTTGCTGACACGGTACAAAAAATACGTCTGGTCTTTGTTATCATCTTTAGCCCGCAGGAGCTGGCCATGACTGGTTCGAGCATAATGCCCAGTGGCAATCAGATCAGCCCCTTCATCCAGACATGCTTCGAGAAACAGCTTAAACTTAACCTCTTGATTGCACATTATGTCAGGGTTCGGCGTGCGACCCGCTTTGTAGCCCTCAATCATATAGTCGACAACTTTTTGGCGATACTCTGTCTCGAAATCGAACAGCTTAAACTCGATGCCCAGCTGCACGGCTACGCGTTTGGCATCTTGATAATCTTCCTTCCATGGACACGGCATACCGGGCAAGTCCTGACTCCAATTCTTCATATATACCCCGACCACGTCATAGCCCTGTTGCTGCAACAAGGCAGCCGTCACCGAGGAATCAACCCCTCCGCTCATGCCAACATATACTGTTTTAGCCATAGACCACGTCTTTCAAGGTTTGAACTGTTTTCTTCACATCTTGCACACTCGTACTTCGGCCCATGCTAAAACGTAAGCTGCTCTGTGCCTGCACATCACTAAATCCAAGCGCCTTCAGCACGTGCGAGGGTTCATCATCGCTTGCACTGCATGCAGAACCTACCGCACACTCAATCCCCTTCTCATCCAAAGCCATCATCATTCGTTCATTGTCCTTGCCGGGAACGTGGAGATGGACAATATTTGCTAGTTTCTGAGCATGTTCGATCGTAATAACTGCGTGTGGGACCAACTTTTTAAGCTCTGTATGGAACAGTTGCTGCAAACCTTCGAGACGTTTTCGTTCATTGTCCCGGCGTTCAACTGCTTGCTCAACAGCTTCTGCCAGCCCAATAATAGCAGGTACGTTTTCGGTACCACTTCGCATACCGCGCTCATGACCACCGCCAAGAATAAGGGGTGATAGTTCGGTTCCGGTTCGTACGAACAGCAGGCCGCTTTGCTTCGGGCCGTAGATCTTGCCACCGTTCAAACTCAGCAAATCAACACCCAACTTGTGCGGCAGTACGGTCATATAGTTCATCGCCTGTGCCGCATCGGTGTGTAAATACAGAGGTCGAGCGTTCCCTTTAGATTTACGCTCTTCTTTAACCTCACTCAGTACCACGGCAATAGCGCTCAGTTGCTGGACTACACCTATCTCATTGTTGGCCATCATGACACTAATCAGTACGGTTTGATCATCAATGAGCGCTTTTAATTTTTCTAGATTTACCTGACCACTACCGTCAACTGGGATAATCTGGTAAGAATAGAGCTTGGCCGGTTCAAGCACCGAGTCGTGCTCTATGGCGCTCACCAAGACGTTACCATCAGGAAATGAGCGCATTATTCCTTGTATGGCCAGATTATTGGCTTCGGTTGCACCGGCAGTAAAGATTATCTCTGCCGGACGAACACCCAAGATCTTGGCAATCTTTGACCTCGCAGCCTCAACCGCTTTGCGCACCGCTTGAGCGCTTAGGTATGTCGCGCTAGGATTGTAAAATTGCTGGACAAAATAGGGCTCCATAGCACGCAGAACTCCTGGGTCAACAGGTGTCGCGGCTGCGTAGTCCAAGTAAATTGCTGGTTTCATAACATCTGTAAGGCCAAAACAGCGAGCCCTTAGTTGTGCGCGTACAGCTCGGTTTGTATACGTTGTTTGTACAGTTTAGCAGCTTCATACAAGTGTTTAGCTTCTTGCGGCGAAACGTACTTGTAACCCTGGCCATCTTGGGCTTTCAGGATACCGTTCGGGCGCACATCATAGCGGGTTGTTTTGCTCCGCAATTCACCGGTGAGCTTGTCGGTCCACTCTTCGTGCCAGACCCAGGTACGATCATCAAGACAAAAGAATTCGCGACGACCACCGGCCGGTACCGGCCCGAACAAGGTTCCCCCAATTCGCGCTTCGTGACGAATCAGATCGCGGTATAGTTTAGCCTGCCGATCTTCGGCTGACGAGCCGGAAATAGTTTTGAGCAGCTTTTTAATCATGTTTGACCTTCAGCCTATGCAGCGTCTTTAAGGTTTGAACCAGCATCGATAGCTGTAACTTCCGGAATTGGTGCAAACGGGACAACAACACTTTGTTCACCATCCGTGGTTGTGGTCATATCTTGCGGTTCAGCCATAGCCTCTGCTCGAAGAGGCAAGGTGATGATCTGGGCATCTTGGCTGGTCATAACCGGCGACTCTGACCCACTAGCAATGCCGTCGTGAACCGCGTATACAGCCTGTAAGCTGCTAGCAACCATTGCCTGCTGATCTGTAACATGCTGGTCAGCAACAGTGCTCGCTTGATCGCGCTTGGCGGAAACTGGTCGCAAAGCCTCAAGGTTCTTTTCGGCTTCGTTGGCATGCAACGGAATAACGTTGCCAGATGAAACCCGCCCGAGACCGGTGACAGATACGGGCGCTTCAATAGCGCCTATGCCCATGGCTCGTTCAATATTGACGATAGCTCGAGTGACGCCCGATAGTCGAGATTGTTCGACAGTCTCAACAAACGTCTCAGGACGAGACGATGAAAGCTCCATAGGGTTTACATAGTCATTCATAGGAAATTATTGATTATACCAGATGAAACAAACTTTTTGCATTCTTTGTAGTAAATTCTGCAATTTGCTTTACGGTTTCACCCCGTAGTTCCGCCAAAAACTCTGCAGTTGTTACCACATGCTTTGGTTCACAAATTTTACCACGAAATGGCTTAGGAGTCAAGAAGGGCGCATCTGTTTCAAGCAACATTTTCTCGAGCGGCACCAGTTTGGCTGCTTCCAGCTGCTCAGGATCTTTGGTAAATGTCATGATCCCGTTCAGACCAACAAATAAATCCCGTTGCAGGACCTGTTCTAACACCTTCGGATGGGCAGTGAAACAATGAACGACACCTCTGACTCGAGGATATTCGTCAAGAATACGCCAAAAATCATCAAATGCTTCCCG
>CAZHBD010000067.1:0-3739 GCA_964530555.1 uncultured Candidatus Saccharibacteria bacterium | reverse complement strand
TGCCGAAAGGTAAAGAAGCACAGTATCAGAAAATGGCCGAAATGGGCCGTGACTCTTGGATGAAGCACGGGGCGTTGCAGTATTTTGAATGTCGGGGTGATGACCTGAAGCAACAGGAAATGGGTGATGAAAAATCACGAGCTTTTGCCGAAATGGCTGGCGCTACAGGTGATGAAAATGTTTGGTTTTCTTTCATTGTATTTAAATCAAAAGAACATCGTGATGAGGTGAATAAAAAAGTCATGGAAGAAATGACTGAAAGCTTCAAAGACCAACCTGATATGGACATGCCGGTGGATATGAAAAAAATGGCCTATGGCGGGTTTGCGGTTGCCGTCGAAGGTTAACTTACCGTAAGCGACCTAGCACGGCTCTGATATGATGGTCATATGACTGTGGAGTCAATTGAGGAAACTTTAGCCGACGGCGGCAAGTCGAACTCGCTCGGCCGAGTTGACGAGGTTATTACGGCTGTACTCAACGATAAAAAGTTGCTTTATGAACTATACAAGTGCATGTTTAGCAAAGATCCGTGGGTGCGCATGCGGGCCGCCGATGCATTCGAGAAAATTTGCCGCCAGAAACCAGAGTGGATAAAACCGTACATCTCTCGTATCCAGATTGAGCTGTCTGATTCTAACCAACAGCCCTCAATACAGTGGCATATTGCGCAAATCTATCAACAGGTAGCGCTTACCGAAGAGCAAAAGAAAAAGGCACTTTCTTGGCTCGAACAGATGTTGTCGAGCAGGGCTATTGACTGGATTGTGGCGGCAAACTGCATGAAAACGTTGGCACAGTTTGTCGAACGAGGTGATTACTCCAAGCCAGCTTTTATGCACTTATTACAAATTCAGATGACTCACAAATCAAATGCGGTCGTTAAAAAAGCTACCCAGTTGGCTGCCAGTCTAGCTAGACGATGAAAGTGCCCCAAGTCCTTTTGCTATACTGGCCTTATGAGCGATACCGATAAAAGGACTGATATAACCGTCGAGCAGTACATTGCATCGCTCGAGGACAAGCAGCTGGTGGCAGATACGCAAATACTGATAACGTTAATGCACGAGATCAGCAACGAAGAACCAGTCTTGTATGGCTATGGAACCATCGGCTTCGGGGTCTATAAGTATCAATATACCAGTGGGCGAAAAGGTGAAGCACATACGCTGGCTTTTTACCCCAGAAAGGGTAAAATAACCATTTATCTTATGGATGGTACCAAGCGGTGTAGTAAAGTGCTGTCTAAGCTAGGGAAACATAAAACAACAGGTTACTGTATCTACATTAAGCGACTGAATGACATTGACATCGAGGTTCTAAAACAGATACTAAGTGACTCATTTGATCATATTCACACACTCGCACAAAAAGGGCCAATAGATCGTATACTATGGCAAGAATCATGAGAGGTTCAGTATCCAAGAATATACAACACTCCATATTGTCATACAGGCTACAGGCCTCAGGTCTTTTTGCCGTTGGAACTGCTATTTAAGGCGTAGCCAATGGATGCTTCAAGACTCCTCGCCATCTACAACCTGATGGAGCGGCATGGAATAAAAATCTGGATTGATGGTGGGTGGTGTGTCGACGCGCTTGTTGGTAAGCAGACACGTGACCATGCCGATTTAGACATAGCTGTACGACGAAGGGATAATGATCGCTTGCATAAGCTGCTCGAAGCGGAAGGCTATAGCGAGGTAACCCGACGAGATAGCTCAGACTGGATGTACGTAGCAGGCAATAGGCAGGGTAATCAGGTTGACGTTCATGTATTTGAATACGACAAGGGAGGCAATAATAGCTATGGCGTTGAGTATCCGTTTGGTTCACTAACGGGGACAGGTAGAGTTAACGGCCAGCAAGTCAGATGTGTCGATGCAAAATGGATGCTTCGATTCAAGACGGCATATCCACCGAAAGCAAAAGACAGACACGATATAGCGTTGTTAGAACAGCTACTGGAACAAGACTGAAACTTCGTATTTTGGTGTATGGAACGATATACTGAAGCTAAGCATGAGCACAAAGCAGAAGCGGGCCAAACCTAGAATAGGCAGAAAACTTAGCATAGTCTTTATCTGTTTGGCAGGTATTTCGTTGCTAGCAGGTGCTGCGAACTATGCCTACTACCGCGCCTTACGCCAGGCGCCAAAGCTGCCCAAGCCATCGCTTCGCGAGCTAGCTTCGGCAAGGCGGGTGAAATTGGGAGTGCTGACGTACCCACGCCACCTATCTGACCCTGTGTTCCAGGAGATATTGACTAGTCAATATAGCGAAATTGTTAGCGATGCTGAGATTCATTGGGACAAGCTGAGACCATCACGAGATAGGTATGATTTTTCGCAAATTGATACTTTGGTGGCTTATGCCCAGCAGCATAATATGTCAGTTCAGGCTCATCATCTGGTCTGGAATGAAAATGACTCGCTGCCCAAATGGTTAAAGAATGGTCACTATGGCCAGCAAGAGCTACTGCAAATTATGCAAGACCACATTACTACCGTCGTGGGACGCTACAAAGGTCGCGTTACTGAGTGGTCGGTCGTGAACGAGCATTTTACGAGGACAGCGCATACCTACGGTTTGGATAACTGGTGGGCCGAGCAGTTTGGCAATACAACTGACTATATCGACAAAGCGTTTATTGCGGCTCGGCAAGCCGACCCTCAAGCCGTGCTGCTGCTTAATGATTTTAACAACGAGACCGAAAACGATATCTCTAATGCCCAGCTAGCCTACATGAAATTAGCAAGAACGCGCGGTGTGCCGATCGATGGTGTTGGTATGCAAATGCACCTCGACGCAACTCAACCACCAAATCGCCTGGCAATGGTCAGGAACATGCAGCGGTTTAAAGCGTCGGGCTTCAAAGTCTACATAACCGAGTTTGATATTAGCTCGAGCAATGTGTCAGGATCATTGGCAGACAAACAGCAGCTTGAAGCCCAGATAACTAGTGATGTAGTGCGTGCTTGCGTTGACTCACAAGCTTGCAGTGGGCTAGTAAATTTTGGGATGACTGACATAACAAAATTCCAGTCCTTTACGCATGCTCGGCAACGCTCCAACTTATTCACAAAGCGCTTTCAGCCCAAGCCAGCCTTCTATGCCTTTCGTGCAGCCTGGCAAGACTAAGACCTCATGCTGACCGTTGTTTTTCCAATAAGAAACATCTACTATCTCGGAATGATTACACACTGTAAAATTGCTGATTATACACACAGCAGGTTTAGACAAGGCTAGCACATGTTTCGCACAGATTCAGACGCCGAAACAATGCCATTTATTATCGAAGGTGAGCACACTAAGGTTCTGGGTATAGGCGAGGCCGTTGGTAAAATCGCTGTAGCACACAAGCCAATGGATTTGTTAGATGACCCGGTTTTTGAGGAAAAAGGGATAATCCCGGTCTTGATTGATGAATTTGCGGTAACTGATGAGAAGATGGGTTGTTACCACGATGTAGTAAAATTGCTTGGCGCTGGTCTCTGGCCAGGTTTTGTGACGTTTGGCTCCATGCAAGGTATTCGTTCAAGGCAGATACGAGGTGAGTTTCCGAGTCATTTTATGATAACGTTGTGCACCTTGGCGCAGTCAGGACAGATGCTGTCGGTAGTTGACAATGACCAAGAAAACAGAGGATTGTTACCTATGCTGCGCAGCGAAATTAACGTTTTTAACGGGCTGCAAGCCGTACTCACTGCCATCTCGCCACATCGGGCGACCATTGATG
>CAZHBD010000066.1:0-3756 GCA_964530555.1 uncultured Candidatus Saccharibacteria bacterium | reverse complement strand
TCAATTTGGTTAAAAACGAAAGTAACGTTTTGTAGCAAAAAGCTATACCAAACACTTACCTTCAACAAGTCTTTAACCAAACACAAAAACAAAAACTTACCAAAAAACAAACAGTTGGCTGCTGATTAGGTGATCTTGCACAAAAACAAAAACAAACAAGAAAAACATGCACCAATCAAATTCCAAAATTCATGCACCAGTTCTGCTGCGCGAAGTTCTCGAATATCTTGACCCCAAGCCAGGTGAAACATACCTTGACTTGACGGCTGGGTACGGGGGGCACGCGCAGGCAATTCGGGCCCATACCAACGGATGGCCGGTTACCTTAGTGGACCGGGATCAGATGGCGGTCGCTTATTTGCAGCAGCATTTCGCCGGGCATAACAGTGAAATTCGCTGGCAGGATTTTCTATCCGCCAGCCGTGAACTGATAGAAGAACGGCAACAGTTCGACATGATATTGGCCGATTTGGGCGTGTCATCACCGCACCTTAATATAGCGAGCCGAGGTTTTGCCTTCCAGCAGGAGGGCCCACTCGACATGCGTATGGATCAGCGACAAGAGCTGACTGCCGAAACGATTGTAAATACCTTTTCGGAGACAGCCTTAACCCAGATCCTTCGCGACTATGGTGAAGAGCCACGTGCGAAACGTATCGCACGAGCTATCATCGAAGAGCGTCCGTTTCATTCGACGGTCGAGCTCGCAGAGCTAGTTGCCAAACAATGGCCAGGAAGAAGCAGGGTCCATCCTGCAACACGGACCTTTCAAGCGTTACGTATTGCAGTCAATGACGAACTCGGTTTGCTCCGCGCAGCCCTACCGCTTTGGATAGAACTGCTGAAACCTGGCGGGCGTATTGCGGTCATAAGCTTTCATAGTCTTGAAGACCGTTTAGTAAAACAGACATTTGCTAACAGGGCGGGGAACCGCTATGATGCTGAGCTGCAGTTACTGACTAAGCGTCCGATAAGTGGCAGCCAAGATGAAATCGTTTTTAATCCGCGAGCTCGAAGCGCAAAACTCCGAGCCGCAGTGAAAATAAACAACAAAAAGAAAGGGAGTACTTAAATGCCAATCCAGGTAAAAAGCACATCCCGAGCTTACAAGATTCGCGTACGAGTCTTGTAAACATCAATGGCGGTCGGGTAACCGACCGCCACCAAAAAACAAACATAAAAAAAGACAAAACAATATGACATATTCTAGTTCGTTGGCCATGGGCCGTCGCCAGTTTGCTGGCAAAAACCAAAACACCACTACGTTTCGCAACACCGAGCGAACTCTCGGTCCAATCAGTAATACAATTATTCTGATTGTTCTAGCGTGTGTTCTCGGTCTCTTGTATTTGACACAAGTAACAAAAATGAATGCTTTTGGTTATAAAATAGATAAGCTGACCAAGGAACAGTCAGCCTTACAGCAAGAGCACACTGATTTGCAAGTTGCTGCGGCTCGCTTGCAAAACCTTGATCGTGTCAAGAACAGCGAAGTAGCCAAGAATCTTGTCTCTGCAGCACCAAGCGGTACGCTACAAAACTAATCTTATATGTATCAATTTTCCCAAGAACCGACTGACAATGCTTGGGGCACGATCCGTCGGATACGTGTCTGGTATTTTGCGTTGGCGGTAATATTTATGGTGTTTGGGATTAGACTTTTTTATTTGCAGATTATTCAACATGAATACTACACAAAAGCAGCGCTTAAAGGTCAGCTTAAAGAATACCAAATGCCAGCTGAACGGGGAATAATTCAGGCTCATGATGGCAACCAGACAGTGCCTTTGGTTCTGAATGAAAAGCGGTATACGTTGTTCGCTGACCCCAAGTTCATTAAAGATCCTAGTGCAGCGGCCACGGCGGTGCAGAAGATAATTGGTGGGGATGCAGGTAAGTACGAAAACATGATGCGCATGAACTCAAGGTACGCAGTTCTGGCCAAAAAATTGCCAAAAGATAAAAAGGACAAGCTCGATAAGCTGAACCTCAAAGGCGTTGGCACTCGCGAAGCTACGCAGCGTACCTATCCTCAGGGCGAGTTGGCGGCACAGCTGTTAGGTTTTGTGGATGATGAAGGCACTGGTAAATATGGATTAGAACAAGCACTGAACAAGGAGCTGAGTGGAGAGCCAGGGCAGCTAAAGGCTATCACCGATGCCAGCGGAGTGCCACTGGTGTCAAATCAAGATAATATTGTCACAAAGCCTAAGCAAGGGGCCCAAATTGATCTAACGATTGACATATCGATGCAGCGTCAGCTGGAAGACATATTGAAAGCAGGACTAGATCGTGCCAAGTCAAAGTCAGGAAGCGCTGTGATTATGGACCCGAATACAGGAGCAATAAAGGCAATGGCAAATTACCCAACCTACAATCCAGCGGAGTTTTATCGGGTGGAGGATGGTGCTGTGTTTAATAATGCTGCCGTCAGCTCGCCACTCGAAGTCGGCTCAATTATGAAGCCTTTGACAGCAGCAGCAGCAATTGACCTGGGTGTAGTGACAAAGAACACCACATATAGTGATCCCAGTCGCTATAAGATCGGGGACGCAACTATTACTAACATCGAGGAAGATGGTGGCCCGGGCGTGCGTAGTGTCGCAGATATTCTGCAGCTGTCTCTTAATACAGGTGCAGTCTACTTGCTGAAGCAGATGGGCGGGGGAGATGTTAATAAGAAGGCGCGTGTCGCCTGGCATGACTATATGGTGAATCACTTCCACCTTGGCAAGGCGACCGGAATTGAACAGGGTTACGAAGCTGATGGAACTGTTCCGAGCCCTACCGAGGGCTTTGGGCTTGATATTACATATGCTAATACATCATTTGGCCAGGGTATGACCGCTACGCCACTTCAGATGGCGGCGGCCATCAGTGGGGTTATCAATGGGGGGACTTACTATCGGCCACATCTTGTTGAGCAGACGATTTCGAACGGAAAAACGGTGGTCAAAAAACCGGAGGCGTTGATTCGCAACGTTGTGAGCCAACAAACGAGTCGTGATGTTGTTGAGCTCATGGAGAATGTCGTGGCTAAAAACTTCACATTGTACGGTATGGAAAAGCCAACAGGTCAGTATGGTATTGGTGGAAAAACCGGCACTGCAGAAATAACCAAGCCGGGAGGGGGTTACTACGATGACCGGTTCAACGGAACTTTCATGGGTTTTGTAGGCGGTGACAAGCCAGAGTATGTAATTGTGGTTCGAGTTAACGAACCGAGATTACCCGGCTACGCAGGTGCTAAAACAGCAGCGCCAATCTTTACCGCGGCCGTGAATATGTTAATCAATAATTTTGGTGTTACACCAAAAGGGCAATAGCGTATAATACGAGCTAAGGAACGAAACACAAATGACACACGACACACTTTTGATTACTGTTCAGCTGAGTACGTTAATTAGAATTCTGGCACTGGGATTCCTGGGGTTTGTAACGAGTATGTTGATTACACCAATCTACACAACTGTTGCATACAAGTATCGGTGGTGGAAGCAGCCCCGACAGACGGCAGTAACTGGGGAGGCGGCTAAAGTCTTTACCCGGCTGCATGCCGAAAAGCACCTACGCCATATTCCGACCATGGCTGGTGTGGTGTTTGTGGCCAGCGTTGCCCTAGTTACACTTTTTGCCAATTTGAGCCGAACTGAAACGTGGCTACCACTTGCGGCGTTTGCTGGGGCTGGCTTAATTGGACTGGTTGATGACTTCATTAACATTCGCGGTCACGGGCAAGGTGTTGCGGGGCTTCCG
>CAZHBD010000065.1:0-3809 GCA_964530555.1 uncultured Candidatus Saccharibacteria bacterium | reverse complement strand
CATTTTACTGAAGAAATTGGCGAAGAAGCCTACAAAGAACTGCGGCAAGAATATGACGATGCTTTCCAGATGGCGCTTCACAAAGACGTCCGTAAAGGAATTGTTGAAGAAAACATCCGTCCTGATGGTCGTAAGACAACAGAGATCCGTCCGTTATCGAGCGAAGTTGGCATCTTACCGCGCGCCCATGGCTCGAGCTTGTTTACACGCGGTATGACGCAAGCGATGAACATCGTCACTCTAGCTCCAACAAGCTATGCTCAGATGATTGATACCATGGAGCGCGATACAGAGAAGCGTTACATGCACCACTACAATGCGCCTGGTTATACGGTAGGTGAAATCAAGCGCCTGGGTAGCCCAGGACGACGCGAAATTGGTCACAGTGCCTTGGCAGAACGGGCTTTGCTGCCCGTCATCCCCGATGAAGCGGTCTTCCCATACACTATTCGCTCGGTAACCGAGATTATGAGTCAAAACGGCAGCACTAGCATGGCGGCGACCTGCAGTAGCTGTTTGGCGCTCATGGACGCAGGGGTTCCGCTCAAACGACCCGTTAGTGGTATTGCGATGGGTCTGATGTTGGACGGCGATCGACCAATTATCCTGAGTGACATTGCTGATGCCGAAGACTTTGCCGGGGATATGGACTTTAAGGTTACAGGTACCGAAAAGGGCATTACGGCACTACAAATGGATATGAAAGTCCATGGTTTACCAGTCAAGACTTTGGCACAGGCGCTCGAGCAGGGCAAACAGGGTCGGGCCGAAATCCTCAAGCACATGCTGACTACACTGAGCGGCCCAAAGACCGAAATGAGCCCCTATGCACCACGTGTCGAGTCAATCAGCATCAAGCCAGATAAAATCCGCGAAGTAATCGGTAAGGGTGGTGAGACAATCCAGAAGATCGTCGCCGAGACCGGGGCTGAAATCGATATCAAAGACGATGGTACGGTTATGATTGCTAGTCCAGATGGTGCGAGCATTGATGCTGCCAAGCAGTGGATCCAGACAATTGTCGCCGAGCCAGAAGTCGGCAAAATTTACGAAAATGCACCTGTGGTGAGCGTGATGGACTTCGGAGCTTTTGTCCAGATTTTGCCTGGCAAGGACGGCCTCGTGCACGTCAGTGAAATGGCCGAAGAACGGGTGAATAAGCCAAGTGACGTCGTAAAAGAAGGTGATAAAGTGACCGTCAAGCTGGTGGCAATTGACGATCGTGGTCGCCTGCAACTTAGCATGAAAGCCGCCACCAGGGAGCGCAAGGATGGCAAAAAGTAACGAATTTCTTAGAACAAGAGGTGGTCTGGCGCTAACTGGGCTTATTAGCTTGGTGGTCGCCTGGCTCTTGTTCTTGCGAGCTACCGACACCGGCAGTTTGCAGCAATACGGCTTATTGCTCCTGGCTCTTGGCTTTGGGCTCAATCGAATCATCGCGGCGTTCCGCAACTAATTGAGCACATGAGTAAACAAACTGACCTAGACAAGTTAAAACAAGAAATTTTGGACAATATGATTTGTCCAGAGCTGGCTAAGGGTGCAACACAGTTAGTTTTTGCCGATGGTTCGCCGGATGCAAGAATTGTGTTCATCGGCGAGGCCCCAGGCAAGAATGAGGACCTTCAGGGTAAACCGTTTGTCGGGGCTGCGGGGAAGTTTTTGGACGAAATGCTGAGCATGATTGAGCTAAAGCGATCCGATATCTATATCACAAATATCGTAAAGTATCGTCCGCCGAATAATCGCGACCCACTGCCAGAGGAAAAAGAAGCATTTTTGCCGTATTTGGTGCGCCAACTCGAAGTGATTAAGCCGGTCTTGGTAGTCACTTTGGGCCGGCACAGCATGGAGGCCTTTTTGCCGGGGCTTAAGATAAGCCAGATTCATGGGCAGCCCAAGCGGATAATGTTTGGTACAGAAAAACTGGTGGTCTTACCACTGTTCCATCCTGCGGCCGCCTTGTATAACGGAGCGATGCGACAGACACTCGTCGACGATTTTGCGCGTATTCCCGTTATCATTAACAAACTCGAAACCACTAACTCTTAACGAAAGTGAAAGGAAAAAATGGATAATAACAATCAACCGAACAAACCCAATCGGCCGAAACAGCGGCCGCCCCAGGGTAGTAGTAATAACAAAAACAACCGTCGCCCACAAAAGGCGCAGGATAATCCGCTGACGGCTGGTTCGCGGGCTTCGCGTGGTGCTGCTTTGCGGGCGCAGCGACGAAACCAAGAGGACGCACAGCGAATCGCCAGCCAGTATCTCGATGCCAACAGCAAAAATCAGGCACCCAAACGAGCAAATTTCATTGATGACCAACCTCGACTGAAAATAATTGGTCTTGGTGGTCTTGACGGCGGTGGATCAAAGAACATGATCCTTGTGGAATATATGAATGATGCCGTCATTATGGACTGTGGTAACGATCTTGGTGTAGATCTGCCGGGGATCAATTACGCCGTGGCAGACACGACTTACTTAGAGACTATCAAGGGTAAGCTGCGGGCCTACGTTATAACGCACGGGCACCTTGACCACATTGGTGGCTTGCCGCACATTGTGCCGAAGTTCCCAGCTCCTATTTACGGGTCAAAATTTAGTATTGGTCGCGTTGAAGAAATCTTCCAAAACTTTGGCTTACCCATGCCCCAGGGTTTTGAACTTAAAACCGTTATGATGAACGAAAGTACCCACGAACGACTTAAAATCGGCAACTTCTTTGTCGAGCTTGTTCGAGTTACGCACTCTATTCCTGGGAGTACTTGCATTGTGCTTGATACGCCAGTTGGACGAATCATTAACACTGGTGACTTCCGTCTTGACCCCAATCCACTGGACCACGAGCGTACCGACGTTGAACGCCTCAAACAGCTAGGGGACGAAGGCGTCTTGGCATTATTGAGTGAAAGCACGACCACCGAACGACCTGGCCGTACGCCGAGCGAAAGCACTATTGAGCAAAGTTTTATCGACATCATGGACCAGGCGCCGGGACGCATCTTTATTGGTCTTTTCAGTACCAACATGAACCGGGTGCAAATGATTATCAACGCTGCCGTACATCATGGAAAAAAAGTTGCTATGGATGGTCGCAGCATGATCAGCACGCTCGAGATGGCGGTGCGACACGGCTTCGTGCGCATTCCTAAAGGGACATTTGTGCCAATTGCTTCAGCCGCTAATCTCAAGGATAACGAGCTGGTTGTTGTCTGTACTGGTTCGCAAGGGGAGCCGAACTCAGCGCTGCAACGCATGAGCAACGGTGAGCACAAGCACGTGAAGCTCAAAGAGCAAGACACCGTTATTTTGTCGAGCACGCCAATCCCTTACTCCGGTAATGACGCACTCATTCGCTCGATGGTTGACGACCTGTTTCGCAAGGGTGTACATGTGTACCGGCACGAAACCCGTGAGGTAGATGGTTGTGGTCCGTTGCACGTTTCAGGTCATGCCAGTATCGAGGAATACCGCGAAATGATCAACATGACGCGCCCCAAGTTCTTTATCCCGATTTACGGTGACTTTACTTCGAAGCGTCAGCACATTGAGCTGGCTGTAGAAGAGGGAATCCCTCGCAACCACACACTCAATGCCGAGAACGGTGATGTCATTGCCCTAACGCCTGACTCAATGGAGATCATCGGCAACGTACCGCACGGGACGGTGTTGGTCGACCAGACTGGCGCCATCGTGAGTGGGGTGGTTGTCAAAGATCGTTTGATGTTAGCTGAAGAAGGCTTGGTGGCAGTCGTCCTGACTATCGATAAACGCAGCGGTGGCCTTTTGACGAGCGCCGACAT
>CAZHBD010000064.1:0-3841 GCA_964530555.1 uncultured Candidatus Saccharibacteria bacterium | reverse complement strand
TGAAAACAGCCTGTGGCTGTTTGCAAGGCAACCTTCCGGTGCAGCTGTGCTGCTAACCGCGATGTTGCGCGCCAGCGGAACGCTGGTCGAGTCCCTCATCACCCACGATATCAAACCACCCTCCAAGGATTATTTTATGCCGGATAAATACGCAGACTACATGATTCATCCTGGACACAAACACGATTAAGTGTTAATGTATACACTTATGTTTAGAACAGAGGTTCATTCGGACTCGGCGATTGTTGGGCCATTTATCGAAGTTGTGAAGACATTGCCAACAGTACCTGAAGCCCAGGGAGAGCTGGTGGGTGCTATTAACGGTACTATGGTGACATTACAGGAGCGTCCAGTTGGCTTTCAGCCAACGTTATTGCGTGGAGAAGCGCGCCTGACGACCGAGGCTCTTGACGTTCTTGACACAACCCTCAGAACAGACCATGTCTTGCGCTACTTGTACCCGCAGGGTGCGGTTGGCTCGCTTGCTCTCAGGACCACACAATCGGGTGAGCAGCCATTGGCAAGACTCGAACTTAGCTCTGAGACAACGCCCACTGCCATAGAAGCCAGTGCTGACCCAGATGGGTTAACAGTCAAAGCTGTGCTACCCTATGAGTTGCTTGGGTTCAAGCGCGCAGTCGATAAGCTTCTCCTGCCCGAATCGCTTATTAGCGCCTCGCGCTACTTGGTAGACCTTGTTCGCACTGTCGCCGACAGTCAGCACGCGGCTCTCTAGCATGCTAAATGTCGGGTCTGCCCGGTAATCAGTAAGACTTTTTACTTGCATCTTTATCCTCTCTCCGTTATGCTGCCGCTGTAAGGAGTCCCAAAGTGTCACGAGCTGAATATGTTGAACGTTTGTTAGACCAGTATGAAACAGTAACAGATCGCTTTCGCAGAGAGGGGCACGAGCATGCCTCGGTCTACCCGTTAGTATCTGAGACGATATCGTTCTGGAAAGAGATGGATGAGCTGGTTGCATTGCTGCCGACCGATGACGGAGCCGTACGCCTCGGACGCCGTGCGCACTTAGCGCATTTCGTACTGCGTGAACAGCCACACATTGCAGGCAAGGTTGATATGCATTGGGTTCATCCGTTCCTGGTAGCTCACCAGAAAGGTTCGCGGACCGAGCTTGGGGTCGGGGCCGAACTATGGCGTGCTGATGCTCGACAGGTACTGGACACAAGGCAAGGGTCCGGGCTGACTATCGAACCACTTAATCGGATGAAACTCGGCAGCTTAGCACTTACCACAACTTTCACCGACGGCAATCCGAGCGTGCTCTTGCGCACAGCGTTTCGTGATGATGATATTATGACTGGCGAGACAAGCGTGTCGGGCGCTATACCGCTTGCTGAAGACCAGACACCAATCGATCAGGCGACTGTAGTATTAGAAGCAGTGGCTGCTACGACCGAACGCTTCCTCGCTCGCGCAGCTGCATAAGCCAGCTACTCGTGCTACGATAGCTGTATAAGAGGAGGTTAGTATGGGTTTTATCAGTTTTGTCATCATCTTGGTGGTAGTGCTGTGGTTCTTTATGATCCGCATTATTAATCAGTACGAACGTGGGGTTATCTTTCGGCTCGGACGGGTTCAGGCAGCTAAGGGACCTGGCATTCGGATAGTCATACCTATCGTTGACCGTTTAGTTAAGGTTGGCATGCGAATTGTAACCTTGCCGGTGCAAAGTCAGAAGATTATTACCAGAGATAACGTCTCGATTGATGTCGCAGCAGTGGCTTACTACCATGTGACCGATGCTGTCAAAGCGGTGATAGCAGTAGAAAACGTTCAGGCGGCTATTTACCAGATTGCTCAGACCACCGTCCGAAATGTCGTTGGTCAGAGTACGCTCGATGAAGTGCTGAGTCAAACCGCCAAGATTAACGAATCAATTAAAACAATCTTAGATAAAACCAGCGAGCAATGGGGGGTTTTTGTTGACACGGTTGAACTCAAGGACATCCAATTGCCAGACAGCATGCAGCGCGCCATGGCTAAAGAAGCCGAAGCAGAGCGAGAGAAGCGAGCCAAGATCATTGCAGCCGAAGGTGAACAAATGAGCGCGGCCAAATTGGGCGAAGCGGCCGATATTATCAACGCGCACCCAATTGCCCTACAGCTCCGCAACTTGCAAGTGTTAAGTGAGATTGCCGTCGAGAAAAATAGTACCATTATTTTCCCTAGCCAGTTCATGGATACCGTTAGCGACGTCAAAGCATTTATGGCCAAGGAACACAAATGAGCCTCAAGACCTACCAAGCTGAAATCGATGAAGTGGTGACAAAGGTACAGCAAACAGGCTACTGGCAGCCATTGTCGATTCTGGCTCGCACCGCCGAAGAAGTTGGTGAAGTGGCGCGCTTACTGAATCACTTGTATGGTGATAAGCCAAAAAAAGAGACCGAAGCCAAACAAGAACTCGGTGAAGAAATTGCTGACGTGTTCTACGCGTTGTTGTGTCTAGCTAATCGCGAGGGCATTGATATGGACCAAGCAATGAGCAAAGTAATCGAAAAAGCCCGTACTCGTGACCGAAACCGTTTTCCAAAAACGAAGGCATGAAAGCACCGCAAGTCGAACAGGTTGCACCGTTTGTCGTGGTCGAACGCGAACATATCGATCCAGCCATCGCGGTTCGGCTTGGCGACCAAGCCCTTCAAGCACTTAGGAGCGGGCCACTCAGCTCGATGCTTAAGCCTAGTTCGGGCAATCCTAGTGTTGATGTCGTACATTTCGCTTTAGATGTTTACGATAGCAAAGTAGAACGTGCTCGTAATCTGCTTCATATGTTCGGCGATAGTATGCAGTATGGATTTTTATCATGCCTGATGACCGATGCTATGGATAGTGTATCGCCTGCGGGGGTGTCAATAAGCGATCTGAGTCTTCATTTTGCTCGACCAGATGCTGAGTTCTTGCCACACTTCGATTTTCTTAGCGGCTGGAATGATTCACTTGCATTGAGTGAGTCGTGGCTACGTTTACATGCCGATGACCATCAGATTGTAGCTGGTGTTCGCCTTCATCCAGGCGATCTGGTGCGTTTGAATAACCTGGCTGACTGGCGTCAGCGACCGATCCATTCGTTCTTGCCAGTGAGTGGCCACGGACGTATCTCTCTAGTCAAGAAACATTATGCTCCTGAAGCTCGTATGTTGTTGGGGCGGCTTCTAGAGGAGCGCGGCTGTTTGGATGCTGCCTCCGCGGCGTTTCAGTTTATGCCGCGACTTTCCAACAGGTACACCCCACATTTTAGTATGCTAGAGGAGGTATTCGATGAGTATGCATCACGCGCTATGACTCAATTGAACTTGCGTGGTACTATGCGCTAAGCTATATGCATGGGTACCAGTGATAAGCTAAAGCAAACGCATAACCGCATGAAGCAGGCCTACGAGAAACGCCGCCGTCAAATTCAGGACAAAAAGCAGATACTGGAGAACATCCAGCGACTTGCACAGATTTTACAGACCGAGATTAATGAGGACGAACGTGAGCAGGCAGAGTCAGAGCAGCACTTGCGTGAAGTAGAAACAATTATTCGTGACGTCACAAAACTCGAGTAGGATTGAAATCTTACCCCTTATACGCTATGCTGTAAACTGACTTTCCGACAGGAAAGAGCAACTCATTCTGAACCAAGTGCCCCCCAGTTGAGGGGATTCAGCTTGGGGCAGAGGAGACGCCTAGGTTGGTTTGCAGACCTTGCTGAGCAAACTTGTTTTGTTGGCAAGAATAGCAAACGAACCATCACGCTACAATACATGTGTGATATGCGTGGCTCTTTAGCTCAGTTGGTAGAGCAGAGGCCTGAAGAGCCTTGTGTCCCCAG
>CAZHBD010000063.1:0-4014 GCA_964530555.1 uncultured Candidatus Saccharibacteria bacterium | reverse complement strand
TCGGCGCACGGAACGCGATGAGATTACGCGAGAGATTAGTGTGGCTGCGAAGGGGATGCGCTGATGTCGACGACGGCAAACCATCAGATAGGTCGAATTGGCTCTGTCAACGGGTTGTTTGTGCGCGTACGCCTAAAAGGTACTTACTTGCCTGCGGTTGGCGAGCTATTAGAGATCGCCAGCAAAGAAGACATTCGTTTGTTAGTTGAATCTGTCGACAGCCGGGAGGCGCAGTGTCTCAACATCAACGGTGCTGCCGGCATTACTGCACAAGATATGGTGGCAAGCAGTGGGATGCTGCTGAGCTTGCCAGGGGGTGACCAGGTTTTTGGAAGAGTCTTTGACGCACTCGGAGGAGCGTTGGATGGGCGCGCCCAAGTCAGATCTGGGCATCGTGTTGCACTCGTAAATGATCAAGCGGTCTCAAGTATTGCCTCGTCTCGTAAGCCCGAAGTTTTGGAGACTGGCATTAAAGTGATCGATTTTATGGCGCCATTTGTGAAAGGCCGGCGTATTGGCATTGTGGGAGGGGCGGGCGTTGGTAAAACGGTACTGACCACCGAAATGATCCACAATGTAGCTAACAAGAAAACGGCCCATAGCTTTTTTGTTGGAATAGGTGAGCGTATTCGAGAGGGTCACGAGCTCTATTTGACACTCAAAGACCGTGGTTTAGCCGACACGACAACGATGTTCCTCGGGCAAATGAGCGAAAATGCCGCGCTACGTTCCATCGTAGGTCCGTCAGCAGCAGCCGTGGCCCGCGATTTTGCCTCATCGGGTACGGATGTACTGTTCTTTATTGATAACATCTACCGTTTTGTACAGGCTCGTAATGAGCTGGCGGCCATGCGAGGCTCAACCCCGTCCGAAGGTGGGTATCAGCCAAGTTTGTTCAGTGATTTACATCGCTTTGAGGACTCACTGTCGCATGCTGGCAAAGGGACGATCACATCGGTCCAGTCTATTTTTATCCCGGCTGACGACCTGAGTGACCCGGCAGTAGTCGAAATTAGCCAGCAGCTAGACTCAACCATCGTTTTGTCGCGCGAAGTCTTTGAACGGGGCATCTTTCCAGCAGTTGACCTGATTAATACGACAAGTTCTCTGCTGAATCCGGTGATTATCGGCGAGCGTCACTACAACCTGGCGCGACAAGTGAAAGCTATTATGCGCAAGTACTACAGTCTCCGAACCATCATTGCTATAGTAGGGGAAGGTGAGCTAGCGCCTGAGGATCGCCGCGATTACGAGCGTGCCCAAGATCTCATCTCGTTCTTTTCGCAGACCCTATTTGTAACCGAAGACCTGACGGGCAAAAAGGGCGAGTACTTCACTCGCGAGCAGACGCTCAAAGGGGTCGAAGGGATACTTAACAAGTCGGTATGAAACGTTTAAGCGACCAACCAGAGCTACGGATCAAAGCCTACTCAATGCATGAGACTCTCTATAAGGGGCCAGCGTATTCTTTGCAGGCAACTAATCGTACCGGGCCGTTCGCTGTTCTGCCGGGCCATGCGAATCTGCTGACTGTACTAACGGATGGTACGGTGGTGATAGACACCGCTAACGGTGAAAAAGAGCTCTCGGTGACGAATGGAATGCTAAGGGTTTACAATAATCAAGTTTCATTATTTGCTGACTTGTAGAAATTCGCGCTCGGTAGCCTGTGGATAAAAGGGTTATGCTATTGTACATAACACTAGTGAGCAGTACAATAAATTGTAAGCATAAGAGAGGTACACGAAGCGCTTACCAATGGACAAAAATGAGGGTAAAACGCCAGCTGCTGGCGTGCAATCAACCGGGCTTGAGAGCTTGCAACAATCGCCGGATTCTAATCGGGTAGTTGCTCCTGCTCGTCCGTTTGCTACTCCTCCCAAAAGAGCTCCAAAGAAATGGTTCGCTCGTTTTGCACTGCTAGCCAGTGTACTTATCGTTGTGATGGGCTTGGTTTTGGGGGCTATGAAGGTCTCGCAGAAAGTTCGCCAGTCCGCCTATCGGGGCAGTGTTGAGTCGTACCCGCAGGTTCAAAACCCTGTACTCGGTGATGACACCAAGGAGCCGCTGCAATCACTTAACGACCAGACAGTTACGATCAATGGCAACCTTGTTCTTAACGGCAAGCTCACCCTTTCGCAGCAAGCGATTGACAACTTAGGAGGACTACTCGGTAACAAAGTCTCGTTGAACCCTAGCGCCAATGGCGTCCAACAAGCTGGGAACATTGCCATCAACGGGCAAGTGTTGGCTTCTAACTTTCAGGGTAACGGAGCGGATCTATCAAATCTCAACGCGAGTAACATCACGACCGGTACGCTAGACAGTGCTCGTCTGGGCAGTGATGTCACTCGTTTAGGACAATCAATCCCCTTAAGCGCCCTTCAAAGCACAGTACTGAGCAGCCTGAATGGACTAGGTAATAACCAAAATGTTGATTTAGTGGCAGGAAGTGGTATAACAATTGCCGTTAATTCGTCAACAAATGCGATAGAAGTTAGCACCTCTGGCAGCGCTGCAGATATCACGAGCGTGGCTGCTGGAACTGGGTTGACAGGTGGAGGGACGAGTGGCGATGTAACCCTTAATATCGACACAGGCACAGTGACCGTTCAAGGCAATACCTTTAATGGAGCGGGTGAACTTGTTCAGTTGAATGGTAGTGGTCAACTCCCCGTGCTTGATGCATCTTTGCTTACCAATCTTGACGCCGGAAACATATCGAGCGGCACTGTAGCTAACGCCCGATTGAGTGCGAGCGTGACACTACAGGGCAATACCTTTAACGGAGCAAGCCAGCTGGTTAAGCTTAATGGAGCGGGTGAACTGCCAGCGTTAAGTGCCGTAAACCTCACGAACTTAAATGCCAACAGCATTGTGGCTGGAACAGTCAATGACAGCCGTCTCAGTAGTAACGTAACTTTACAGGGCAATACCTTTAATCTGCCAAACAAGCTTGTGCAATTGGATAGTAGCGGCTTCTTGCCAGCTTTGAATGGGTCGGCACTAACTAATCTCAGTGCCACCAATATATCTTCCGGATCTTTGTCCGACAGTCGGCTGAGTGCAAATGTTGCGCTGCTTAATGCTACCCAAACCTTCACGGGAGCACTAACACTGAGCCAGCCCCTGACAGTAAATACTATTCAGCCTTCTTCAGCCATGACCATAGGAGCAACTAACCAAAATTTGATTTTACAAGGTGACATGACCACTGCAGTTAAAGCTCATAACGGCGGTGGAAGCGTATCATTGGCCTTTACCGGCACACCGAGCGGTACTGTCACGTACTATTTAGATGGAGATGCAACTCCCGGTAACTACACGATATGTACAACTGTTGGTAACTGTGCCGGGTCGGGTAGCGGGGTCACCACGCTCGGGGGTACTACTAATCGGCTAGCAAAGTTTAGCGGTTCACAATCAGTTGACGATAGTTCTATTCTGGATAACGGTAGCCTCGTTACATTTGAAGCAGCGGGTTTATTTAAGGCTGGATCTGATTCGACAACTGCTCTTAGGGTTCAAAATGCTGCAGGCTCAACTAATGTGTTTACAGTAGATACTTCAAACGAGCGTGTAGCTATTGGGCAGTCAACGGCAAACTATACACTCGATGTCAATGGCGACATTAACTCTGCAACAGCTCTGCGTGTTGGCGGTAACCTGGTGTGTGACTCGAGTGGTTGTGCGGCAGGTAGTGGTTCAGGCTTTTACGTCCAAAACAGTACTGCACTACAAACGGCCGCTAACTTCAACATAGAATCCACCAACAACACCTCACCAACAGGTATCCTCAAAGCCAAAAGTGGACAAACGGCTGATATATTACAGGCAAAAGACGGTTCTGGGTCGGTCATTGCCTATATCGATGTCAACGGCAATATCAACACGACTGGGCAATTTAAGGTTGGTGGGTCGCAAATTTCAAGTTCCAACTTAAGTAACGATGCTAATCTTGCCAAGCTGAGTGGCAACCAATCTTTTAGTGGCAACAATACTCTGACCGGCACC
>CAZHBD010000062.1:0-4088 GCA_964530555.1 uncultured Candidatus Saccharibacteria bacterium | reverse complement strand
CCAGAAGCGGGCTCGCGAGCGTGCTAGACAACAGCTTATCTGGGAGTTGGGTGGCAAAGAAGTCGAAATCCAGCTAGTCAACAGCGCACTTGTAATGATCGAAATTGACGGCTATCCAGTCACTAACCCCGTTGGTTTTAAAGGTAAAGAAGTGGTCATTCAGCTCTATACTGCTTTTGCACCAATGATTCACATTGGAGCTTTGGAGCGCACTGCCAAAGAATTAGATCTTGACTTGCTTGCAGTTGCTGCTGAGCCGTTTGCTGTTTCGCGTTCGGTTATTGGAGATGACCCGAATGCCAGCATGAGCGCTATTCTTATGGATGTCGGCGGCGGTACCACTGATATAGCTGTCATTAACGAGGGAGGTGTGCAGGGTACTAAAATGTTCGGTATTGGTGGCCGGGCCTACACTAAAAGTGTCGAGCGCAATCTTGGTGTCAGCTTCCCGCAAGCTGAAGAGCTCAAACTTGCCCTTGGTAGTAACAAGTTGCCCGAGAAAAAAGTGGCTGTTGTCGAAGCGGCGCTGCGCAAGACACTCGAAGTCTGGACTGCGGGCGTCGAGTTGGCTCTAGGGGAGTTTACGCAGCTCGATCATCTGCCATACCGCATCTTACTGTGTGGCGGCGGCTCGAGCCTTGATATGCTCATGCGCGAGCTGGCCTCGACCAATTGGTACAACAGTCTACCGTTTACACGTAAACCAGTTGTCCAGCACATTCAGCCACACCAAGTGGTCGGTATTGTTGACAAAACAGCGACTGTCACCGATCATACATTCATAACCGCAATGGGTTTGCTGCGCGTTGGGCTTGATACGCTCCAGCAAGATGACACGGCGACCGGCAGCAATGCCATCCGACAAAAAATTGACCGGCTACTGAGGGTATAACATGGCTGAAGCATCAAACAATCAGAAAGACACAGTATACATCGATGTTGATGACGAGATAACCGCCATTATCGATAAGGTTCGTGGTAGCAAGCACAAGATTGTTGCCCTCGTGCTACCAAAGCGTGCCACCGTTCTGCAGAGCATTGTCAACATGAAGCTCCTCAAGCGAGCGAGCGACGAATCACGGAAACGCATCGTATTGATTACCAGTGAAGCTGGTCTGTTGCCACTGGCTGGCGCGGTCAAACTGTACGTTGCCAAAACGCTTCAGACTAAGCCGGAGATTCCTGACCCGCCCAAAGTGCCCTCGGCTGATGTCGCTCTAGACGAAGCCGGTGAGTTAGATGACGAGCCTGAAGTTGATGATGGCCAAGCAATTGACAAAAGCAAGCCTGTTGGTGAGCTTGCGACATCAAAAGCCAAGAATGCAAGGCCAGGCCCCGAAGATACTATCGAGCTTGATGATGACGAGCTAGACGAAGCTGGCGCCGACAAACCAGACGATAAGGCTAGCAAAAAATCTGACAAAAAACTCAAGATACCAAACTTCAACAAGTTTCGTACGCGCATATTATTGATCGGCGGCGGGCTGGTGCTGCTCATCGTCTTTTGGATATTGGCTATTTTTGTTCTGCCAAAAGCATCAATTGTGGTTAAGACCGACAACGAAACCAGTAATGTAGACCTGACTTTCACGGCCAATACAGCAACGAAGTCGCTCGACGAAAGCGCTAAAAAAGTGCCGGCAGTTTCCAAGCAAACCAAAAATACCGACAGTGTCAAAGTGACCGCGACAGGAAAAAAGAACGTTGGCGATAAAGCCACCGGCACTGTAACACTGCGTCTGACGGATTGCTCGCAGAGTCAGGTAACTATTCCGGCCGGAACTGGAGTGAGCTCAAATGGGCTAACGTTCCTGACACAGGAAGAGATTACGCTGAGTAGCGTCAAGATTGGCTCATCATGCAAAAACAGTGATTTCCCCACTTTTTCTACGGGAACGACAAAAGTTATTGCGCAAGATTCGGGCGATCAATTTAACCTTAGCGAGCGAGATTATAGTGTAGCAGCAGTTAGTTCGGTAACGGCGCGTGGTAACGCAATGACAGGGGGAACGACAAAAAACGTTACTGTGGTCAGTGACCAAGATATTGCGAATGCTAAGCAACAGCTAACAGATAAGAGCAAAAACACTGCTCAAACTGACCTCACCAAGCAGTTCCGTGATGGCAACTTATTCCCACTGCCCGACACGCTGACCTCAGCCAACGGCCAAGTTACAAGTACCCCGAATGTTGGTGAAGAAGCTAGTGATGTGACGGTTAACAGTGAGGTCACCTATTCCATGCTTGGCATCAAAAAAGATGACCTCAAGAAGTTAGTAGTTAATGATGCTAAAAAAGATATTGATACCAGCAAACAGGCCATCAATGATGACGGTATCGACAAAGCGGTCTTCAGGGTCGTTGATAAAAAGTCTGACAATGAACAAAGCCTCTCTGTTCAATCAACAGTAAGTACGGGAGTTAGCGTGGATGAGAACGAACTCAAGCAACAGATTGCAGGCAAGAAACGGGGCGATGTTCAAAATCAGCTCGGTAGCTTACCGGGGGTTAAAGACGTACAAGTAAAATACAGCCCGTTTTGGGTGTCGGTTACTCCCAAAAAGGCTAGTCGTATCACTATCACCTTCGAAAAGCTATAATTGAACCTATGACACCACACATGGTTTTGGCTCTGGACGTTGGCGACAAACGGATCGGGTTGGCGCTGGCAAGCTACGAAGCACGCTTGCCGCGAGCATACCGGACCATAGCAGCCGATCGCGAACACCTGGAAATGATCAAACAAATTATTGCTGAAGAGCAAGTTGGTCTGGTAGTCGTTGGTTTGCCGCGTGGTATGGAAGGTCAGGATACACAACAGACACATGCCGTACGAAGCTTTGGTAATAGTTTGGCCCGCGAAATCTCTATACCCGTTCATTTTCAAGATGAAACACTTACCTCGGTGGTGGCAGAGGAGTACCTGGATGGTCGCAAACAGCCCATTGCCAAAGGCGATATCGATGCTGAGGCGGCAGCCATTATTCTTGAAGATTTTATTGCAGAGCATGCGGAGCTGCTAGTATGAAAAAACGTGGTAACTTTATTCATCAGCTGGTAAGTGTGTCTATCATTATCGCTGGCCTGGCGGTGATCGGTATAATTGGCGGCGTACGCTACTACTATCAAATGAACTTACATGCTTTAAATAAATCACAAACTACTGTTTCATTTACCATACCCACGGGTGCTACATTGCGTCAAACAGCCACTAAACTTGAGGACGAACAGATTATTAAAAGTTCCTGGGCCTTCGAGCGTTTTGTGCAAAACAAAAGTGCAGCCGACAAAATCAAGGCAGGTACTTACGAACTGAGCCCTAGCTATGATGTCTCGCAGATCGTATCAATTATTACTGAAGGGAAGGTAGCGACCAACTTGGTCACGATTTTGCCAGGTAAACGTATTGATCAGGTTAAAAAAGCTTTTATTGCTGCTGGTTATAGTGCTGTCGAAGTTGATGAAGCATTTCAGCCCGACCAGTATCAAAACCACCCTGCATTGGTCGACAAGCCCGTAGAGGCGAGTTTAGAAGGCTACTTGTACCCTGAGTCGTTTCAGCGTACTGCCGATACGACACCAAAGCAGATTATTCGCTCGTCACTCGACGAGATGCAAAAACGTTTAACGCCAGATATTCGCGAAGCCTTTTCACGCCAGGGGTTGAGTGTCTACCGGGCGGTCACCCTAGCCTCGATTATCGAGAAAGAAGTGTCTAGGCCTGAAGATAGAGCCCAAGTGGCGCAGGTCTTCTTATCGCGCATAAACAAAGGTAAGCGCTTAGAGTCGGACGCCACAGCCATTTATGGTGCCGTTCTAGCCGGGAAATCACCTACGATCACGTTTGATTCGAGCTATAACACCTATACCCATGACGGTTTGCCGCCTGGACCGATTAGTAACGTTACGGAGAGCTCGCTGCAGGCTGTAGCACGGCCGGCTTCAACTGATTGGCTATACTTTGTATCAGGTGATGATGGCAATACGTACTTCTCTCGCACACTAGAGGAACACGAAGCTCTAACCGCTCAGCATTGCAAAAAACTCTGCTCTGGCAGCTAGCTGACAGGGGTGGTAAGCATAAGAAT
>CAZHBD010000061.1:0-4213 GCA_964530555.1 uncultured Candidatus Saccharibacteria bacterium | reverse complement strand
GCGGTGCGAGTGGTACCAAATAATGAGCCAGCGCTTAACAGTGCCCAGGTGTTAAATAATCAACTTACCAAAGAACTCGGCATGGAATTGCTACTTATTAAAAATGGCGATGGCACTATCTTGGCTCAAACTCTGCAAGAACAAGATATTGAGGCCTACGCTCGTCGCGACCATGGCCGACCTGCACGCGATGCAAAAGTCGGCATGCTACCCCCCAAGCTAGCGCAAATTATTATCAATCTTACTGCTCCGGGCGAAGGCGAAACTGTACTCGACCCCTTCTGTGGCACTGGTGTCATTCTGCAAGAAGCTTTGCTTATGGGGCGATATACCTATGGTACTGATCTTGAAGCTAGGATGATAGACTATACTCGACAAAATCTTGAGCATCTCATTGGTCCTGCCGAGCAAAAACTAGATGTTGCCGATGCCACCTCTTTTACCTGGGATAAATTTGATGTTATCGCCGCCGAAACCTATCTCGGGCGCCCGTTCTCTGCCGCACCAAAACCAGAGATTTTGCGGGAAGTAATGCAAGATGTTTCTTTAATTCATAAAAAATTCTTGCAAAATGTGGCCCGCCAGACCAAAACTGGCTTTCGCATGTGTATCGCTGTTCCTGCCTGGAAAACACCGGAAGGCTTTCAACACCTTAAAACGCTTGATTCTCTCGAGGATTTAGGCTATAATCGTGTCAAGTTCGTTCACGCGCGGGAGGAAGACCTTATCTACCACCGCGAAGGCCAAGTGGTCGCTCGTGAACTGGTAGTATTACAAAGGAAGTAACATGTCACACGTCAAAGCTGGTGGTTCAAGCAAAAACATTCACGACAGCCCGGGTCAACGGCTCGGTGTTAAGTTGTTTGGTGGCCAAAAGGTCAAAAAGGGTCAAGTCATCGTTCGTCAAGTTGGCCTGACTAAGCGTGCCGGTAAAGGGACGTTTCTAGGCCGCAACTACACCATCCATGCCGAAAAAGACGGCGTCGTCAACTTCCAGACTCGTAAAATTCGCCGTTTCACCGGTAAAACCGTCCGCCGCACTGAAGTTACCGTCGAATAATACTTACAGCACTGCCTATGCTAATACAACAGATGGCTGTAGTCTGGCCGGACGCCAATGAGTGCCGTTTTCCCGATCGATGCAGTCTGGACAGGGTCATTCTCGTGGGCTTTCATCCACTCCACCGACTTCGTAAGCAGATCAATGTCAATGCCAGCCTTCTTCGCGGTTTCTGCAGCCGCGCTCCAAGCGTTGCGTGCGTCACGCATGACAGCTGCCGCCTCGGGCGTCGCATGATCACCGAGGTCCCACCGGCCTTTGACTAGGTTTGGATTTTCTAAATAATCCGCAAGCTCTCTTTTAATCACGCTTTTCCAAGGACCAGCCTTTTCGGTGTGAGGTAGCCTACGCTCCGCCTCTACCTCCGTATCCAAATAACCATCTATTTGATCCATCGTCGTGAACACTGGCCTTTGCACAGCACCAGTTCGTTCGATCCTAAGGCGTTGGGCAGCACCATTTAACGCGTTACCCGAAGGTGGATTCTGCTCCACATCGATTACAGCGCGGCGCAGACCTTCTTTGCGAGTAAAACCTGCGATCCAGTGATCTTGTCCAACATTCCCTGGAGCAGCAAGGCCAACTTTAGGTCGCTCATTCCCCATAGCGTATAGTGCGCCTAAGCCGTGTTCAGCTCCCATTACACGCAACGTAGTGCCGATTAGGTGATCAACTAAGACGTTCCGAGCGACCTCTGGCTTCAGATTCTTAGCTTCCGAGACTTCAGTAATAACTCGTCCCATATAGTTGCTGGCAGCTCCTTCGGGTAACTGCGCTATCTGATTGATTATGGTTGGGTTTGGCTGTTCGCTTGACATATTTGTTTTAGGATTAACAAGAATATATTAGCATAAAAAATTAAAAAAAGCAATAGCATGTTACTATTGCCTTTCTTCAGCTCTGTTTGTTACATTCCGAGGTGGTGCTTGATGCGTTCTACAACGTCAGCGATCACCACTTGGGATTTCACGAGGTAGTCATCAACCCCTAGGCTCTTGGCTCGTTCTTTGTCACTATCCTGACTGAGAGCAGTAAGCATAATGACCTTGATCTTTGCTGTCTCTGGGGTATTACGGAGTATATCCAGCACATCAAAACCGCTTACTTTGGGCATCATGACATCCAACAGTGTGAGATCGGGCTTATACTCAAGGGCAGCAGCAAGCGCATCTTCACCATTTGGCACGCGCCGCACATCAAACCCTTCGGCCTGCAACCTAGTTTGATACACACTAGCTAGTGCATCATCATCCTCAACTAATAAAATTTTCTTTTGTTTAGCATGTTTTTGGTCGTCCATAACGCTTATGCTACGGTAGTTTTACCTATTTTGCAAGTAGACTACCGACAAAGCCGCGGAACATTGGATGAGCACGATTTGGTCGGCTACGAAACTCAGGATGAAACTGGCTTGCCATAAAGAACGGATGATCTACAGCTTCAATCATTTCAACCAATGAGCCGTCAGGTGCCTTGCCGACTGGGCGAATGCCCCACTTTTCATAGTCTGCAACATACTCGTTATTACATTCGTAGCGGTGACGATGTCGTTCAACAATCTTGGTGGTACCATAGAGTTTTGCCGCCAGGCTGTCTTTGGCAATAACACACGGGTAATCACCAAGACGCATGGTTCCACCTGTATTTTCTTTGCCCCGCTGATGATTCATCGTGTTAATGACCAATGTATTGCCGGTTGGCAGCAACTCCTCGGAACTAGCGTTGACAAGCCCAGCGTTGCGCGCAGCTGCTATCACACCGACCTGCAAACCAAGACAAAGACCCAAGTATGGCAGTTTGTGCGCCAAGGCGTACTGGGCGGCCAGTATCTTGCCTTCAACACCGCGCGAACCAAATCCACCAGGCACTACAATGCCGTCCAGTCCCTTTAGTGCTTCTTGCGCATCGATCGGACTTAAAATTTGCTCAGCATCAACCCATGTAATGTTCAATTTAACCGACTTTTCCCAGGCTGCAGCCCGCAGAGCTTCAAAAACCGACATGTAGGTGTCCTGGTTGTCGAGGTATTTTGCCACCACGCCAATAGTTCTTTCCTGTTGAGCGTCGCTCACAATTGAACGCACCATCTTTTCCCATTCTTTGTGGTTTGGCTTCTTAGCCTTAAGGCCAAGCTGCTGCACAATGTAATCGCCAATTCCCTGTGTTTCAAGGGTAAGCGGCACCTCATATACCGTACGGGCATTCGGAAGTACAGCAATACCAGACTCCGGCACACCACAAAAAGCCGACAACTTTCGCTTTACATTGACTGATGCGGGTACTTCGCTCCGAGCCACCAGGACATCAGGAACGATACCCATGCTTCGAAGATCACGCGCGGCATTCTGCGCAGGTTTAGTTTTAATTTCTTGGCTAGTAGATAAATATGGCAGGTAGACTACTTGTACAAAAATACAGTTGTCATGACCAACCTTGGCCCCCAGCTCACGAATCGCCTCGAAGAACGCAGGGCCTTCATAGTCGCCGACGGTACCGCCGATTTCGACAATGTGAACATCAAAACCCTGACTTGCATCTTCTACGACGCGGATGATGGCATTTGTCAGATGGGGTACGACTTGAACTGTTTGCCCAAGGAATTTGCCTGCTCGCTCGTCCTCGATAAGCTGGCGGATTATTTTTCCGCTCATAACTGAGCTTTTGTTCGTCAGCTCAATGTCCAGGAAACGCTCGTAATGCCCGAGGTCAAGATCTGTTTCGGCACCGTCTTTGGTCACAAAACACTCACCATGCTCTGCTGGGTTGAGCGTACCGGCATCAACATTAAGGTAGGGGTCGAGCTTTTGAGCGTTGACTGATAGGCCGCGAGCTTTGAGTATGTTGCCAATTGAGGCGGCGGTGATACCCTTTCCTAACCCGGAAAGCACACCACCTGTAACAAACACATACTTAACCTGCTTTGCCACCTTTCGCCCGTCCTCTCATTTATACCTAGAGATACTACCTGTTACCGCAATTTTGCGCAAGCGTTTTGTTTATTTTGTAAGCGAATCTTGCGCTGTTTGCAACTGCGGATCACGACCGTTTTTCACATCATCGTCGGTACGATCAACCTTCTGGTCTGGTTGAATACCTTCTTTGTCGATATTCTTCCCGTTCGGCGTATACCATCGAGCGATGGTAACCTTGAGC
>CAZHBD010000060.1:0-4321 GCA_964530555.1 uncultured Candidatus Saccharibacteria bacterium | reverse complement strand
CTGCAAGATGTCGCGTACTGGCTTGTTTATAGTTTTTCTAACCGTTTTGCCCGTGACGCAACGTGGGATTGGATGACGGCTAACTGGAAGTGGCTGCAAGATAATCTTGGTAATGACCTGTCATTTTACCGATTTCCACTGTACGCTGCGCGTTCATACAGTGATCGGGCATTTTTAGTGAAGTATCGTAAGTTCTTCGAGAAACATATGTCACCGGCTTTTGAGCGGAGTATCAAACAGGGCATCGAGACGATCGAATGGCAGTCTGCTTGGCGCGAACGTGATCTCAAAACTGTGCAAACCTTTTTCGCAGCTCAAAGTAAGTCTGGCAAGAATTGAGTGACTACAAAATCTGGTCCATAGACTTCGATGGCGGCCAGATGATATTCATCAAACCTACTATGTTCTTGAGCCCACCACTCTGCTGCCAAGGTCATTTGCTGTAGCTTCGTGTTGGTTATGTAGTCAAAGCCAGTACCATGATCATCACTGCGTCGATACTTGACCTCGACAAAGTAAACCGTCTTGTCGCGCTCGGCAACAATATCGATTTCACACCAGCGAGTTTTCCAGTTCATATCGAGAACAGTAAAGCGTAAGTTCCTCAGGTAATCTGCCGCAATTAGTTCCGCTTTGTGGCCATTTGTGTATGATGCTCTCATAGAAATGCCTGGATTGGTTTAAATGATCGCCGATGAAGATCTGTTATGCCATAGCGTATTAATGCAGCCCTGTGTGCTTTTGTGCCATAGCCGACATTGCTATCGAAGCCGTAGTTTTGGTGTATTTGAGACTGTTTTTCCATGAATCGGTCACGGGCTACTTTTGCAATGATGCTGGCAGCACTAACGGCGGGGACTGTTTGGTCAGCCTTAACAAGCGCATCACTATTTGGCAGGTCCGCCAAGTAATTTATATTGCCATCAACTATAATAGTGTGCCCCACTATTCTAAGTGGTTCTAAGGCACGAAGCATGGCCAGCCGTACTGCTTTGGTCAGCCCCAACGAGTCGACTTCCTGGTTGGACACCCAACCTATTCCAAATGATGACGAAGAATTCCTGATAACCCGATCATACTTCTCTCGCTGCTGTTTTGTCAGGAGTTTGGAGTCATAGAGACCAACGATCGGCTTGTCCAAGAGAACTGCCGCAGCTACTAGCGGTCCAGCCCAGCAGCCACGACCCACTTCATCTACTCCAATGATCATAGTGATCTTATACTAACAAAAAAACTGCCCTTGAGTGGGCAGTTTGTACAAGTCAATAGAATGCTCTAGGCTTGCTCGTCGTGCTTGGCCATAGCTTCAGCGACTTTGGCTTCCTGTTCAGCTTCAGCTTTTGCCTTTTTTGCAGCCTCTGCTTCGTGCTGTTTGTTGGCTTCTTCCTTGGCCACACGCTCAGCTTCTTCAGCGGCGGTATCTGGTGGCAGGTCATTTACCGCGTTTTTATCAAAATCAACACCACTCAGTCGTGCCGCTTTACCAGTACGAGCGCGCATATAGGTGAGGTAGTTGCGGCGGACTTTACTTCGTTTCATTACCTCTATCTTGGTTACAAGTGGAGAATGTAAGAGGTATGTTTTTTCTACGCCGACACCACTGGCAATACGGCGTACAGCCATGGTGGCATTGAGACTGTTTTTGCGAGTCACACGGATTACCATGCCTTCAAATATCTGAATGCGCGTCTTGTTGCCTTCTTTGATTTGCTGGTGCACGCGAACAGTATCGCCAGGCATAACATCTACAACGGCATGCTTTTTATACTTAGCTTCAATTTTTTGGACAATAGATTCCATAACTAGACTACCTTACACTAAATATCGCCTTAAGACAAGTGTATCATATCTGTTGTGATAATAAAATACCGATCTGGCGACAAAGTTCGTACAATATAGTTATGGATTACACACAGGAAGCACTCAAAAAACACAAACAACTTGGCGGTAAGATAGCCATCAAACTCAAAGATTCTTTGGACAGTAAGGACAAATTAAGCACGTATTATACCCCTGGTGTGGCTGCTGTGAGCAGTCACCTGGCTAAACATCCTGAAGAAGCCCGGGACTACACCTGGCTCAATAACTCAGTTGCTGTTATCAGCGATGGCTCTGCGGTGCTTGGTCTCGGCAACATTGGCCCTTATGGAGCTTTGCCGGTTATGGAGGGTAAGGCCATGTTGTTTAAGCACTTTGCTAATATCGACGCGGTACCTATTGTTCTTGACGTCCATACAGCGGATGAAATTGTAGCTACCGTGAAGGCGCTGGCACCCAGCTTTGGGGGGATTAATCTCGAAGACATTGCTGCCCCAATCTGTTTTGAGGTTGAAGAACGGCTCAAGGCAGAGCTTATGATTCCTGTATTTCATGATGATCAGCATGGAACTGCCATTGTAGTTCTGGCTGGACTGATTAACGCCATGAAAGTGGTCGGCAAAAACCTCGCCGATTGTCGTATTGTTTGTGTCGGTGCTGGTGCAGCCGGAACAGCGATCATGAAGTTGCTGGATCACTATGCTCAACCTGATATCCTAGCGGTTGACAGTAAGGGCATTGTATCGGCATCGCGAACTGACCTAAATCCAGATAAACAGGCGCTCCTAGAGTTCACTAATAAGAACGGCCTATCGGGTAACTTGAATGATGCTTTGCAAGGAGCTGACATCTTCATTGGTGTATCCAAAGGCGGTTTGTTAACGTGTGACATGATAAAGACCATGGCCAAAGACCCGATTGTCTTTGCAATGGCCAATCCTACCCCAGAAATATTGCCCAGCGAGGCTAAAAAAGCTGGTGTAGCGGTTATGGCCACTGGGCGAAGCGATTTTCCCAACCAAGTGAACAATGCTTTGGCCTTCCCTGGCATCTTTCGTGGGGCGTTGGATAACCACCTTCGCACAATCACCGATGAACACAAATTAGCCGCTGCCGAAGCCATCGCTGGTTTAATAAAGTCGCCAACGGTCGAATTAATAATCCCTGGTGTTTTAGATGATCGTCTTGTTCCTGCAGTAGCTGCTCGAATTATCTAGTACTACGCAAATGATATACTCGCTGGTATCCCAGAAGATGTCGCAGTGCTTCGTAAACAAGGCCTCGACTGTGTTGGCGGCGCATATATTCAATGACAATACGCGGTCGGTTATATGAAGGGTTCTCGTCTGTCACACGATTCTTTCCACCAACCTGAGCTGAACCACTGGTGTGCGCAATCGTATCGTACTGGGCTAACACACCATAGCCAGCAGCCTGTAGAAGTTGACGGTGTTGACGAGCGCCAGTTAATATGTAGTGTGTTCGATCGAATAGTCCAGTTGCTGGGCGTTCGCCATGTTTATACATTCTGACGCGTTCAATCCACGTCATCAAGCGCGTTGGATCAACCAATGGCATGGAAACCACTAGTTGATGCTCCTGTTTGCCGACGCGCTGCATTTCGGCCAATAGGTCGAGCGCTTGCTCAGGGGGGAAATGCTCCACTACATCGAGGGCGAGAATATGTGAAAAGACATTACGTCGAAACGGCAGCTTGAGTCCATCGCCTTGTACACTGAGTTCGGTTTTGTTCGCTTGTGCGGCGCTAGCTGCAATATCAAGACCAACAACATTAGAACCAAAAATCCCATCAAAGTTAGCCACACCATCACTTGCCCCCACATCAAGCATTGCATCTACTTGGGTATCACGCAAAATATGATGAACAGTTCGGTAGACTGATGTAGCTGCTCGATCGGCGATAGGCACGCCAAGACAAACACTCTTGCCATCCGCTGCAATATTTTCAACCATAGCACACTACTATGTAGTATTGTTTAGTATAAATCAACCTAGAACACGCAGTAGTTCTTCAACGGTTGTTTCCCCGGCAAGCACTTTAAAGAGGCCGTTATGTTGCATGGTTAACATACCATTTCTCACAGCAACAGTTTCAATTTCTTGGGTGGAGAGGTGCGTTGTCTTGGTCTGCAGCAATGTCCGAAGTTCATCAGTCATTATAAGCTGCTCTCGCAGGGCAATCTGCCTACTAAAGCCAAAAGGGTTTTCAGCAGACTTTCCGGCTTTGTACAGCTGAATATTTTGAAAATTGGGTTTTTGTACGTTCGACGGGAGTGTATCCACTATTTCTTGCAGTTTCGTGATAACTGTTTGATCTGGCGTGTATGCGACCTTGGTCGCGTCATCTAAGCGACGAACTAAACGCTGCGCCATAATCAGACGGATTGCTGAAATAAATAGCGGGTTTTCACCAATAACATCCATGAGTCGGGTGAGTGCTGCCGCAGCTGAGCCGGCGTGAAACGTTGAAAGAACTAAATGT
>CAZHBD010000059.1:0-4353 GCA_964530555.1 uncultured Candidatus Saccharibacteria bacterium | reverse complement strand
ATAACAGATAGAACAGAACTAATTGCAGGAGTTACATGAGCGGTCATAGTAAATGGAGTACAATCAAGCGACAAAAAGGAGCGAAAGACGCTGCTCGCGGTGCCTTGTTTACCAAACTGGGCAATGCCATTGCAATTGCTGCTCGCGGCGGTGCTGACCCTGATATGAACTTTAACTTGCGTTTAGCGATCGATAAGGCCAAAGCCTCCAATATGCCATCGGCCAATATCCAGCGTAGCATCGACCGTGGTAGCGGGAAGCTGGGCGGCGCTCAGATCCAAGAAGTCTTGTACGAGGGTTACGGACCAGGCGGTGTCGCTATCTTGGTAGAGTGCGCTACCGATAACATTAATCGAACCTATCCAGAGGTGCGTCTGGCTTTTAGTAAGCACGGTGGTAATATTGCCGAAAAAGGCGCCGTGGCCTTCCAGTTTGAGCGCAAAGGAATGATTCGGGTCAAGGGCTCTGGCGATGAGCTAATGCTCCAAGCTATTGATGCAGGTGCTGAAGATGTCCAAGAGGAAGACGCCGAGTCAGTTATATACACCGATGCCAAAGATTTAGCCAAAGTGCGCGATACGCTTAGCGCTGCTGGTTTAGAAATCCTTGAGGCTGAGTTAACCTTTGTGCCAAACAATACTGTCGAAGTGACCGATAAAGACACGGCTGGTAAGATCATGCGACTGATGGACGCCCTGGATGAAGTTGATGACGTTACGAACACTCACGTCAACTTTGACATCGCCGAAGATGTAGTAGCTGCCTTATGAATAGTATAGAAGAGTGCTACTCAAGGTGGCAGGCAATCCAAACTTAAAACGCATGACAAGAGTGAATTTTTCATGAGAATCCTGGGCATTGACCCTGGTACGGGCATACTTGGTTTCGGTGTGATAGATGTTGATGCCAAGGGTAAGATCAGTCTGGTTGATGCTGGCGTCATCCGAACGCCCGTTAAGGAAGATGACGCAGTACGCTTGGCGACGATTTTCGATGAACTTAGCGATATTATTATGCACACTAAACCGCAGGTTATGTCGGTCGAAAAGCTGTTTTTCTCGCGCAACGTAACCACTGCTATGACCGTATCGCAGGCACGTGGTGTTGTACTGCTCTTAGGACAGCAGCATGGCTTGGAGCTTCATGAGTATACACCGATGCAAATCAAACAGGCGATTACTGGCTACGGCAAGGCCGATAAACAGCAGATGCAAGAAATGGTGCGGGTGCTGTTGCAGCTCAAAGAGATTCCAAAGCCCGATGACGCTGCTGACGCCCTGGCAGCAGCTATCTGCTGTAGTATGACTGTGCGATAATGTGGTTATGAAACGATTTTTTATTGCCTACCGACACACCGGTGAAAACCTGATGGAGCTCGAACAGAGACTTAACAAGATCGAGATCGCCCTGGCGACCCACAAGATCAAAGCTTACGCTACGCTCAGCGAAGAGGAAGAATTCGTTAAAGATCGGTATAGCGCAGGCCAAATTATGGAGCGCGCTTTTCAGAAAATTGCGTCTATGGATGGGCTGTTTGTGTTGATACATAGTAATGATAAGAGCGAAGGTCAGCTCATGGAAGTAGGCTATGCGATCGCCATCAAGAAACCCATCATTGTGGCGTATCAGCAGGACGTTAAAACATATGTACCGGAGCTAGCAAACAAAAGCGTCGCCTATAAAGACATAGACGATCTGGTACAGAAAATAAAAGAGCTCGAACTATGATCGCTCGCCTGCGCGGCCAGGTTGCCGAAAAACTAACTAGCCAGATTATTCTGGATGTCAGTGGTGTTGGCTACGGTGTGCTGATGACATCAGCAGATTCGGCAAGCTTGCCTCATGACCAAGTTGTGACGGTCTATATCTACGAACATATTAAGGAAGATACTCACGACTTGTTTGGGTTCTGTAGTCTCGACACAAAACAGTTGTTCGAACAACTGTTGAGCGTAAAGAATGTTGGCCCCAAAGTTGCACTGTCGGTGCTTGATATCGGTTCCACTAACGATGTGCGAGCGGCCATCGCTGGGGGCGATGTGAAGCGTTTGCAAACTGCCAAAGGCGTGGGTAAACGGGCGGCTGAACAAATTGTGGTTGAGCTCCGTGACAAGGTTGGTGTAGCTGTTGGTGATGCTGCCGAAAGCCTTGTAGGTCGGAGCGGTGTGAATGCCCAGGACGAAGCAGTGCAGGCTTTGGTCGCTCTGGGCTATAGTGATGTCGATGCGCAAGCTGCCCTGACAAATATTGATCCAACACTCTCCACCGAAGAACGAATCAAGCGCGCCCTGAGCAATCGATAAATATCTGGCTACGCTTGAGCATCTAAAAATAGTAACGGAGATGCTGGGGCTGGAGGTAGGCCTCGAACTACCCGCTTCTCTATCTGGGCACCCATTTCGCCTCGTTTTGAGGACAGAACGGAGCAAATGCCGATCACTAAAGTAGCTGGTGTATCGGGTGAAACGATCTGCAGTTCTGCCTCTTGAGCCGCGTCATAGAGCTGTTGAGACACGAGGTTGGTGTCTTCGGCCTTGAGCACCAGCAATACTTTTCGGAGACGACGCACATCTAACCCTGGGTTTTCTGCCATATGGTTTTCGGCAGCGATGACGGCTGGTGTCTGATTCTCAGTTTGGTTAACTGACTTAAATCTTATTCCTTGTGGGCGCAATTCAACTGGTCCAGCATCAGGTCCTTTTAGAGTGTCCATAAACGCCTGTATGGCTTTCTCCCCTGCATGAGCCAGCTGAATGAGGCGTTGGTCGGAATCCTGTCGTAGCACCGGTAAAAACACTGGTCTGTCGACAGGTAGCGGCACGTTAGCAAACGACCTATGAGTCGAAGCGAATTCCATGGTGCGCGCATTCACATGCATTACGAATGCAGGGTCCAGGGTTCTACCGAGTCTCTTGTGCATCACAAAATTATATTATATAAGATTATTTTAGCAAGCATAAGCTCGTTCTATTCGTAAAATTGTCACGAATATCGTAAAATAAGCATTATGGCTATTGAGCGGATTGTAGATACGAGGGATAAAACTGACGACACAGAGCAAGAGTTGGAAAACACTATCCGACCAAAAGACTTTGCCAATTACATTGGGCAGGAGCGCCTCAAACAAAACCTCAAGCTTGCCATCGCTGCGGCGAAAAAGCGTGGCGAACCTTTGGATCACGTACTGTTGTACGGGCCTCCAGGCTTAGGCAAGACGACTATGGCTAGCGTCATTGCCAACGAAATGGGCGCGCAAATTCGTATCACAAGCGGTCCGGCTATCGAGCGAGCCGGTGACCTTGCCAGCCTGCTAACAAACTTAGCAGATGGTGATATTTTGTTTATTGACGAAATTCACCGTTTGCATCGCAGTGTCGAAGAAGTGCTGTATAGTGCTATGGAAGATTTTCGTTTGGACATTATGCTCGGCAAGGGTCCGAGCGCGCGCAGTTTACGACTTGATCTACCGAAGTTTACCATCATTGGCGCCACCACTCGCACCGGTGCTTTAGCTGCTCCGCTACGTGATCGCTTTGGTATGATCCACCGACTAGAGTTTTATAAGCCAGATGAGATAGCCAAAATTATTCAACGTTCTGCCAAAATTCTAGATATTCATATCGACCCGGTGGCAGCTACCGAGCTAGCCCATAGGGCGCGGCTAACCCCACGTATTGCGAACCGCCTACTGCGACGCGTGCGAGACTTTGCTGACGTCAACGGCGACGGCATTATTGACACAGTTATTAGTGAGCGGGCGCTGCAGCTGCTTGAGATTGATGCTTTGGGGCTAGACCCAGGCGACCGTATGCTGCTGAGTGCGATTATTGACAACTACCAAGGTGGACCGGTGGGTGTCGAGACATTAGCCGCGTTGACAGCAGAGGAGCGTTCAACCATTGAAGATTTCTATGAGCCGTACCTTATGCAGATCGGGCTGTTGGAACGCACACCACGGGGACGCAAGGCAACGCCAAAGGCCTATACTCATCTAAAAAAGTCGCAAACTTCTCCGCAAGCAACCCTGCTGTAACCTGTTATACTGTAGTTATGCCGCTGAGAGCTAAAACGACCAACCGCGCCAGCATGGAGCGTGTTGATATTGATGAAAGACTAGTTGCTTCTGTTTATCGACACCCATTTGGTATTGTTTTTCTCTACGTCCAAGTTATTTTGGGTCTTGCTGCCTCTTCGGCGATGATTTACTTCGTTTTGCCAGGGTTTATCACACGCGAGGATTATCCTGAGGTATATCAATGGATCGGTATAGGGCTATTGGCTATTGTAGCTTTCATGGCGCTTATCTTATTTGTGGCTACAGTCATCTATCATGAAAGTCGTCTAATAATTACC
>CAZHBD010000058.1:0-4497 GCA_964530555.1 uncultured Candidatus Saccharibacteria bacterium | reverse complement strand
GAGTTGTTATCCCACTTTCAAGCGAAGAACGGCAAAAGAATCTGCTAAGGTTTTCATTGGCCACAGAGCTGGAGCCTGCCGATTTTGACCGCATCCTGCCCGCACTGTCTGACGCTGAATCCGAACGTATGTTACCTGCCGGATGGGGAAGATACCGTTTCCTGAAAGATTGTGGCAATTTAGCGCTCGACAATACCTGCCGGGTACATGAAGAGGACAGCCCAGCAAAGCCACATGCCTGTGAAAGTTTTGAGATTGGCGACATTGCTTGTTTAGTTCTCCGTGGCGCGGCAGGATATAACGACACAATACCCAAACATCTGCAGCCGGCAGTGGCCGACGGAATTCGATCTGTTCTCGCTGCCTCCCAAAACGCTAAAGGCACAGGTTGTTGATAGACACCCATGAAGCACATTCAAAAACAAGAGAACATCAAGCCATTTAGCCCAGAAGCTCTACGGCGTAAACCGACATACGTCAGACGAAATCGCGCACTGGCAGTTGTTGGGGTTTTTGGGCTTGTTTTTGGTGGACTTCTTGTCCGTGACGGAGATACGATCATTAGCCATAAGTCAACCCCAGCTGCGATGGCCGACAACGATGTGTATGGGCCCACAGCCGATGCACAAGAAACAGTATTACCCCAAGCAACAACGAGCACCGCAGTACCTTTAGTTGATTTCACACATGGAGTTACTGACAACCTCGGTTATGCCTTCACGCATGATGAATCAGATGAGCATGGGAGTCATAGCTGTGAGAATATTCCTATTGTCAATGAAGCAACAGCTCCAAATATGACCACAACAGACGGTTGGGTACAGGCGGTCAACATCGTACGAGACATGGCAGGTCGAGACGAGGTGTATCACGATGCTGCACTCGAAAACACCGCTCAGCAAACTGCCGACTATTTGGCGGAGAAGGGGTTGTTTAACCACGTTGGTACCTCAAACGCTGGCGTACATTTGGCAGCTGATGAAACGACATTTGACAGAATTGGAGAGAATCTCGTACAGGTGTCTCCGCCTCATGACAGTGATCAATCACAAATTGGTGCGTTCCTTTGTCTTGTGCAAAGTCGTACTCATCTGCAAAATATGCTCAATCCACATATAGGAGCACTTGGCGTCGGACGATCTGCCTACCGTGACGGGCAAGAACTGTACCCTCTGGGTATTGTCGTGATGCATTTGGGCGGGTAGCCGACGCTGGCGAGTAACAAATAAACGCTCAAACCCCACTCTACAACAGCAACACTTGTTTCATATAACGCGCCTTTGGCAGACAGACAAGTTGATAGCCGTGTTTCTGACACAAAAAAATTTCAAATCGAGAGGGTACTTTGCTGGTATCTATCACGATAAGGCTAGGAGGAGCACCGTTTCGGTCGCCCGAATTGTTACTGGCCGGTTGTTGGGCTAGGTCTCTCAGTGCGCTCTGTATACTATGAACTGTTAATATTCCCCGCATAGCAATGCCACCAGCTTCTGTAAACAGGGGTAATTCTGATATAATTACTATATGAACGCACAGCAGATACGCCAAGCCTATTTAGAATTTTTCGAAAAACGTGGACACGCGGTTATACCGCGGGCGCTGTTAGTCCCCTATAATGACCCAACCACTCTGTTTACTGGCAGTGGTATGCAGCCAATGATCCCTTATCTACTTGGCGAGACGCATGCCAAAGGAAAAAGGCTAGTGGATAGTCAAGTTTGTCTACGGGTTCAAGATATTGAGGAAGTGGGCGATGAATCGCACACGACGACATTTGAGATGCTTGGCAACTGGAGCCTTGGTGATTACTTTAAAAAAGAGCAAATACCGTGGATGGCTGAGTTCTTGTTTGACGTAGTAAAGCTAGATCCACAGCGAGTCTATGTTTCTTGTTATATCGGCAATGAAAAGTACAAAATCCCCAGAGACAATCAGGCGATTGATCTATGGCAAGCCGAGTTTAAAAAACGCGGTATTGATGCCAAAGTCGTTGAGATCGGGGCTGCCGAAAACGGTGACAAAGTAGGCATGCAGGGCGGACGTATTTTCTTGTACGATGGTAAAGAAAACTGGTGGAGCCGTAATGGTGACGAAGAAGGAACGTTGGTTGGCGACCCATGTGGACCAGATAGTGAAATGTTCTTTGACTTCGGCGAAGAATACCACGACGAGAAAAAATGGGGCAAACCTCATCCAGCTAGTGATTCGCCGCGTTTCTTCGAAATTGGCAACAATGTATTTATGGGCTACAAAAAAACCGAAGACGGATTTGTTGAGCTGGAGGCTCCAAATATCGATCAAGGTTCGGGGCTGGAGCGGATTGCGGCAGCAGTGTTGGATAATCCTGATGTCTTCCGAATTAGTTTGTTCTGGCCGATTATTGAACGACTGGAGAAAATAAGTAACAAAAGTTATGCTAGTCACACGAACGCTATGCGCGTGATCGCGGATCATATCAAGGGAGCCACGTGGCTAGCGGTTGATGGCGTGAGGCCAAGCAACAAAGAGCAGGGTTATGTTATGCGACGCCTGGTACGGCGAGCCGTGCGGCAGGCATTTGAGCTGGGGATTGAGCAGAACTTCCTGGAGCAAATTGTTCCGGTTATTGCAGATATGTATGAGGCTGATTTCCCAGAAGTAGCTGAAAAACGCCAGGAAGTAATTGACATTCTCATAAAGGAAGAAAAGGTGTTCCGACAGACTCTACGAAAAGGTGTGCATGAACTTGAGAAAATGGGAAAACTTGGCTCTATTTCTGGAGAGAACATTTTTGTTCTGTATGACACCTATGGTTTTCCGGTGGAGTTGAGCGTTGAAGAGGCGGTAGTCAAGGGATTATCAGTGAGCGAACATTGGCGGCAAGAATTTGAAACTAAAATGGCTGAGCAGCGTCAGCGTAGTCAAACTGCTGCGAAGGGCACATTCAAAGGCGGTCTTGGCGGGCATACGATGCAGCATAAGAAATATCACACCGCAACACATCTAATGTACCAGGCCTTACGTGATGTGCTGGGCGACCATGTTATCCAGCGCGGTAGTAATATTACCGAAGAACGTCTGAGGTTTGACTTTAGTCATCCAGAAAAAGTTACGCGTGAGCAGCTGGATAAAGTCGAAGCAATCGTCAATCGAGAGATAGCAAAAGATTTGCAAGTCAGCTGGAAGGAATATCCGACCAAAGAAGCCACCGGCCCGTTAGGTGCTCTTGGCCAGTTTGGCGATCGTTACGGTGATACTGTAAAAGTTTATTCGATGAAAGATCCCAAGTCGCCAAAAAACGAACGACCGTTTAGTTTTGAAATTTGTGGCGGGCCGCATGTTGACCACACCTTGCAGCTGTTCGAAGACGGCAAAAAGTTCAAAATCCTCAAAGAAGAAGCTAGTAGTGCCGGGGTGCGGCGCATCAAAGCTGTACTAGCGTAGAACGCTCGATGTCGGAACGCTTGACCGAAACTCCACTGACAACTCTCCACGAAAAAGGCTTTACTGTTGTTGATCTCTTTCAGCCCGAGCAAATAGAGCCGGTAGCTCGTGAACTTCGTCGAATAGCGTTCTGGAGCTTGGAAGGGCGTAGCCAACAGGCACGAAACGTGCGTTCCCAGCATGATGCTCGTAAACTTACTTTGAGCTCAGATCATCCGCAAGGCTATTTCGCCGTTAGAGCTCGGGCTTTACATCGGCTTCTACGTGATGAGCTTGAAGATCGTAGGTTGGTAACTAAGAACTGGGGCCGTACGGTAGCGACCTTAAAACCGGTTGTGCTAGCGCACATCGCCAAGCCAGGGGGTGGGTTTTACTGGCACCAAGACGATGAACGTGATTTGTTTGACGCGGTAGCTATAACGGCGATTGCTGGCGCACGAGTTGTGCAACTGAACACTACCCATCAAGGTGATGGCGTGCCAGAGACCGCAACAGATGAGTTTGAACTGACGCCTGGCCAAGTATTGGTTATGTCAATGGCCAAGCGCCCGTGGCACCAGACGACTTCTGGTGGCAACGAGCCAAGTACAACGTTGGTTGCAGCGTGGCGAGCGTATGAACACCCGGCGCTTGATCCTCATGCCCAGTGGTCTCATTAACAGATTGGTTTGAGTGGCCATGGGTGCTATAATAAATCAGCTTATGCTTGATAAATTAAAGCAACTCAAACAAACAGTGAACGCACGAACTGGCGGCCAGGCGCCCACCGAACAGCACCTCGTGGCGCTTGATATTGGTACTGAATTTGTAAAAGCACTGATAGGTCGCGTAACTGACAAAGGCATTGAAATTGTTGGTGCAGGGCGGACGCACCAAGCGCTCAACGATATGCAAGCCGGCGCCATAGCCGACATTGCATCAGTTGTAAAGAACTGCGACGAAGCGCTGACGCAGGCCGAACAGCAGGCCGGTGTAAGCACTAAGGCGGCAATACTGGGCATTGCAGGTGAATTAGTCAAAGGCACTACGACGACTGTGCGGGTTACTCGCAAAAATGCCGATAAAGAGCTTGAT
>CAZHBD010000057.1:0-4753 GCA_964530555.1 uncultured Candidatus Saccharibacteria bacterium | reverse complement strand
ACATGAAAAATAAACGGTAAATTATGTTCCAGCCCGAGCTCCAACTGAAAACGCAGTAGTTTTTCTTGATCTGCCTTCGGTGAGTGATTGTAGTAAAAGTCCAATCCAGTCTCACCAACTGCCACGACTTTTGGCTGGGTGGCCAGTTGGCGAAAGCGCTGCAAGGCTGCGTCGTCATGTACGTAGACCGTACCTTCGTGCGGATGAAGCCCAATGCTTGCCCACAAGCTATCGTGCTGTGCAGCCATCTCAATCGCTGCCTCAGTGTCACCCAAAGTGCAGCCAACCAAAATCATGCGATCGACCCCGCTCGCAACCGCGTTGTTGATAACTTGCTCAGGCGGAATGCCGTAATCATCAAAATGGATGTGACAGTGGGTATCAACAAATGACATACAGACTACTTTTTGGCTGGCGTTTTCGTAGTTTCGTGTTTCGGAAAGAGTGTATGCTCGGATGGCCGAATGACACCTTCTTCGAAGACGTGGCGAATTTTAGTAGCGGTTTCTGGCATGAATGGCTCGAGCAACTCGGCGATTTCCAGCAAGCAACCTGCCTGATAGGCCAATATTTCCTGCAGATGCCCTTCATCGCCAGTCTTGGCAACTCCCCAGGGCTTTTCTTCGTCGATGTACTGGTTGAGACCGCGAACTTGCTCCCAAACTTCGTCCAGCGCACGGTCAAAACGGCAGTAGTTGAGTGCCGCCCAATACTGTGCATTGTCATGATTGGGCGGTGGTATTTTGCCAATAATACCGTTTTGATATTTGGTAATCATCGCTGCTGTCCGCTGCACCGCGTTACCAAGCTCGTTAGCCAGCTCGTTGTTGTAAGCATTTTCGATTAAGTCCCAGCTGAAGTCGCCATCATCGTAGCTAGGTATATGCCGCAATATATAGTACCGGAAGACGTCAGCAGAGTACTTTTTGATGACTTCACCGGGTGTTACAAAATTACCGGTTGATTTACTCATCTTTTGGTTGTTGATATTGATAAAGCCATGCACATATAAAGCTTTGGGCAGCGGCAAGCCAAGGCTCATCAACATACCCGGCCAGATAGCCGCATGGAACCGTATGATGTCTTTGCCGACCACCTGAACATTGGCTGGCCAAAAGTCTTTAAAATCTTTATGTTCGGGGTAACCTAGCACCGTAATGTAGTTCATAAGGGCTTCCACCCATACATACATGACCTGCTTCGGGTCACCGGGCACCGGAATACCCCATTGGATTTTTTCTTTGGGTCGGCTGATACTGAGATCTTCCAGACCTTCTTTGATAACCGCCAGTATTTCATTGCGCCGCGTCTCGGGAATAATCAGTAGATCGCCCGATTCGATTTCGGCTCGAATTTTTTCGGCGTACTTACTGAGCTTAAAGAAGTAGTTCTCCTCTTCAATCTTTTCATAGGGCTTGTTGTGGATCGGGCAAACGCCCTTGTTTTCGCGCGCCACCGCCTCGGTGACAAAGGTTTCGCAACCCGTGCAGTACATGCCAATGTAACTGCCTTTATAGATGTCTTTGGATAGCTCTTTCCAAATGATTTGGGCACGTTGTTCGTGCGCTTTGTCAGTGGTGCGAATAAAACGATCATTGCTAATGTTCAACGTTTTGGCCAAGTCCTGGAACTTTTGGCTCATCTGATCAGCCAAAGCTTTGGGGGTTAACTTGAGCTCAGCAGCTTTTTCAGCAATTTTGCTGCCGTGTTCGTCGGTACCTGTGCTAAAGATGACTGGCTTACCCTGTTTGCGAGCAGCACGGGCCAGGACATCAGCCATAACGAATTCCATAGCGTGGCCGATATGCGGTTCACCGTTCACATAGGGAATAGAAGTTGTAACATAATAATTCATAACTGTTATTGTACCTGTCTAAGTAATTAATCTGAAATAATCAAAGAGAATAGAAAAGTTAAGCCCGCGAGGGCATCAAAGTGCCATGAGTTAATAACACGCTTTTCTTCACGGCTTTATTATAACAAATAGTTGATCATTATTTAACTCAGTAATCAGGGGTTATTAACCCGTTTGTCCCATCCATTTGGAATAAACTAAAGACTCGAACACCAAGTTCGCTATAGATTGCAGCACCAGCTTCTCCATTACTTCTGTCCGTTACCACCGCAGCCTGATCCACTATCCCATCTTTATCCCTCACCATACCAATTAAGGTACGCAGTGAATCACCGGTAGTCAGCGTATCGTCGGCAACCAAAACATTTTCTCCCGGGACGGTTCCGCCCCAAAGGCCATAGCCATAACGCTGGTTGGGACTTTTGTCATCATTGCCTTCTACTACCGGTAAATCCACTACCCACGAGATGCTTCGCGCAAAAGCCCAACCTCCCACCCCCATACCGGCAACGCGAGTAAAGTCGGTTTTGCCAAAAAGCTGGATCTTCAGAGCTGTCAACTTTGCCAAAAGCATGCCAGGATGGTACTGCATTACAGCATTTCGCCCATCATAGTACCAATACGACTCACCGCCCGCTCTCAGCTGAAATGGTTTTTCACTATACTGGAGGCCATCATCGGCAAGCTCTCTAGCAAGTATATGCAGGACCAATGGGGAAATTTCAGCAGTGTGATTTGGCAACCCTAATTCAAGGTCTCGTACCCGTCGCTCCCTGCCTGCTCCATCTAACATTACGTTTATTGTACTGCACAAAACTAGTCTTTACCAAAGTCTGTTGCCAAGTGCCATAAGCCACAGTGCCGACATTTATATGGTTTGACACCCGGTTTACTGCCACGTTGATACGCCGAGGTCACCGCGACTACTTTGGCTTGCTGGTACGTATCAAAAGCCAACTTATCGGCGCAAGGCAAGGCATCTTTTTCTTCAGTCATAGCTGCATGCTACAATTTCTAGTAAGAAATGTCTAAAACAGCCCTTCGCGATCAAGCCATAGCTCTGCCCCTCACGTTTGTAACGTGCGCCACTTTGATTGTGCTGCTATGGGGAGAAATTCACCTGCTCAACCATGTTTCTAGTGAAAAAATTGCTGTCCATTTACGCATTCAGGACATCGTTGTTGGCCTAACAATTTACCTCAAAACAGCCATAGACTTTGCCATTTTCATTGGGCGTTTGATGGACCGTAATCGTGGGCTCAAAGGGCGCATTGGCATAGAGATCGGGACTGCTTTGGGTAACGCGGTCGGAACATTTGCGATCCTCGCTATTTGGACGTTCTTTAAGGAGATTAACTGGTTGCTCGGCATCATGGTATTTGTAGCTGGCTTAGTGCTATTCCGCTTGGCTGAAGAAGGGCTAGAGCATGTCAACCATGAGGACAAGAAATACCCAAGCTGGTTTCGAGTCGGTGTGAGCAAGTTCGAGGCTGGCATATTATTCATCAACCGTCTGACCCATCCTTTGCTGTCGCGTGTTATGCCTTCAACCAATATCCAAGCGAGGGCTCAGAAAACATTTGGCGCATTGTTGCTCGCTGCGTTCTTAGTCCCTTTCGTCTTGGGACTTGATGACTTTGCCGGTTACGTGCCGTTGTTTAACGTTGTTAACGTGTTTGGCTTCGCTACGGGCGTATTCTTGGGCCACATGATTCTCAATATCTTTTTATACATCTCTCCATCGCGTACCATTAAAGCCGTCAAAAACCCAGTTATTTCACTGCTCGGTAGCATAGCTTTTGTCATTTTAGGTATCTGGGGTATCGTCGAAGCTGTTAAGCTATTGTTTCTTCACCATTAGAATCGGCTGGTCGGCTCAAATTGTTACATAACGCCACAAAAACAGCATTGGTCCACCCAAAGCCAGTTTGGCTGGGGTAGACGCCTTCTACAGGATGCCTGCTGGGCTTTACGACGTTATATTTCTCTAGAAACACCCCGTGGCGCTCATACCAGAAGAGATTGGTGTGCAGCCATTTACGAGTTATGCGCTCGGCTGCCTCATCATAGCCATAGTTTTTGAGCCCTTCAATAACTATCCAGTGCAGTGGCGCCCAGCCGTTGGGATAGGCCCACTGGGTTTTGAGCGATCCAAAGATAGTCATATCAATCAACGGCCGTGTGGTCGCAACGAGGCCACCAGAGAATTCGAACTTATCCAAGTGTTTGACCATGCGCGCAGCTTGTTCTTTGCTAGCCAACGAGCACCATAACGGGAAAAAGCCTGCCAGCGACCACACGTCGCCCAGTTCTTTTTTAGAGTAGTTGTAGTCAAAGTAGAAGCCTTTGCGTTTGTGCCACATGACGCGGTTCATTTGTTGCTGCCGTTTGTGTGACAGCTTGAGCCAACGCTGTTCCTCGGCCTCATTTTGCTGCATGCGCGATGCCCAAGCAAAGTCGGTCTCGTACTTGTACAGTAGACAGTTTAGGTCCACCGGCAGATAATCCAGACATTTTCGCTCGAAGCGCGGCGTCATGTCCCAGCCGCTTTCGGCCTCGGCCAGGTCATGCAGCACGTTGATATCGTAGTAACGCGACAAACCGTGGTATACTTTGTGCCAAAACGGATGACGGTCATGCGTCCAAACAGTCTGGTACTCTTGTTGTGCTATCCGCATCTTCGCCTTTAGCCACGCGCCGTCCTTACCGCCCTGCTCGTAGATCAATCTAATCAGCGAGGTTAGGATGGGCGGTTGGGAGTGGCTCATCTGGTACATTTGGCTAGCGTTGGGGATGAAGTGAAACCGCTCATAAAGGTACAGCAAATTGTCGAGCATACCCTCGGCCAGCTCTTGCCGCTTAGTACCAACTAACGCTAGGCAGGTAAAATAGCTGTCC
>CAZHBD010000056.1:0-4794 GCA_964530555.1 uncultured Candidatus Saccharibacteria bacterium | reverse complement strand
CTTAACGAGAGTGAACTGTGGCTCAATACCCACCTACCACAAGCTCAACGGCAAGAACTAAGCGACACTGCAGCCGCCGTGCAATATGTCATGTCGCACGACAAAATCCAAAACGTAGCCATTGCCGGTCAACAGGCCGCCAACTTGTACAAAGCTTCTGTTATCGCCGGTCCAGTCAACGACGACCCCGAGAACTACACGCGCTTTATAGTATTAGCCAAAGAGCAAATCATGAACGAACAAGCCAACCGAACCAGCATAATATTGACCGAGGGGTCGTCAGATCAAGCGGGCAGTTTGTTTGATGCTTTGCGTGTCTTTAAAGAACGCAAAATTAACCTCTCAAAACTGGACAGCCACCCGTTGCCAGGTGAGCAACGCCGCTATGCCTTTTATCTCGATTTTGACGACAACGTATCCTCTGCACTCAGCAAAGCAGCCATCGATGAGCTAGCCGAACACGGCTGGAAAATCGACATCTTAGGCAGCTATCAAACCGCATTGAGCTAATGCTTATAAAATATTGTTGACATTCTAGCAAACAAGCGTATATTTATGCTTAATCTAACGTGGGACGCTAGAAAAGATGTTAAATTTTATCGTTTTGGGACAGGTTCCGGGCACCAATTTTGAGCTGACGTTTCAGTGGGTGCTGCTATTGGCGCTGCTACTGGCACTCAGCACTCTAGTCATTGTCGAGCAGCCACGATTGCGCGCAGTGATTAAGACTCACAAACCAGAATCCTCAGATCCCGTCACTCAGTCGGCCTAATCGACCGCTACCAAGCTCTGGCCATAGAGCAGCAAGTCTTCTAGAACATGCTTTTGTTTGGTTGCTACACGCGGGCTAGACATAAGTTCTTCGATACGGCGGAAATACTGAGCCAAGGCACTCTTCTCACCACCCCCAACTAAGCGTTGTTGTTTATGCACCTCCCAGGCCTGCCGCTCCTCATCAGTTAGCGAACGTGGGTAGTTGCGCGCTTTAAAGAGCGGGAGCAGCTGCTTGAGCCGGTCATCGTGAAGTTTGGAGCTAAATGATACTAACTCGGCTGGGTCAGCAGCGGTGATCTGGCTCAATAGGCGCCGATCTGAATCATCAAAAAAACCATCGTACAGCTGAGCATCCACAACCTGTGCGTCACTAAAAAAGCTAGCTTGCTGAGCTTTATCCAGGATTTCGAGAGCCTTGTATAAGCGCTCCGGCCAGTGCTGGGCTTGGGTCAGTTTGGTTCGATTGGCTTCGATGGTGGGCATCGTAATCTGTAAACGGTCTTGGCTTTGCTCATCAAGGACACCCATGGGTGCGACCGCCGGGCAACGATTATACTGTAGCAGTTTTATAGGTAGCCTGAGTTCGCCAGAATCGGCCGGCTTCCACTGCCAAGCCTGAGCAAGTTGCTCAGCCGTCATATTCATGAACGGCTCGGGATCATGGCGCAAATCGTAAACCAGCATACCACCTTTTTTTGGATGTTTAGCGATCGAGATCGCTACGGTTGTTTTTTCGTATTCGCTGGGGTATTTGCCGGAACTGTAGACAAATGGCTGCCGGCTCTCAACCAGTAGACTAATAGCTTTTTTATCACGCATGCTCAGCAAGTATGAAAACAACTTAGGCTGCTTAGTATGCAGCAGTTTAGCCACCGCAATTGTGGCGTATACATCGTTAAGCGCATCATGTGCATTATCGTGGTTGAGTTTATTTACGGCGGTCAAGAGTTCCAGGCGGTTGCTTGGCTTACCATTCGTATCAAAGGGCCATTCGATACCTTGGGGCCGAAGCGCACGCGTCATGCGCACGACGTCAAGCAGATCCCAACGGCTGCGCTCATCTTTCCACTGCCACTCATAAGGATCGTAGAAATTGCGATAGTGTAAGTAGCGCATAAATTCGTCGTCAAAACGCACCGTATTAAAACCTACAAAAATCGTACCGGGTGTGGCAACTTCTTCATGGAACACTTTGAGAAATTCTGCTTCTGTAACACCCTCAAGCTGCGTAGTTTGCGGGGTAATTCCGGTTACCAAAATAGCATCAGGCTCCGGCAAAACATCCTCACTCAGTTTAATAAGAATGTTATGTGGCTCGCCCATGGGGCGCAGATCGAGATCAGTCCGCTGCCCGGCAAACTGCATAATACGGGCACTGCGCGGGTTTACGCCGCTAGTCTCTAGGTCATAAAAATAAAAGCTATTCGCTCCCGCCATGCAGTCAGTGTACCACTAGTACTCAACGGATTGCATCGGGTCGTGACCAATTTGTATCTTTTGGCCTGGAGTGATCTTGCGGCGCTCCAACTCGTGCATGATGCCCATCTTGCGCATGATGTCTCGGAGGCGCTGAACACCAGCGTCGTTGCTAAAGTCGGTTCGCTGGGCAAACTTTTCGATTTTACGGCCAGTTACCATATATCCCTTGTCAATCTGTACCAGTTTCCAGGCTTTGTCCGTGGTTGGCAGCCGAAGTACCGGCAGTGACTGCTCCGATTCACGCTTGGCAATTTTTCGACGTTCTTTGGCAACAAGACCCTTGAGAGTAAATAATAGTCGATCAATACCTTGACCACTCTGGGCGGAGATAAATAATATGTTCGTTCGCTTAGGCACAAGCAACTTCAGCTGTGCAGTCAGTTCACCAATCTCAGTTTGGTCAAGTCCCTCTGTTTTATTAACAACCACAACCTGCGGACGAGAAGTGAGGTCAACCTGATATTCCTGGAGCTCTTGCTGAATCGTCCGATAAGCTTTAGCGACATCCTGACTGTAGGCATCGATGAGGTGTAACAGCACACTCGTGCGCTCGACGTGGCGCAAGAATTCATCGCCTAAACCTTTTCCTTTACTCGCTCCCGCAATAAGTCCTGGGACATCGGCAAACAAGAGTGACGTGTCTTTATCAACATCCACCACACCAAGGTTAGGTGTAAGCGTAGTAAAGGCATAATCAGCAATTTGCGGGCGCGCGTTGCTGATACGCGCTAACAGCGTTGACTTGCCGGCATTTGGCAAGCCGACAATACCCACATCTGCAATGGATTTGAGTTCGAGCTGGAGCTCGCGACGCTGACCAAGCTCTCCTTTTTCGGCCAGCTTAGGTGCTTGACGTGTGCTACTTACAAAATGGGCGTTGCCAAACCCGCCTTTACCGCCCTCTGCAATTACTACTTCATCACCATCACGAACGAGATCGGCAACGACTTCGCCATTTTCATGCACAGACGTTCCAACCGGCAGAGCAACAATCAGGCTTTGACCACTTCGACCATGTTTCTTCCGCTTACCACCTGATTGCCCATCCGGAGCTTTCAATTCTTTTTGATAACGAAAACTTGCTAGTGTGTTCTGGTTACGACTTGCCCTGAAAATAACACTGCCGCCATGACCACCGTCGCCGCCGTCTGGACCGCCTCGGTCAATGAATTTCTCATGACGAAAACTAACGATACCGTTACCGCCATCGCCTGCATGCACCACCACCGTCGCAGTATCAACAAACATACGCTTTTAAGATTACAGGGGTGAGCTAGATAAGTCTAGTGCTAATAAATGTAGCTGTAGGCAGCAGCCTCAGCGGCGGACAGAGTCTTGGTGCTTACACGGCCCCAGCCTGCTACGTTCATTTCAGAGACGTGCACTGTTCCATCAGCATCAACCGAATCTACAAAACCAACGTGACCGTAGTAATCTCGAGGTGGCGTCCAGATCACCGCGCCTGCTTGAGGCGCACCACCAACTGGTATGCCCGCACGCTGGGCAAGGGCTTTCCAGGTACTAGCGTTTCCTAAATTACTAGGGATAGGACGACCAATGTCAGACCGGCGCTTAGCCGCATACCAGGTACAGTACCCGTAATCATAGCCATTATAACCACCATAAACTGCTCCTCCACCGCCCCACGCAAAACCAGCATACGAAGATGCCGCCCTAGGGGTTGGCGCTGGGGTCGCATCACCGTCTGGTATAACAATCAGTTCTCCGGCGCGTAAACCGCTTAACTCAGCATCATTAAAAGCAATGATCTGATCCTTGTTGCTCTTATATTTAGAAGCCAGTGAGTCAGCAGTATCGCCGGCTTTAACCGTATATACAATACCGTTGACCGGAGATATGTAGATCACTTTGCCAACTTGCAACGCGTCACCACTTATTGAGTTAGACCAACGTATGGTATCCGATGTTACACCGAATTTCTCGGCAAGTTTTGGCACCGTATCACCGTCCTGAACCGTGTACTTCTGAATATCTTTGCGGGACTTCAGGCCAGTAGCCACAACCTGTGGTTTGGCTACTACGGTGTCATCGGCCGGAGTTACTGCCAGCTGAGCGTTTACCGTATCGGCTTTGTTGGCAACCGACACAGCTTCGTCGAGACTGGTCATACGAGCAACATTCACCGCGATGTCGGCAGAGGACAGCTGATCAAGCGCTGAGGTGGCGCTGTCGTTACTGGTCGCTAAGGCGTTTTGAGACTGAACAGGCGCACTCTTGGGAGTGTGCAGCACAAATACGCCAACTACTACCAGCATAACGACATTAGCAAGTACAATGCCGGTACGAATAAGGCGTTTCTTAGAACGCTTAGTCAAACGGCTATATAAACGTGTGGGCGTATGAGCTTTGAGGGCTTCAAGCCGGTTATCCTGCTCGAGGCCTAAGCTCTTGACCGATGTACGAATACGTCACTCCTTATCAAATCCATAACAGCTGTGATAGGTGTACAATACAGTGTTTGCGAAACTGCTTACCTCTGTAAGCGTCACCGTATTGTATCTATGATGATACCATATTTAC
>CAZHBD010000055.1:0-4859 GCA_964530555.1 uncultured Candidatus Saccharibacteria bacterium | reverse complement strand
AGATCAAGTTCCACTGAATGCCCAACCAAGAAGAGTTCAATTTTTAGGCGGACTTCACCGCAGATCCACAAGTCTTGCTCAGCCAGCAGTCGGTAAACGGGGTTGATAGAACCGTGCAGCGAGTTCTCAATAGCCACAATACCGCGCTCAGCAGTACCATTCTTGACTGCTTCAAAGACTTGTCGAAAGGTTTGGCACTGTACGAGTTCGAGTGTCTCGTTTGTAAAAAACTGACTCGCAGCCTGATGATGGAATGACCCAGCAATACCTTGAATGGCGACTTTCATAATGACTAGCGTACCACGAAAACGAAAGAAAGTTATTCTTTCAAAATAATGACAAATAATAGTTATCGTTGTATAATATTGAAATTATGAAACGGCTTTCTGAGGTACCTAATACCATGCTCGGGCTTGTGCCTAGTATCGATACCATAACAAGTATTGACTCACATCATATGGGTGCATTGGATGATGCTGACTTCAGCTGGATTGGGCTCAATGGACTCTGGCAGCTGTCTCGACGCGCTGCAACCGCTGCTACTTTTGGTTTCTCGTGGCGCGATCACTACGTTGGGGCCGCAAGTTATGCCATAGATCGCCAGACGTGCCGAATTGGTGTACTCGCAGGCTTTAACTTTAAGCCCGAATCAGGAGATGCTACGGTTAATAATCACGCTGAGCAGGTTAATCTAACAAAGGTACGTAAGTACGGATTCCCCGCAATTACTACTATTGCAGTATGGGGGCAGCCACAAGAGGATGAGGAAAGTGGACGCCTGCCAGAAACAGCACATCCCTGTTCTCTCTGTAGGCGGCTGCTTGCGGCCGCTGAGGAAGTTGATAATCAGACAACGGCTATACTGAGTACAAACACGGACTTCACCAAATGCGAGCTATATAATTTAACTGAGCTGAATGAGTACCACGCCGGCCAGGATGTTTCATTGCGTGGATTTTCGCTTGCTGAAACTGCTTACTTAAGGCCGGTTCGTGAGAGTGACGGACTGATAAGTTGGCAAACAAATCCTGATTTTGAAGAAGAGCTGAACTTTAGGCTTCTTGAAGCTTGGGCAGCATTTAATCCCCAAGCGCGATATGCCGATGCTTTCAGGCAGTGGTTTGCGGAAGGTCAGCCGGGCCGATTGTCTTAATAGGGCAATTATTCACACCCGAGTACTAGAAAAAAACTTGTCAAAAGCGTATAATCTGTAGGCTTTATGAGTGGAAAAAATGTTTCAAACGGTTGTGAAACCTGCGTCATGGAACAAGGTTGTGTGAGTGACCCAGTGCTGGCTAGGTTGCAGCGGTTGATTACGACACAGATGAGTGAAGAAAACCCAGTAAGAAGATTGGTTGAACAAGGCCTTTCTGATACTGGCGTTACCGTCGAATCGACAAGCATTTGTATCCGTGGTCTGGCAGAGAGTTTTCCAGGTGCTTCTGAAGAGTGGCTGGTAGATTATGCCAACACTCAGTATCACGTAATAGGCTGGGAAGCTTCCCAAGAGGTAAGGGCCCGTCATGAGTGATTACATTGAGGTTAAAGGCGCGCGCGAGCACAACTTAAAAAACATTGATGTGCGGATTCCGCGTGGCAAGCTGGTGGTTATTACCGGGCTGAGTGGCTCTGGTAAGTCGAGTCTGGCTTTTGATACCATTTATGCCGAGGGTCAACGTCGTTATGTCGAAAGTCTTAGCAGCTATGCTCGCCAGTTCCTAGGACTAATGGAAAAACCTGATGTTGATCAGATTGATGGTTTGAGCCCCGCAATTTCGATTGACCAAAAATCCACTTCACGAAACCCTCGCAGCACGGTTGCGACGGTTACGGAAATATATGATTACCTTCGGCTGCTGTTTGCGCGTATTGGTGTACCTCACTGTCCTATCTGTGGTAAGCCCGTCGAACGACAGACTACCCAAGTTATCGTCGATCAGATTGCTAGCCTAAAGGCTGACGCCCGCTTGATGATTCTGGCGCCAATTGTCATTGATAAAAAAGGTGCGTTCGAGCACGTTCCCGAACAGTATCAACGAGCTGGCTTTGCACGTGTTCGCGTGGACGGCGTTGTGTACGCACTCGATGAATTTCCAGAGCTCGACAAAAACTACAAACACCGCATCGAAATCGTGGTTGATCGCCTGGTTAACAATAGCGAGAGCCGTGGGCGCTTGACTCAGTCTGTGGAGCAGGCGCTCGAGATTGCTGATGGCAAAGTAATGGTAGTCGACGCTGACTCGAGTGACGAGCACAGCTATTCACTTAAATATGCCTGCGTTGACCACCCCGACGTCGCCATTCCAGAGCTCGAACCACGTACCTTCAGCTTTAATAGCCCGCACGGCGCCTGTCCAGTATGCACAGGGCTCGGTTCTCGCTTGGAGGTTGATCCCGAACTGGTTATTCCCAACGGTCGACTCACTATTGCCGAAGGCGCAATTCGCCCGTTTAACCGCATCAACACAGATGCGTGGTACACCAAAAAACTCCAAGCGGTTGCCGATGCACACGGGTTTAGCTTGCACGTTCCAACCGCACAACTGACACCCGAGCAGATCAATCTCATTATGTACGGCACGGGCAACCAAAAGTACCGCGTTTCACTGGGTCTGGGACGATCATTCGAAACAACCTACGAGGGAGTTGTGCCGAACCTTGAGCGCCGGCACAAAGAAACCGAGAGTGACTTTATTCGGCGCGACATCGAACGATTTATGCAAGAGCGACCCTGCCACGCCTGTAAGGGCTTGCGACTCAAGCCCGAGGTTTTGGCAGTGACCGTGGCCGGGAAGTCGATTATGGATATTTGTCAGCTATCCATCGATGATGCCTTTACCTTCTTTAACAAACTAAAGCTCAACGCTACCGAACAAAAGATTGCTCAGCAGATATTTAAAGAAATCTGTGCCCGCTTGAAATTCTTGGTGGATGTTGGTTTGAATTACCTGAATCTACTACGTAGTGCGGCTACGTTATCTGGCGGAGAGGCCCAGCGTATTCGCTTGGCCACCCAAATTGGTTCTGGCTTGCAAGGAGTCTTGTACGTGCTTGACGAGCCAAGCATTGGCTTACACCAACGTGATAATGGTCGCCTGATTGCTACGCTGAAGCACCTCAAAGAATTGGGAAACACCGTGATCGTAGTTGAGCACGATGAAGAAACTATTCGCACCGCTGATTACTTATTAGATATCGGTCCTCGCGCCGGTATCCACGGTGGCAAAGTCGTGGCTGCGGGTACGCCGGCTGAAGTGGCAAAAGTCGAGAAAAGCATTACTGGTCAGTATCTGCGCGGCGACAAGACGATACCTGTGCCCAAAAAACGTCGCAAAGGTAATGGCAAGAAGCTCACTATCAAAGGTGCTCGTGAAAACAACTTACAAAATGTCACGGTCGATATACCGCTTGGCGAGCTGGTGGTCGTCACTGGCGTTTCGGGTAGCGGTAAATCAAGCCTCATTAACGATATTTTGGCCAAGGAGCTGTCGGCAAGATTGATGCGCGCCAATAGCGTGCCGGGTAAGCACGACGATATCGAGGGCATCAAGCAGTTGGACAAAGCAATTATTATTGACCAGTCACCGATTGGGCGTACGCCACGCAGCAACCCTGCAACTTATACCGGACTATTTACACCGATTCGAGAGCTCTTTGCCAGTGTGCCAGAAGCCAAACTTCGGGGCTACTCTGCTGGCCGGTTTAGCTTTAATGTCAAAGGTGGCCGCTGCGAAAACTGTGCTGGCGATGGCATCATCAAGATCGAAATGCACTTTTTGCCGGACGTCTATGTGCCGTGTGAAGTTTGTCACGGCAAGCGCTACAATCGGGAGGCTTTGGAAATCCATTACAAGGGCAAAACGATTAGCGATGTGCTGGAAATGACCTGCGAACAAGCGCTGGACTTTTTTGGTAACATTCCGTCAATTGCCAGAAAACTCCAGACGTTAGTGGATGTCGGACTTGGTTATATCGGCTTGGGCCAGCCGGCAACTACACTATCTGGTGGGGAGGCGCAGCGTATCAAACTAGCCGCTGAGCTCAGCCGTCGACCGACTGGCCGAACGCTGTATATTTTGGATGAGCCAACGACCGGTTTACATATGGCTGATGTTGATAAGTTGCTACACGTACTGCATGCTCTGGTCGACACTGGAAACAGTATGATCGTTATCGAACATAACCTGGATGTCATCAAATCGGCCGATCACATTATTGACATGGGCCCCGAGGGTGGAGCTGGTGGCGGACAAGTTATAGCTAAAGGTACCCCGGAGGCTGTTGCAAAAGTATCCGCCTCTGCCACCGGAAAATATCTAAAAGAGGTTCTCTGATGAGTTTGCCTGTTGCCGCACAAGAACTACTGGCGGTTCATAACTTATCACGAACAGCTGCACGACATCACACAGCCTACTTAGCTGGTGCGCAAACAGAGTATCTTGATGACTTAAGAAAAGTTATGAAGGTTGATGGTAATCGTGTAAAAAATCCTGAGGATCCTCAGAACCCCGCCGAAATTAGCTGGTATGTTGGATGGCAAACCCACTGGGAACATAGTGGACAGTACGGTCTGCCGAATAGCCCGCAGCGAGCACTTGGTCTAATCGCGGCAGCACATGCGTGTGTAGAGCTTCGCTTGCAGCAGGCTACTGGTTTGATATTGCCGGTAGAAGTTCCGCTGTTATATCGTATTCACATGCCCCGAACATTTGCGGAAGCGGCTACGGTAAGCGTAGGGTTAGCGCTGCAACCGGCGGCGTAGAGCGCCAAAGATTTTTTGCCGAGTTTCTTTATCGCCGAAGATATGCCACAGGGCAGGACCAAAGCTCAGAACAATCACAGCTCCCATGATGGGCAGT
>CAZHBD010000054.1:0-4953 GCA_964530555.1 uncultured Candidatus Saccharibacteria bacterium | reverse complement strand
AGTCAAGATAGGCAAAGTCATTGCTGGTAGTAGTGCTGGGGCTGACTTATTTTGCGAACAATACGTCTTCCTGCAAGAAAAACGCTTCGGCCAAGGCCTCGGCTGGCTGCAGGTAAGTTGTCTACCGCACTGGCGTGACGCCTTTGAGGACTACACACAAAAAGATTGGGATTGGGCTGAGCAGCAGTCGCTCAAGAGCTACCCCGACTTGCCTATCTTGACTATCCCAGAGGGTGATTTCGTAGAATTTACGGTACACTAGAACGTAATGAAGCGCGCCGTAATCCTACATGCCATGGAGCAGACCGGCAAGGGTCACTGGTATCCGTGGCTCAAAGCGCAGCTAGAAATGCGTGGCTATGAAGTCTGGGTGCCCGACCTACCAAATGCCGACCACCCTGATACTGTTGAAATGACGCGCTTTTTACTATCGAATACGCACTGGAACTTTCAAGACAACCTAATCATAGGTCATTCTTCGGGCTCGGTCGAGCTGCTGTACTTACTGCAAGCTTTGCCAGAAGATACCACGGTGCAGACCGCTGTGATGGTGAGTGCCTTTGATCATGTCTTGCCTGGCATGGAGGCCCAGCATGATCGTATGTTTACAACGCCACTCAACCTCAACAAAGTTAAAGAACGTGCCGGGTTGTTGCTGTTTGTACATGGTGACGACGACCCTTGGTGTCCGATCGATGACGCACGCGACCTGTGCCGTCAGGTGGAAGGTGATTTTATTGTGGTGCCCGGCGGCAAGCATTTTAGTACAAGCCTTGATCCGGCCTACACGAGCTTCCCAAAATTGCTCGAAATTCTCGAGGAGAAGCAGCGCCTGTGACGGGTCTCAATCATGTGACAACAGCTGCCGTGGTAGCTTTAGCAGTTAAAGAGCCTGCCTTGGTGTTGCCACTCGCCGTTCTCAGCCACTTTGTATTAGACGCCTTGCCGCACTACGGCATTGTTTATGCTGAGCGCAGCAAATACCCGTCATTCAAACGAATAATGGCGCTGGATAGTACGTTAACTCCATTGATGATTGTGAGTGTTTTTTTGATTACCGATTCGTGGCTAGTAGCGGCTGCTATGCTGCTGGCAATTTCGCCGGATTTCGTATGGTTTATTAAGTATGGCTATGATCGTATGTTAGAGCGTGAGTTTACGTTACCACAAGACCACTTTTCGCGTTTTCATAAAAAAATCCAGTGGGGCGAACGCCCTTGGGGTTGGACACTGGAGCTCGTTTGGTTGGTCGTCATGTTGGGGCTGCTAGCAAATCAGCTAGTCTAGCTGCGTTCTAGTGCCTACGAACGGGCCGATGCAGATGAGCTCTTGGACGAGTCGAGGTTCTGCCGACTGCCCAGAGTCTAGATCGGCCGAGTCAATGTGTGGGTGGTGCTCAATCTTGCTTCGCGCCCCGACGTTAGATGCAATCATTTCGTAGGCTCGTCGGGCGGCACAATCATCAACTGCAACCACCAACTCAAGACTTGTTAGGGCGGGTTGGTGGGTTATGATACGTCCAAGCATTGACCCTAAAGGCAAGGGTGCGTCAATGAGATTTTGGCAGGCCATCTGGCTGATATGAAGGGTGTTAGGTCGGTCAGGCAGCACGTAGCCGGCGGCGAAGCCAACAACTCTTCCTTCGCGCGTTTCTGCTACGGCGCTGGTTCGACTGAAAAAGGTTGCAATTAGTGAGTAGTACTCATAATTATTTGGTCTAAGGTAGGGTGCGGTTCGGGCAATCTGGTAGAGTGCCCGGGCATCGTCAGGTTGGGGTTCGCGTGCGGTATAGTAAGTACGTTCTGACATTTGCCCTACGATAATCTGAAAACGCACATTTGTAAAGGTATACTATAGTTGTATGCAGGTGACTGACATCAAGCAGCAGATTAAGCGGCCAGATCGGTACTCACTCTATGTTGATGCCAAGTATGCCTTTAGTCTCAGCGAAAGCGCGCTGTTGTCTAGCGGACTGCATATTGGTGTTGAGCTTAGTAAAGAAGACCTGAAGACATTTAAGGATACCTCGCGGCGAGATAAAGCCTACAACCAGGCCTTATCGCAGATTGCGCGACGTCAACGTAGTGAATGGGAAGTGCGCGATTACCTCAAACGCAAGGAGTACGACCCAGAACTAGCCCAAGAAATTATTAATCGGCTGTACCAGAACCGGTTTCTGGATGACGAAGCCTTTGCACGGGCGTGGGTTGAAAATCGCCGCTTGCTCAAAAGTACGAGCCAGCGCCGGCTGACGATGGAGCTACGCCAGAAACGAGTCAGTGACGATATCATTAAAAGAGTACTGGACGATGACGAGACTGATGAGCGACAAGTACTGCGCGAACTAGTGGCGCGTAAACGCAAACAAACCCGCTACCAAGATAGCCAGAAGTTGTTGGCATACCTCATGCGTCAGGGTTTTGGCTATGATGATGTCAAATCGGTCATGGCAGAATTGGAGAATAATCTCAACTAATGGTTGCCGGTGCTGTTGCTGTGGCTGGCACGCTCTGCAGCGGATCTTTGACGATGATTTTCTTGTTCGTTATCTCAACAATCTGACTGCGATCAATGCCCATGTTGCCACCTGTAAATGACTTGATGACCGACTGTGAGACGTAGAGCTTCTGTATGTAGAGACTTTGCAGATCAGTTGAAAAATCACTCACCTTTCCCAATCGTTTTTTTCCTTCTGTTACCACTGGTTTACCAAACAGCTCAAAATTTATCTTGATGATATCCTTCAATCGAACCAGCTCCTTCGGGGTGACTAAAGCGTCATGATCGTTAACTACAATACCAACAGACAGTACGTCGCGGACATCTTGGCTGAGTAGAACTAGTTGCAGTTTTTTATCGAGTGAATCCTGGCAGTAAAATCCCTCAATTTTGAGGTTATTCGGGTTGATGATGGCCCCAATAGTGGTTGCAATTCGCGAGTTAGTGCGTAGGCTCATAACCGGTCGTTGCAGCAGACTATTACTTAAGACTTGCATGCCACTAGTATACCAACAACGAGGGTCAAATGTATGATGCTTGTGCTTTTATAAAAAATATTGCAAAACAATATTTTTGGAGTACAATTCGATTTACGGTAACGGGGGAACTCTTATGCAACGGGTGAAAATAGTTCTGGCGACACTCGCAAGTGTGTCGCTTATTTTTGGTGGGCTCGGCGCACATTCATTTGCGCAGCTAAAAATACCAGCGGTGCTCATCGCTGAAGTACAAACGGCCAGCAAAACTAGCGCTTCGGAGGAGTTTATTGAGCTAGTAAATACGACTGATCAGTCAGTAGACGTCTCGGAATGGCGAGTTGAATATTATGCAGCCAATCCAAAAAGCTTTGACACGCCGACGCGCACTATACCCTTGCACGGATCGTTGCCGGGCAGAGCACACTATTTACTGGCCAGCAGTGCATACTTAGTCGGGACGGCCAACGACAGCTTTTCGGCTGGGTTGGCCGCGACGGGTGGGCATTTGCAGCTGGTACGTACCGATCCCGATTTTCCTTCGCAAACTATAGTGTATGACAAAGTGGGGTGGGGAACGGCGGTAGAGCCAGAAGGTACCGCTGCTGCTGCGCCCAAAGTCGGTGAAAGTTTACAACGCAAGCTTGATGCGCAGGGCCAATGGACTGACACTGATGACAATGCTGCTGACTTTAGTATTGCGCAGCCGAGTCCAGAAGGTTTTGTACCCGAGCCCGAGTCACCTGACCCTGAGCCTGATCTTTCAACAACGCCTCCGACCGATCCGACGACCGATTCTACCGATACTGACTCGACAACAGGAATGTCATCGGGTGAAACTCAGTCTGTTCAGCTCCCAGCTCTTGGCTTACAGATTACCGAATTGTTCCCCAACCCGGCGGCCCCACAAACCGATGCGGCTGATGAATTTATTGAACTCTATAACCCGAATGACGAAACTGTCGAGCTCACTGGGTACAAACTTCAGACGGGTACGACCTACAACCATAGTTTTGAGTTTAACGACCAGACCATCGATGCGCATAGCTATAGGGCCTTCTACGTACCAGAAACTGGCGTGGTGCTGGCTAACTCGGCAGGCAAAGCTCGGTTAATCGACCCAAATGGCAGCGTCATGAGCGAAACACAAGACTATAGTGATGCGCCAGAAGGCCAGTCCTGGGCATGGGATGACTCGACCTGGCAATGGTCGACCACCGTCACGCCTGGCGCTGCTAACGAAGTGACCGCCAAACCCGCCGAAGAAAAGAAGACGTCGCCCAGCAAGAAAACCAGTAACTCCACCGCCAAGCCTAAAACGTCATCGACTAAAGCCAAGACCGCCAGTGCAAAAGTAAAGAGCGCTAAGGCGAATGGCAGCGGCGCAGGCGCAACGCAGGTGGCAGACGTCGCTCCCAGTAAGCCAAGCGCTATTCATCCGGCAGTTATTGCCGGGGTTGGCGGACTCGCGCTACTATATGGGGTATATGAATACCGTCAAGACCTTAGTAATGCTATCCAACGGATCAGAAACCACCGAACACATCGGCGAGCAGGTCGGCCGTAAGCTACGTGGCGGCGAAGTTATTGAGCTATTGAGCGATCTGGGAGGCGGTAAAACAACCTTTGTTCGCGGACTGGCACGTGGAGCGGGTAGTCAGAGTCATGTTAGTAGCCCAACATTTAAGATCAGCAATGAGTATGAGACGTTAAAGGGACATATTGTGCACTACGATTTCTACCGCCTGACCGAAGCCGGGCCCATGGAGCACGAGCTAACCGAAGCCTTTAGCGATCCTCATAATGTTTATGTGGTTGAATGGGGTGATGTGGTTAAAGATGTGCTACCGAAGGAGCGCCTAACCATCCAGATACGTACTAAGAGTGAAGCAGAGCGAGAAATTGAGTTTAATTGCCCCGAGTCACTGACATACCTACTTGAGGGTGTGGCCTAATGCTAATCTTGGTGCTACGAACC
>CAZHBD010000053.1:0-5015 GCA_964530555.1 uncultured Candidatus Saccharibacteria bacterium | reverse complement strand
ACCCGCGATCTTCTGGATGAGAACCAGATATCCTGGACCACTAGACGACGGGGCCTTGGCAGAGACAAACCTGCGGTTTTTCTCATCGCTCATCGGCAAAGCCGACCTTGACAAGGCCAAGGTAAGTTCGCTGCTCTTTTACTTAAGCAAGGAACTATAAGCCGACCAATACTATCACAACAACAGAGGTACGTCCATATTTTCTTCGCGAAGAGCCGGAAAGAGCAGCCTGACAAAATGTCGCATCATTTTGCCAGCGCGACGAGAAAACCAGGATGGTTGTCTCGTATTTCAAAATAACAGAGGTACGTACAGCGAGAATAGGCTTGCGCTGCAGACCGAAAACACCGATAATACTACCAGAGAAGCAAAAGCATTTATGTTAGTACTTATACTACTGGTGGGAGTCGTGTTTGCAGCCATAGGCCTGGTTACATACGTCCGCAATATGCGCTCACCATTTCCAACTTCACACGCGCAAAAAAAGCCCGGTGGCTGGAACCCAATGAAGTCTAAAGAGGACAGCCCTCAGTCTGATATTATCCTTAGCTCTATCGAGGACGGTGTAGTTGTCGTCAACAACCAACAAATAATTGAGTCGTTCAACCCGGCGGCGGCACGCTTAACGGGCTGGGATCAGACTGAGGCGACCGGACTCACCTATACGGCCGTACTGCATTTTGTTAATGACAAGAACCAAGAGTTCACTGACGAAACTAACCCCTTTGCCCGAGTATTGCGAGATGGGAAAACAGTTCGCGAAAATAATGCCTCGCTAATCACCAAGTCAAAAAAGAATATAAGTGTGGCCCTCAGCGTATCGCCACTGCAAGACGAGGCTGGGCAGGTGATTGCTGCTGTCGGCGTGTTTCGTGACGTCAGCGAAGAGCGTGAAGAAGAGCGCCAGCGTGCTGAGTTCATCAGCACGGCAAGCCATGAAATGCGCACGCCGGTCGCTGCAATCGAAGGTTACTTGGCTTTGGCAATGAACGACAAGGTCAGCTCTATCGACACTCGTGCCCGAGCCTACCTCGCGAAAGCCCACGAAGCGACACAGCACTTGGGTAGTCTGTTCCAGGACTTGTTAACAAGCGCCAAAGCCGAAGATGGCCGGCTAAGCAACCACCCGGTGGTCACCGAGATGAGCGGCTTTTTGGAGCGACTGAGCGAGGACCTGCGCTTTATTGCTCAAAAGAAGAACCTCGGTATGGAATATATCGTCGGCACCACAGGGGCAAGTATCAACCCGGATGACGAAGGTCACCGCCGTGTTGTCCAACCGCTGTACTACTGTAAGGTTGACCCTGAGCGAATGCGCGAAGTTATCACCAATATCTTCGATAACGCGGTGAAGTACACCGAGAAAGGCAAGATCTCAATTGGCATAACTGGCGATGATAAAGTTGTGCAAATATATATCAAAGATACTGGTACGGGGATTGCCCCCGAAGATGTTCCGCACTTGTTCCAGAAGTTCTATCGAGTAGACAACACTGCCACGCGCACTATTGGCGGCACTGGTCTGGGGTTGTTCATTTCGCGAAAGATCATCGAGCTGTATCAGGGCAGAATCTGGGTGGAAAGTAAGTTAGGAGAGGGAAGTACCTTCTATCTCAATCTACCACGCATACCCGCTGATCAGATCAATAAACCGACAGACGAGACAAACCTCACCAAGCCTTCAACAACGAGTCAATCATGATACAATACGAAGTAAGCATAAGCATGGTAAACAAGGTCTGAACAATGTCAAAAGTAATGCTCGTCGAAGATGATAACAACCTGCGGGAGATCTATGGTGCTCGCTTGCTGGCCGAAGGCTACGAAATCGTCTCGGCGAAAGACGGAGAAGAGGCCCTGGCGCTAGCCGTCAAGGAAAAACCTGATCTGATTATTACCGATGTGATGATGCCCAAAATCAGTGGCTTTGACATGCTCGACATTTTGCGGAGCACACCTGAGACCAAGAACACGAAAGTCATTATGATGACCGCCTTGAGTCAGGCAGAGGATAAGTCACGTGCCGATAAACTTGGTGCCGACCGCTACCTTGTTAAATCACAAGTTACCTTGGAAGATGTTGCCAAAGCCGCCAAGGAAGTCCTGGGTGGCGAAGCTGCTACGCCCACCGCAGAAGTACCAAGCGCTGCAGCTCTTAGCACCACAATGACACCTGTTCAATCACCAGTGGCAGCACCAGCCCCTGCTGTTGCTCCCGCTCCCGTCGTACCCGCAACGCCAGCACCAGTAGCACCAGCCACGCCAGCAGTTCCGACCCCCGTGGTAGCCCCAACTGCTGCACCAGCTCCAGTCGCTAGTCCGGCAACGACACAGGACATAAGCGCCCAAGTTAGCCAGCTGATCGAAGGCGCTAGCAACATTGAAACCGTTGAGGTACCATCACTAACCATTCCAGCACCGGCCACCACACCCTCTCCTGCACCTGCAACACAAACGGCTCCAGCGGTTACCCCAACCACACCCTCTCCCGTGGCAGCGATGCCGGCGCCTACAGCTTCTCCAACGGTCGCTCCAACATCGGCAACAGCTCCTATATCAGCACCAGTCGCATCACCTGTGCAGGATGCTCAGCAGTCCAACCACGCCATGCTCCAAAATGCTATGACAACTATAACCAATGGCAGCGCCCCCTCAGACGAAGGTCCATCTGGTGAACAGCATGTTATTCCGGGTTCTGAAGCGCACGCCAAAACCTCTATTCATACCAAAGTCATTCAGCCAATTAACGATATCTCTAAACCCAATGACGAGCTACAAAAACTCCTCGCTGCCGAAGAAACTAAAGCACCCAGCGCTAGCGCTCCTGCAGCTACCGCAGCATCTACTCCTGCAGCAGTGACAGCTGCACCCGTCGTTAACGATATTACACCCCCCGTAGCATCTACTCCTGCACCAGCAACGCCACCAGCCTCACCAACTGATGAGATGACTGCCCCCGAGCCCACTACTATTACGCCTTCCTCAGCACCGCCAGCCCTCTAGGCCCCTTGCGCACTGCTTGGCCTACGTGCCAAGATAGAGCTATGCGTATTAATCAGTTTGTTGCTCAAGCCTCAGGCCTGTCACGACGGGCTGCCGACCAAGCAATAGCCAAAGGGCGGGTTAAAGTTGATGACGCACTTGCAACCGTAGGGCAATCGATTGAGGGAACCGAGCAGGTCACTCTTGATGGCGTGCCACTGCATATTGCCTACCAAACTATCCTACTCAACAAACCAGTCGGCTATGTCTGCTCACGCGACGGGCAGGGCAGCAAGACAATTTACGATTTACTGCCCTATGAGCTTCACCAGCTCAAGCCCATCGGACGACTCGACAAAGACTCATCTGGGCTTCTGCTATTGACTAATGACGGTGCACTTGCCAACCGACTATCCCATCCCTCGTTTGTGAAAACCAAGGTCTACGAGGTAGACCTTGATAGAGCCTTAGAGAAAGGCGCAGAGCAGGCAATCGCCAATGGAGTACAACTCGAAGACGGTCCAAGCGCGCTCTCCCTTAAACCAATTGGAGACACCCGAAAAGAATGGCAGGTCAGTATGCACGAGGGCCGCAACCGCCAAATCCGACGTACCTTTGACGCCCTTGGATACCGAGTTACCACGCTTCACCGCGAAAAATTCGGACCGTATCAGTTGGGGGAACTTCAAATTGGTCAGTTTCAGGTAATAACCGAAAATGATGCTCGTAGCGGCCGATGATCCGATAAACGCCGAGCTAGCAAGACATCAAAAGCTGTCCAAAGAAGTTGTGGTCCGTAAAAGATGTGATCGAGTTGTGCAATATATAGTGGCGCCAACCCGGTTGCCTGACCGACTGGATCAACGTCGCGTAAGCCTGCGGCCTCCAAGACTGGTAGAGCAGTACCCTCACTCATGCTACTCAAATTGCGTACGTGGTCAAACAGTTCGTTGCGAGGCAGCGCCAATCCGACTCTCCGAACTAGTCGGCTGCGCATAATTCGGGCGAGCCACATGTCTTTATGCAGACTATTCAAGTCGCCAACTAGGACACCGGGATTGCCACGTAATCTCAGATAGGCGACACTGCTCTCTGCTTGCTCGCGACGGAGCGATTCAGTCGTATGGTCAAAATGTGCACCCAGAATGGTCACCGGGGATTTTTCTTCCGGATCTTCGATAGAGAGTGCCAGCGTATTGCGGGTTGCCAGTTTAGCAATCTCAAACTCTGACGGTAACCGACTAATGGCCATAAAGCCATGCTGTCGGGGATAGCCCAAACCATCGTCATAGGCAACATGCTCAACCTGATACCCAGCTCGCTCCAGCAATGCGACTGGTTGAGCAATAGCCACCTCCTTGCGGGCGTCATAGGCCTCCGGAAAGACAGCTACGTCGGTGTCTAACTCAAGTACTCGATCAACTATGCGATCCGCACGGGCAGCGTCACTTAACCCGTCAGCTAAGTTCCAACCAGTAACCGTAAATGACATTGAGCGATAATATGAACTACTCAGTACCTTCTGTCAATGCTTCAAATCTGTTATACTACCTCTAAATGGCGAGTAAAAAATTACCAATTGTAGCCATCGTTGGACGAGCCAACGTTGGCAAGTCCAGTCTGTTCAATGCGGTCTTGCATCGTCGAGAGGCTATTGTTGCTGACGAACCTGGCACAACGCGCGATAGCCTCACGGCCAGAGCTACCTATGCCGACAGCGACTTTTGGCTGGTGGACACTGCCGGCATGAAAGAGGCCGAGGACGAGTTTGAATTTACCATTCAGGAGCAAATAGCTCAGGCAACGGACAGCGCCGACGTAATTTGGGTGGTCATTGAAGCGCATGCTGTTATCAGCGAAGAAGATCGCCGCGTCGCCAAACTGGCACTCAAAACCAAAAAGCCCGTCTTTTTAGTCGTTAACAAGATCGACCAAGCACCTAAGGCCAAGGTCGAAGAGTACCAGGGCTTGGGCATTAAGCCCATCTTGCTGACAGCTGCTACCCAGCGACGGGGCGTTGAGCAGCTACTGCA
>CAZHBD010000052.1:0-5114 GCA_964530555.1 uncultured Candidatus Saccharibacteria bacterium | reverse complement strand
CTCGTTGTAGGTTTTGCTACAAAACCATTCGCTTTCGAAGGCGAGAAACGTCGTGCAAATGCAGAAAAAGCGATTGAGAATCTGCGTCAGGCTGTTGATACTCTGATTGTTATACCTAACGACCGATTGCTCCAGACCATCGATCGTCAGACGCCACTACTAGAAGCATTTAAGGTTGCTGATGATGTCCTGCGACAGGGTGTACAAGGGATTTCTGATTTAATTACAGTCCATGGTCTTATCAACCTTGACTTTGCTGATGTTAAGGCTGTCATGAGTAACGCTGGTTCGGCGCTGATGGGTATTGGGCGTGCGAGTGGAGAGAATCGTGCCATCCAGGCTGCCCAGCAGGCTATCGAATCTCCCCTGTTAGAGGTGTCTATCGACGGAGCCCGGGGAATTCTCTTTAATGTTATAGGCGGCAACGACATCTCGATGCATGAGATCAACACGGCGGCTGAAACCATTACTGCGGCAGCTGACCCTGATGCCAATATCATCTTTGGGGCAACTATAAACCCTGATCTTGAGGGTGAGATTATTATTACTGTAGTTGCGACTGGCTTCGATGCCGCCTATTTTGCCAATCGTGCGCAGCCAGCCACGCTTGCCGCCACAGGCTCGGTGCCAGGAACTGTTAGTGATACGGCGTCTTCGACTCAGAGCCAAGATGCTAACGAAACTGCCATGCCTGACTTAGACCTCAGTCTTGATGCCCAAGATAAAGCTACCGGAGCAGAGGAGTTTCACAAAGAACCCACAATACCCAATATCTGGGCTCTTGATCATAGTGGTGACGAGGTATCCGATCCAGATACAGATAACTCCAGTCCTGCAACCACACCCGGCAGTGAAGAAGATGAGTTGGAAAAACCCTCATTTCTCAGACGTCTGAAAAAGCGTCGCTCCGAAAAAAGCCAATCAGATTCCAACGATATATCTTAGGTGTTATTTGGTGGGTAACGTACTAAATAATACAGCAATATTATGCTTGCATACCACTATCAGTAGCGGTATGCTTATGGCTATAGACGCTATATATAGTGATAGGTTATAGCGATAGTACATTCAGATTGAGTAAAGGAGGTGTGCAATATGAAATGCAGCCAGTGTCAGGCAGTAGACACTAAAGTAATTGAGTCCCGTGATGTTGCAGAAGGTGAAGCCGTAAGACGGCGCCGTGAATGTACGCAGTGTCAGTATCGCTTCACAACTTACGAACGCATTGAGAGACCACAATTAGTTGTAGTGAAAAATACTGGTACACGCGAACTCTTTAACCGTGATAAGTTACTGGCCGGACTCTATCGTGCGACTGAAAAAACTTCAGTCACTGGTATGCAGCTCGAGCAACTGGTTTCTGATATAGAGCACGAACTGTACGCCTGCGGAGACAACGAAATTTCAACTTCGAGAATCGGGCAACTAGTCATGGATCGTCTTGCGAATCTCAATGAAGTCGCTTACGTGCGTTTCGCTAGCGTTTATCGACGCTTTAAAGATATTGCCGGGTTCGAGAAAGAGTTATCAGAAATTCGAGAACGGAAAACGAGCCACGTCAAAGAGTAGGCCTTTGACGGCTCCCTTTTGTCTAGCTAAGTGTGTATAATCAACCATGCTTTAGATAGCCAAACGGGAGCCAAGGTGTGCAGTGAGAGCCTGCAGACCAGACTCTAAACAAAAATTTACAACATAAAATCTAATCAAGTGAGGGTAAAACTATGGGACAAAGTACAATCCTGGAGCGCAGGAGGCTGTTTACTCAGCCAAAAACGAAGGCATACGACCAACTCAACTGGGTCAATTGTGATGCAGTTATTATGAATCCACGCACCGGAAAACCGGTGTTTGAGCAAAAAGATGTCAGCTTTCCAGAAGACTGGTCACTGAACGCCATTAACATTGTCGCACAAAAATACTTCACCGGTACCCCGGGCAGCAAGAGCCGCGAAACCTCACTGCGCGATCTCATTGACCGTGTCGTTGATACGGTAACCCGACAGGGGCTTCAGGAGGGGTACTTTGAGTCTGATGAAGAGGCGAGTGACTTTAAAGAGGAACTGAAGTACGTGTTAGCAACACAGCGCGCTGCTTTTAACTCGCCGGTTTGGTTTAATATTGGTGCTCCTGGTCGCGCGCAGCAAGCGAGTGCTTGTTTTATCCTGGCAGTAGAAGACACCATGCCAGCCATCCTCAATTGGTATAAAGAAGAGGGAATGATCTTCAAGGGTGGTTCCGGCTCGGGTATTAACCTCAGCACGCTTCGCTCATCTGTTGAAAAGCTTGGTAAAAGCGCCGGGACGGCTTCTGGCCCATTGAGCTTTATGCGTGGTGCCGATGCATCAGCAGGGGCAATCAAAAGCGGCGGAAAGACACGTCGTGCTGCTAAGATGGTGATTTTGAATGCTGATCACCCTGACGTCGAGGAATTTATCTGGTCCAAGGCTATAGAGGAGCGTAAGGCACGAGATTTGCAGGCTGCTGGTTGGGATATGGACCTCGACGGCAAAGATTCCTTTAGTGTGCAGTATCAGAATGCCAATAACTCTGTGCGAGTTACTGATGAATTTATGCAGGCCGTTGTCAACGATGATGACTGGCAGCTACGAGCGGTTACAAACGGAAAGCCAGTCAAGACGGTTAAGGCACGTGACTTGTTTCGACAATTTGCAAAAGCAGCTTGGGAATGTGCCGACCCTGGCATGCAGTTCGATACGACGATCAACAAGTGGCACACGACGCCTAATGCTGGTCGCATTAATGCCAGCAACCCCTGCAGTGAGTACATGCATCTTGATAACTCAGCCTGTAACCTGGCATCCATCAACCTGCTGAAGTACCTAAAGTCAGATAATAGCTTTGATATTGAAGCCTTCAAGCATACTGTCGAGTTAGTCTTTACGGCTCAAGAAATTTTGGTTGGGTATTCAGAGTATCCAACAGAGAACATCACCAAGAATGCCAAGGCCTACCGTGAGCTTGGTCTGGGATATGCCAATCTCGGTGCAATGCTGATGGCAATGGGTCTGCCATATGACTCTGATGAAGGTCGCGCTATTGCCGCTTCAATCACTGCGCTCATGACCGGCCATGCCTATGCTACGAGTGCCAAGATTGCGAAACGCGTTGGGCCGTTTGCGGGCTTCCACAAAGATCAGGAGGGTATGATTAACGTCCTTAAAATGCACCGACAAGCGGTAAGTGATATCGACGCGAGTTTGGTCTCCGAAGAACTGTTGAGTGCTGCAGCCGCAGCTTGGGACGACGCTGTGGAGCTTGGTCAGCTGTATGGTGTGCGCAATGCGCAAGCCAGCGTCTTGGCGCCGACCGGTACGATCGGTCTGATGATGGACTGTGACACTACCGGAATCGAGCCCGACCTTGGCCTAGTTAAATTCAAGAAATTGGTCGGCGGGGGAACGATGACCATCGTAAACCAAACCGTGCCTCGTGCGCTCAAAGTGCTTGGCTACGATCAGAAGCAGATTGACGATATTGTGACATTTATCGATGAAGAAAAAACCATCACGGGAGCACCGCATTTAAAGCCAGAGCATCGCCAAGTCTTCTCGTGCTCGATGGGTGACAACGCTATTCATTATCTTGGCCACGTGAAGATGATGGCTGCCGTACAGCCCTTCCTCTCAGGAGCGATTAGCAAGACGGTCAATATGCCCGAAGACGTTACAGTCGAAGACGTTGAGCAGCTCCACATTGACGCCTGGAAGATGGGTCTAAAAGCGGTGGCAATTTACCGCGACAACTGTAAGGTCGCTCAGCCGCTCAGCATGGCGAAAAAAGGTGCTAATGCATCAAATGAAGTGATTGAGAAAGACGACATTACGGACAAGATTATTGTAAAGGGCGCTGTACGTCGAGAGCTTCCGAAAGTTCGAACAGCTCGAACCTTTTCCTTTACCGTTGCTGATAGTCATGGCTACATGACTGTTGGCGAATATGACGACGGTACCCCTGGTGAGATCTTTGTAAATGTCAGCAAGCAGGGTTCAACCTTGCGAGGTATTCTCGATGCTTTTGCAATCAGTGTAAGCCACGGTTTACAGTTTGGTGTGCCGCTGAAAGACTACGTAAAATCCTTTACTAGTATGTCCTTTGCACCCGCCGGGATTACGGACGACCCGGAGATTCGCACCGCAAGCTCAGTTATCGACTACATTGCTCGTCGTCTAGGGCTCACGTACTTGTCTTTTGATGACCGCCTAGAATTAGGCATGGCTTCAATAGATGATATGCCCGAGGCTCAGACAAGTTTGCTTGATGCTCAACCGGCTTCTGTGGAGAATGTGGTTGTTGAGGCGCCAAAAGCAGTAGAGAAGCTGGCGGTCTCAGCCGACGAGCCAGCGATTTCCAAGCAGGCGGCCGATGATACCGCACCATTGTGCTACAACTGTGGCAACCAGACTCAGCGTGCTGGTAGTTGCTACGTCTGTACTTCATGCGGAAGTACTACGGGTTGTTCGTAGGGCAGCTAACCCAGCCACCAAAAGACCCCAATGAAATGGGGTCTTTTGACTATTCGTAGAGGCATAAGCAATGGTACACTGGAGGGAGTGAAAATCCTTGCTCTCTACCGACCAAACTCAGAATACGCGCGGCAGTTAGAAGAGTTCGCCCGTGATCTCAGTCGGCGCTTTGATCGCCAGATGGAACTTATTAACATCGATAGTCGCGATGGTGCAGCTATGGCTTCGTTGTACGACATTATGCAGTTTCCGAGTATTCTTGCTATTGCTAATGATGGCTCTCTTTTAAAATCATGGTCGGGACCCATCCTACCGCTGATGGACGAAGTTGTTTACTATGCGCCAGATCGATTGCAAAATTCTGCTCGCTAAGCTATAGTTTTATCCGTAAATGCACTTCGCAGACGCGAATAAGCGGCTATCAACCGTGAAGCAGCTGAAAGAAATGGGCAGCCCAAAGTAGAATCAGCCGGCCAGGCCCGTAAAGCCTACAAGCAAGCGCCACAAAGAGACGTCTCTTTTGGAAGTCAGATGGTACCGCCCGTAACAACGGGTTCTGACATTCAAAAGAGATGTTTTTTATAACAAAATAATAACACCCATCAGGTACGAATCAATGTCAGCCCAAGC
>CAZHBD010000051.1:0-5149 GCA_964530555.1 uncultured Candidatus Saccharibacteria bacterium | reverse complement strand
AGCAGCTATGTTTGGGCGATGAATAATGGCAAAGATGAAAATGGCAACTTAAACCCGGCCTACAATATCGAAGGGCACTATCCCTTAATCTTTGGTGAAGTGGGTGACTTCAATGGTGTACAAACCGGCTACCCTAACCCATACAACTCCCCCGACACAAGTTATTGGGGCGTCTTATTTTCGATCATGAACCATCATGGCTGGAGTTATCTGGGCTATGGTTGGACTCAAGTGCAAGAAGGCAACAACCTCCTCTCGGACCTCCCTAACGCCGCACCGGCTGCCGGCAAGGGCGTACAGCTAAAGGCAGAATTACAGAAGCAGCAGGGTAGAGCTCTCGGGCAGTAAAAGCAGCAACACATCATACTGGCACTCTTGACATGAGAGTGCCAAATTTTATATGATACAATTGTTTTAGCACTCAATATAGACAACTGCTAATAAGGAGGAAGACCAGTGGGTAAAATTATTGGAATCGATTTAGGAACAACTAACAGCGCTATGGCAGTGATGCAGTCTGGTAAGCCAGAGATTATTGCTAACAGCGAAGGTAACCGCACGACACCAAGTGTAGTGGCCGTGAATAAGAATGGCGAACGATTGGTAGGGCAAGTAGCTCGCCGCCAGCAGGTTACGAACTCCAAGAATACCGTCTACGAAGTCAAACGTCTCATTGGCCGGCGCTGGGAAGACAAAGAAGTCCAGCGCGATATTAAGCTCATGGGCTACGAGATGGTCAAGAGCGGTAATGGCGTCAAGGTCAAGATGGGCGACAAAGAATACAGCCCAGAAGAAATCAGTGCCATGGTCTTGAGCAAGCTCAAAGCTGACGCTGAGAAGTTCACCGGCGGAAAGGTGACCGAAGCTGTCATTACCGTCCCTGCCTACTTCGATGATAGTCAGCGTCAGGCTACCAAGGATGCGGGTAAAATTGCCGGCTTGGAGGTCAAGCGTATTATTAACGAACCAACTGCTGCGGCTCTGGCCTATGGCCTAGATAAGGGCAGCAAAAAAGACGAGAAGATCGCCGTGTTCGACCTCGGTGGTGGTACATTCGATGTCTCGATCCTCGAACTGGGAGATGGAGTCTTTGAAGTCAAGAGCACCAATGGTGACACGCACTTGGGCGGCGCGGACTTTGATCGTGTCCTGGTTAACTACTTTGCTGACGAGTTCAAAAAAGAACACGGGCTGGATATTACCAATGACAAAGCAGCTATGCAGCGACTGCGCGATGAGGCCGAGAAAGCCAAGATTGAGCTGTCGACAACTAACGAAGTAGAGATTAACCTACCCTTCCTTACGGCTGATGCAGAAGGACCGAAGCATTTCGAGCATAAGCTAACACGCGCCAAGCTGGAAAGCCTTGTTGCCGAACTCATCGACAAGACAGCCGTGCCATGCGAAAAAGCACTCAAAGACGCAAAACTAAAGGCCAGTGATATCGATGCAGTCGTATTGGTCGGTGGTATGACTCGAATGCCTGCCGTGCAGGAAAAAGTTAAGAAAATTTTTGGCAAAGATCCGATGCAAGGAGTAAACCCTGATGAAGTAGTCGCCATCGGTGCTGCTATCCAAGGTGGTGTCTTGCAAGGTGATGTGAAAGACGTGCTGCTGCTGGATGTGACTCCGCTGAGCCTGGGTATCGAAACGCTGGGCGGGGTAGCAACCAAGCTGATTGAGCGCAACACCACTATTCCGACCAGCAAAAGTGAAACATTTAGTACGGCCGCCGACAATCAGAACCAGGTGGAAATTCATGTGGTTCAGGGTGAACGCGAGTTCGTAAAAGACAACAAGAGCCTCGGTCGCTTCGTACTCGACGGCATTCCACCGGCACCTCGAGGCATACCGCAAATCGAGGTTACCTTTAACCTCGACGCCAATGGTATCTTAAACGTTACTGCCAAAGACAAAGGCTCGGGCAAAGAGCAGAGCATTACCATCCAAAACAGCGGTAACCTCGACAAAACCGAGGTGGAGAAGATGGCCAAAGAAGCCGAGGCGCATGCTGAAGAAGACAAGAAGAAACGCGAAAGCATCGATGCAAAAAACATGCTGGATAGCGCCATTTATCAGGCCGAAAAGCTGAAGTCGGACAGTAAAGATAAGATTGGTGAGGATGACCTTAAGAAATTGGACGAAGCCGTAGAGGCTGCCAAGAAGATCGCTGCTGACGAGAAGGCAGACAAAGACGCCTTTGAAAAAGCTGCCAAGGAGCTGACTGACGCGCTCATGCCAATTGGTGCTAAGATGTACGAAGAAGCTCAGAAGTCAGAAACGCCTACCGAAGATGGTGACAATACTGACGACAAAAAGGATGACGAACCTATCGAAGGCGAAGTCGTCAACGATAAAGAGTAGAACGAGGGCTATGCCGCTTGAGAGTGGCAGGACACACCTATCTCAAGGGCGTACAATATGTCTATGTTTGCGCGCGAAGAACTGAACTGGGGGATCCTCACGAACAGGCGAAAAGAATCCATGGGTTTGTTCTAGATGATCATGCGCCCGAAAATAGCAGCGATCTGGCTGGCCAAGAGCTGTTAGATGACATGCTGGGCGATCTTTTTGGCGATGGCTCACCGACCGTATCGAGCACCAGTTGGGGCTCGCTTGATGACAGAGCTATCTATAGGCTGGAGTATGACCGCGAATCGAGATGGGCAAGCCTTACCGAGTTCTTGGGCTCAGATGGACTTTTGTTGCTGCGCGAAGGTGTATCGATGTCTAGGCGCCGATGGTATTTTAACCCGGCCGAGCGCCGCCGTGGGTTTGTTGCTGCGGTAGAACAACTTGACAGCGATGTCGGCTTGATTGTGTTTATTTTGGGAGCCGGTATGAACCCGCAGATTAGTCTTGAAGCTAGTTTAATGACGCGCGGTGAAGACATTGCAGCAATGCAGCAAACCGATATGGATTTTGTTCTTCAAACAATTGACCCCGTTTTCGGCCTTAGGAAATAAAATTGATATGTGTACGCACTACTCAACCCAAGTTGACCTAATACTGCACAGACCGAACAAGGTGACTCATTCGTTCCACGTGACCAAAGCTAGCTCGCTCTAGCCTTTGCTTTACGCACAACAGCCGCCCTGGTACCATGAGTATGTGTCAAAGCAGATTACGAGCAAACAATTCAACATTCAACGATGGTACCCCTGGATCTTGGCTATTGCCAGCCTGATCGGCTTTTTTGCATCATTCACGCTGACGCTCGAGAAGATTGCCGTTATTAAAGACCCAAACCATCACTTGAGCTGTAGCATTAATCCCTTGCTCAGTTGCGGCCCGATTATCACCTCGCCCGAGGCCAGTGCCTTTGGCTTTCCGAACCCGCTCATTGGCATCTTTGCATTTAGCGTGTTGTTCTCAGTGGCAATGGCCATGTTCGCTGGTGCAATAGCCAAAAAAGAAGCTCGCTGGTACTGGCTCCTGTATATTATTGGCCATCTGTTCGGGTTGGGCTTCATAACCTGGCTGATTCACGAAGCGTTATACGAGCTAAAGGCACTGTGCATTTACTGCATGATCGCCTGGGCCGTTACGATTGTCTTGAACTGGTATGGTTTTTTGTGGATGACGACTACCGGCCGATTATCAATCAAGGGTAGGCTCGAACGATTTCGTAACTGGGGGCTAAAAAATCACTGGGGGGTGGTGTTAGCTAGCTATCTCTTTGTTTTTGCCCTTATTTTCTTTGCCTTCCGTAGCTATTTTGAAAGTGTTTGGTTCTAGCACTCGACACCCGAAAGTGCTAAAATAGTTCGCATGTGGCATCAACTACTTATCGTGGCAGGTATACACTTGCTGGCGGTTATGAGCCCCGGTCCTGATTTTGCAATGGTGATGCGTAACTCGCTCGTCTATTCACGACGTACCGGTGTGTTGGCGGCAGCCGGGCTGGCGGCTGGTATTGCGTTGCACGTAACGTACTCGCTGCTTGGTATTGGGCTGCTGATTTCGCGCTCCATTTTACTTTTCAACACAATCAAGTGGATTGGCGCACTATATCTGATATACATTGGCCTAAAGTCGCTGCGAGCTACAAAACCAAAACAACGACAGGCCGAGGAAACTCTAGAGGAGCAAAAGCAAGATCTGACGACAGCCCAAGCGGTGCGTATGGGATTTTTAACTAACGCGCTTAACCCCAAGGCGACACTGTTTTTCTTGGCGCTATTTACTACGGTTATTCCCAAAGATACGCAGGTTGTTTTTAAAATGATATATGGAGTTGAGATGATAGCTGCCACATTCTTGTGGTTTGCTTTTGTGGCGGTAGTTTTGTCGCACGGGAGAATAAATAAAGCGTTCGCGCGCGTCAAGCATCGTATTGAGAAAGTGTTTGGGGTGGTATTGGTTGCTCTCGGCCTCAAGGTGGCGCTCGGAGGTCACCGATGAGTAAGCGCGATTATTATGAAGTGTTAGGTGTTGGTAAAAGTGCCAGTGACGATGAGATTAAAAAAGCATTTCGTCGCAAAGCGATTGAGTACCATCCTGACAAGCAAGGTGGTGATGAGGAAAAATTCAAGGAAGTTAACGAGGCGTACGAAGTGCTGAAAGACGAGCGCAAACGCCAGCGTTATGACCAGTTTGGGCACGCCGGTGTCGGCACGAGCGCCGCAAGCGATGGTGGCAATCCGTTCGCTGGTTTTAATGGTCAAGGACAAAACATCAACTTTGACTTCGGCGATCTTGGCCTCGGCGATATTTTCAGCAGTTTTTTCGGTGGTGCGACTGGCAGTCAACGCCAACAACGTCAGCAGCGCGGACGTGATGTTGAAGTCACCATCGAACTAACGTTTGAGCAAGCTGTCTTTGGTGCTGAGCACGATATTCGGCTCACCCTACAAGATACGTGTGAGCATTGTAAAGGTTCTACTGTCGAGCCGGGGCACGAGCTCAAAACTTGTGATACCTGCAAGGGTTCAGGTCAGGTCATTCGGGTTATGCAGACTGTTTTTGGTAACATCCAGCAGGCTAGCCCTTGCCCAACCTGTAAGGGACGAGGCAAGGTTCCCGAAAAAGTATGCAGTGTCTGTCACGGCAAAGGAACGCAGGCAAAAGAGCAGGAAATTAATCTCAAAATTCCCGCTGGTATTGATGATGGGGCGACAATTCGCCTACGAGAACGTGGCGAAGCAAT
>CAZHBD010000050.1:0-5151 GCA_964530555.1 uncultured Candidatus Saccharibacteria bacterium | reverse complement strand
AAGGATTCCAATTTACAGATCAAAGTGTTCCATCTAAATCCCCTAGGGCTCACCAATCTAAGACGCTATCCGTAGGATGGCTTTTTAGATTGGTCAACCCGCAGAGCGGATTGGAAGCGAACTTAGGTTCGAAGACAAGAGCCACGCGCACAAGCTTGCTTGGAGCATGGCTCGCAGCCGCAAGGCCGCAGGCAAGTTGGTTAGTATGGTCTTGGTTGTTGCTGCATCTTCGACCTCAAAATGGGCTGATGACATACGGTGTCTTAGGCTTTCAACTTACTTTGAGAGTTTATAGTGTAGTTTTCGTCTTGTTAGTGTAGCCAAGCCGAGAATACTTATCGAGAGGGTTGCCACAGGTAAATAACTTGCTGATGCTCCTGTTGACGAAAGCTTATTGCTAGTTGTTGCCGTGGCTGCCAGGGTTTGGCCAAGACCTACCGGGTCACGAATTACACCTGGGGTGTTGTCTTCATCCCCAGCCCCATTATCGGTAACAGTGTAAGTGACTTTGATCGCTTTGCGACCATTAATTGTTTCGTTACTAACAGTTGCACCTGTGACGTCGCTGTAGACTTGTGATGCTGAGTTATATTTTCGTAGTTTTAGACCCGTGAGTTCTGTATCGTAGTAGTACTGTGAAATAGTGACGTTTTGTCCTGGTGTTGAGCATGTAATTTGAAAGTCCATGAGTCCAAGCGGATAATCGTATAGTGGGTCGGCTTTAGCGCTGGCTGATTCTGAGTTGATTGATTTACTGACAAAGGTACAGTCATTGGGAACTTCGACACCAATGTAGTTGCCATTATCGACGCTATTTGTAAGCCCAGCAACATTTGCCTGGTTAAAGTCATCTTGGCCGTCGTTGTTAGCGTCGCAATTTACTGGTGGTAAGTCTGATCCAAGGCCAGCGCCAAGGTTGATGTCGGCTCCATCGGTTTCTGACCACCAACTCATTCTTGGCATCCAAACAGAGAGCGTGTCAAGCACGGCGTACTCCTTAATTGTTTGCGTGATGTCATACGTCGTATCGTTAACCGTTCCCAGCTCATCTCCGTTGAGATACATAGTAAAATTACCGTCATTATCCCATGCAAAACCAATTCGATCATTTTTAGTGAGTCTTCGACCCGGTGACCATGGACCAGCAATCGTATCCACCTGCTGGCTCGCTAACTTACCAATAGAAAGTTGTGGTTCACTCGTACAGCTCGGCTCGCTAACGACCGCAGCATAGCCTGTCCCGTCCATATTTTCAAGGACGCTCATAGATTGGGCAAAGGGGTTTGCAGCCTGGCCAATTATTTCGTATCCGTTACCTGGTCCTCTTACTGGTGAGCCATAGCCCCAGGTTATTCGCCCTGGGCCAGTGTAGTTAAGATACATTCTGCTACTAAATTTATCCCCATCCAGGGCATAGTAGCCGTTCTTCACTTCCCCGTGAGCGAAGTAATCGGGTGCATACTGCGAGTTTTGTTGCCAGGTCTCCGGATCAGCTGAACCGTCACCGTTTGTGCTGTTTACTAAGCCGTCGCTTTCCGTGCGAAAATCCTGTATATGACGAACTCCAGGGGTCGCAGCGTTAACCTGATTAGTGAGTAGCAAAAATGTGAAAACACAATTTATGGTTAATGTTAAAAAACGTAAAATATTAACCTTATTTTTACTCATTGCAGTTATTTTACCATAAGCTTTTAACGTAAGACTAGCTCGATTAGTAAGATGCTCATTCGGCAAGCTGGCGAAAGGATTTTGATTTATTTCTTTTGGTTATTGCCAATGGCTTTGACGACTTGGCTGTCGTTCTTTAGGTTTTACCAGAACAAGACTTGTTTGCTTTCGATGTACATAACGTCCTCTGGGCCGTGTAATTCGCTGCCTAGCTTTGCAAGGGAAAGATTGTATTTACGCATGATTTTGTTGGTGGCTTAGTTGTTGCTTAGAAACTTGGCTAGTCTTGACCACACGCGTAGATATATAGGTCATACGACCATCAACCTCTAAGATCCCGAGTTCCTCCAATTTTTGCTCTAAGGATTCCAATTTACAGATCAAAGTGTTCCATCTAAATCCCCTAGGGCTCACCATTTCAAGCCATCGGGGAATAATAGATCCGATTGAATTCGTAAATTTATTACTTTTTAAGCTCATTATTGATTCTCCTCTGTTATTTAGTGTACGATTCCCCCTAGAACAGACAGGCTATAAATGTAAAAGTGACATAATGTTAAAATAATGATATAATATTTAGTAATTAACCAAGAAATAATACCTGAATGCGCAATCGACGTAACCCCAATCGTTTTGATCCTGTCACCGATTTAGTAGGTGACCGACTTTTTGGCCGTACTCCCAAACTTGTTACTTGGTTAGCTGTTAGCGAATATCCATTCGGTGAACCATTTTTAGCTTCAGAAATCCAAATGCAAACCCCACTAAGCGGTTCTGAAGTATTAAGCAGTTTAGATGTAGCTAAAAGACTTGGCATGGTTGGTATTTATGAAGGCAAAGGTGATTTTAACCACATTGCAAAACCACTGACTCGGCTTGAATCACTTGGCTGGGAGGTTATTGATGCAGCCAAAGTATTGATTGAGCATCTTTCTGCTACTCCTTCAGAACAAAGAGTTGAGCAGTAGCAATAGTTAATTGATCGTATTTTTCTAAATTGAAACATTTTCAGCCTGATTTTCGGAAATATAAATCATTTCGTCTCCAATTTCGACAATTCCTAAATACTCAAGTTTTTCGCTTAACTTTTGGATTTCAAGAAGTAAAGTGTTCGACCTAAATCCCCTAGGGCTCACCAAACTTAAGTAATTATATTGACGTATCTTACTACAGGATATATACTTTGTAGTATGAGTAACACTGTAATAAGCGTAAAAATAGATAAGGACGTTAAAGCTTCAGCACAAGAGGTTGCATCAAGTGCTGGCCTGACCTTAAGTACACTTGTTAATGCTTATCTACGTCAAGTTGCGGCTACAAGACGTATTGAGCTTTATGCTCCCGAGCAAATGACTCCTCAACTTTCAAAGCTAATAGCAGAAGTAGAAAGTGAGCTAGAGGACGGAAAAGCAAGTAAGCAATTTTCTAATGCTGAAGACTTCCTGGCTGATCTAAAAAAGTAGTCGTAACATGACGATTAGATATCTTCCGAAGTTCAAAAAACAATATAAAAAACTTCCTAATACATTTCAAAAACAGTTCGATGAGCGTCTACAGCTATTCATGAACGATCCAACCGCGCCACAATTAAGAGTTCACCCACTAAAAGGTGCTTACGCTGGATACTGGAGCATGAATGTGAACGGTGATATCCGAGCACTTTATACAATTCGAGGTGATGAAGTCATTATCTTTGCATTGATTGGTTCGCATAGTGAACTTTATGGATAACTAGATTTGGGGTTCTATTCTCCTCGGGCTCACCAATTTGAGAAGCTCATCGCAGGATGGGCTTTTACAATAGGGTCTAGACGGTCAATTTTCAGATGTGGCTGGAAACTGTTCCACTCGTCTCGTCGCAAGATGTAAAAATCCTACTTGACGGGAAATGGTTGGCTTTAACAAGTCGGTAGGATCTTCAAAGAAAAAACTGATAAATGTGCTGGGTAAAAAACTACAACACCTACCCCCCACTTACTTTTTAATAATATTGTTGTAGGGCGTACAATGCGGCTATGTCGCAAGAGTTCACCGTGCTTATTGTTGAAGATGACCAGTCGTTGAGCTTCTTCATTAAACAAGTTCTTGAGAAAGATGGATATAATGCGTTGACTGCTTTTGATGGTGAAGATGCTGTTCAGCTTGCGAAGCGCCACCTGCCAGATCTGGTCATTTTGGATGTGCTCATCCCCAAGCTAACGGGTTGGGATGTTCTAAAGTACATACGCAACGACAAGACCTTGCGCAGTGTACCCGTGATTATCATGTCCAACCTTGACAGCGCTCACCAAAAGCATGATATGAAGCTGGATAGCGCAACTGAATACTTTATAAAAGTAAACATCTCAAAGACCCAGCTGCTACAAATCGTTGAAAAGTACCTGCCGCCTAAGCGGTAGCCATCAGCTGACTTCGAACTGTCTCGACAACGCTTCCGATACTGGTGTTGCTTTTAATGTAGTGACATTTAACACCATGTTTTATGCACTCGTTCATTGTGTTGATATCATCAATGTTGGTAAGTACTACGACAGGTATATTTTTCCCCCACGCATGTTTACGCAGTATGCTAAGCAGCTCTAAGCCACCCATATGTGGCAGTATCAGGTCGAGCACGACGACTGAAGGCTTGTGCTTGATAGCTTTGTAGAGCGCATCATCGCCGTCCGCCGCTGCAAGTGTTGTTATGCCAGATTGCTCGAGTTTCGCCAATAAGATATTACGCAGCGCTTCATCATCCTCTACGATGAGAACAGTTTTACCAAGTGGAATAGTTTTAGTTAGCATGCTCTTGATCCACGAGATACTGCTTTACATCATCAATTATCTGTGACAGTTTAAAGTTTGATTTTGTGTAGTACTTTTCCACCCCCATTGCGATGTAGGTTTGGTGTTTATCTGGATAGCTTGTATTGGAAACTAAAAAGATAGGAATATGGATGCCAAGGTCCTTTAGACGCCCCACAAGAGCCAGCCCGTCATAGTCGCCTTCAAGGTAATGGTCGAGCCATATGAGATCTATGCCATCAAGTTCTTCTATGTAGTCAAGCGCCTGCTCGACCGACTTTACCGTTACGACGTTGAAGCCAGCTTGTTTGAGTTTGCGACCGACTACATTTAACAGCGGCTCTTCATCTTCGACAACCATGATGGTCTTTTTGGTTGTTTTCGTTTGCACTGACATCAGATCTTATTTTACCAGTTTCTTGGGCAGGGTTACAAAAAACGTAGTACCCTTATTTGATGACTCATAGCGAATGCTTCCGCCCATGGATGTAATATAGGACTTTGTGATGAACAAACCAAGACCGGTACCTTCCGTGGAGTATTTTTTAATTTGTTCAGAACGGAAGTATTTCGTGAATATTTTATTCTTGTCGCTGTCGTCAATTCCATAGCCAGTATCTTTTACGCTTATCTCGTAAGCACCTTTTGCTTCCTTTAGTTCGATGGTGATCGTGCCGTTCTTCGGGGATCAGCCGT
>CAZHBD010000049.1:0-5320 GCA_964530555.1 uncultured Candidatus Saccharibacteria bacterium | reverse complement strand
GCTTTCTCCAGGACCAGGGTGGCCGCACACACTGTTGGTCCAGACACCTGGCCAGACTTTCTTGCTTAGAGCTCGCTGCGTAACCAAGAGCTGATTCTGGTCATTAAAAATGTAACAAGAAAAAGCCGAGTGCAGACGCGTCGTCGCCGTATGCGCATCAAGCTTTGGCGCCGTCTCTCCTGTCGGCGTCCCATCCGGATTTACGTATAAAATCAGGTCTTTATTTGCGTTAGGCAATCTGTGCTCCTCTTTGTGCAGTTCGCGCAAGATGAGCCATTATTTTCTGCTCTATTGTATCCGACTTTGCATCAGCCAATTTAAAGCTCTCCCTATTTATTGCTGGAGTTTCGTTAAGCCCAAGTACTCTTGCAATCGCAAACGTCGTCTCATCCGGAGTGGAAGCACTGGCAGTAAGCGCCGTTAATCCGTCAATACTACCTAGGTCTGCCGCTTCATGCTCATTTGCAACTGCGTGCACTGTAGTGCCTTCTGTCACAAGGTCTTGCGCAAGCTTAACATAACCTATGCCATTTTTTGAAGTTGGGTCAGTCGCGACCACAATACGACGAGGCCTAAGTTGAACTAATTGTTCAACTCCTCTTTGGCGATCAGCAACTGCTCGACACACGTACCCACGTTGTGAGAAATTAACTTGTGCTGCAGGTTGTTCGATGCGTATAAAATCAGTCACCACGCCCGCAAACTCTAAACATGCATCGGCATGAAGGGTAGTCTGTGTAACAATACGATACTTTGCTGATTCAGATAACATGCCTTCATTGAGCTCATCTCCCAACTCTAAATAGTGTCTATCAACAGGTGAGTACTTAAGCTCACCTTCTTCTATACTGTAATCGAGGTGCCCTACCATGCCCTGTACCTCGTCATGCAACTTTTCTGTTTCACCCGGTTTTCCCTGACAAACATACAGAATCTTCTCACCATGTCGGCGAGCCTGTTGTGCTGCTCTGTGAGTATGAATGACAAGAGGGCAGGCAGCATCAAAGGTCGTACTTCCTTTTTGTTCTAATGCGTAAACTGTTTCTGGGCCAACGCCATGAGCACTCGTGACCACTAGACTGTCTGGTGGAATGTCTCCAACGCTATCAACGAATTTCACCCCCCGTTGTTCGTGCACTCGTGTAACATCACGATTATGCACAATTTCGTGGAGTCCAAACACAGTCTGAATCCCCATCTGTGAAGCAATAACCGTTACATCGCGCAGGAGATCATCAGCGGCTTTCACGCCCTCACAAAACCCAAAACTATCAGGGAAAATTACTGTTCCAGTCTCAAAAGACATATATCTACTCTACCATATCATTCGATCTTGCCACTGAGTTAGCTTAAGATCACCCATTACCACACGCTTGGTATACAACACGGGTTTGCTAGCGTAGTACGCTTATGCCATGATCAAACACTAGCTTTTGGAGACTCTGTCGGCAATAAAGACATGCTGGATCATGCTTCAGACCCGAGTAAAGCTTTCTGCATTACCCCAGACCGTGAGTTGCAGCCCCATACAATGGCAGTAGGCATGCAGATTATTACCGATCCTGGTGAGCGTAACGGTTCGCTGGTATAGACTAACCTTCCCTACAAACCGAGCGATGTATCGCTGAGATCGTTGGAAGTGTAGTCTTTGGTGTCGTCGACCTTCTTTAGACTGGTATCAAGATCATTGCTGGTTTTGTCGATGTCTGTTCCCTTGACCTTAGTTGTAGTTGGTGTCGTCGTGGTAGTTTCTTTAGTAGTAGTCGGCTGAACTTTCTTATTGGTCTGGATGTAGGCCACTGCGGCACCAGCCAACAAAGCAAGAATCAAGAGCACCACAATCAAGATTGTCATTCCTTTACCGCGACGATGTTTGTTGTGGGGGTCGTCAGCCGGTGAAACTGGGTTCTTAGCCTCTTCTTCGGCCAGCAACTCCTGCAAGGACTTCCCTGAGGGTGCAGTCAGATTGGGCTTTGACTCAGCTGCCTGTGTATCTAAGGGTGCCGGTGGAATCATGTCATCATTAACAACATCGTCAGGTGCGGCAGGTGGTGGCACATCAGCTGCTGTTGGGTCAAAAGTCTCTAACGAAACTTCAGGCGCCCCTTTGGGTGTTGAAGGTTCTTCTTTTGCTACAGTGACAGGAATTGCAAAGCCAGTGTTTGAAGGACTGTTCGCCTTCGGAGCATCGCTCGTTGGTTTTGGCGGAGCTTTAACATCGTCCATTACTGGGTTCCTCCTGTAGTTGTAGTCTTGGCTTTGCTGTCATCGGTTGATGAATCTTCAGAAGTACTCTTATCAACCTCCGCTTTGAGCGTCTTGAGAGTAGGCTTGACTGTATCGTTAACGTAGGAACGGATCGCTGCTGCATCACTTGCAACCGTAGCACGTGAGGTTCGCGCAGCTTCGAGCGTTGCCTTGAACGCTGAAGGGTCCGCAACACATCCGAGCACTTTCAGATCATCCAGTGCTAACTTATATTTTGCAAGGTCGCTGCTGAAAGTATCGATCTTGCCTTTCAGTGCTGCTCGTTCCTTTTCGAGCTCGGCAGTGTCGACATTTGCAGCTTTGAGCTTAACGATAAGTTTATCTAGATGATCGAGCAGTTCAGCGTATGCTTTGCCCCTTGTAGGTAGCCCAGCATCAACACGAGACTCCAGCGTCTTGACATTGGCCTGGGCAGCAACACACTTGGCCTTTATCTTTGTTTGTTCAGCGAGCGTAAGTTTGATCTTCAGTTCAGCAACACGGGCCTTTAGTCGATCGGCCTGGGTAAGCTTCTTGCCTTCGGTCACAAACTCTTTCTCAATTTTTGTTTCAAGCTCAGTTTTAGACATATTGTCTGTAGTGGCGCTATTAGAGGATGCGCCTGAATCAGAGTTACTTGCCGCCGTAGAACCAGTGCCTGACGAGGCACCCGATCCACTATTACTTCCTTGAGCTGCTGCCATTGGCGCAAAGGCTAGAAAAGGGGCAATTAGCAACGTGCCCACCAAATATCGCAATCTTTTCTTCATTAAATACCCTTATGTTTACTGTCAGGCTCATTTTACCACAAGCGTAATATGTTATGCCAAACGATACGTTTTGTGACGTTGCACAATCAGCTCTTCTCGGGTTAAATCTTCAAGCACCTCTTCGACACGAACATCCCTGACAAGTTTATCGAGTTGTTTAGCAGTAAGCTCTGGCTCGGAGGTCAAGTGACGTAAGATCTGGCCACGTATCTGCCGCTTCGAACCTTTGAACGGCGACTGTTTAGTATAGTGTTTACTCCGTCTTGAAACATTGCCCACTTGGCTTTTTAGGTGTGCCCCGTAGTCCATCAGCGCCCAAAAGAACTCTCGAGGCGATTCAGCCTGACTCACGATGTAATCTACCGTAGCTTGCACATATGGTCGCAATTCAGTATCGGTGACTTGGTCAGCATCGTTTAAAAAATGATGAATAAAAACCGTTCGAACGTTAGTCTCGATAAAGGCTACTGGTTGGTCAAAAGCATATGTCAGAATCGCCCCAGCGGTTTCTTTACCGACACCCGGCAAGAGTTGCAGATCGCCAGCCGTCAGCGGGAACTCACCCTGGTAGTCATCTGTTATCATTTTGGCAGCTTGCCACAAGAATTTAGCACGCCGATTGTAGCCCAGACCTTGCCAAGCGCGCAGCACTGCTCCCAATTCCGCGGCTGCCAGTGCAGAAATGTTCGGAAACTGCTCTAAAAATGCCTTGTACTTGGGCATAACACGCTGCACCTGCGTTTGTTGTAGCATCACTTCACTCAATAGAACCTTATACGGGCTAAAGCAGCCGTCTGCTTCTGGCTGGCGCCATGGCAAATCACGCGCATGCGCCGCGTAGAAACCCCATACCGTCTCAGCGAAAGGAGCTATCTTGTCCACTACTCTATGCTACCAGATTACGATTTTGTACGGGCAAGCCAGGTCATGACGACTGCGGCACTCACCCAATAGGGGACAATACCAATGAGCGTGTCACTGGCTGAGTGCGACGTTTTGTCTACCATCAAGAACGCTGCCACCAAAAAGACGACATAGGGTACGTAGGTCAGCCAACCTTGCCAAGTACAGGGGAGATAGCTACCCCGAACCTTTACGAACCACGTCCCTTTATGCTTCCTTGGCACTTTCTTCATAGCTTATCAATCTCTTTGGCTAAGTTTCGATCTTTATCGGTTACTACCCCGACGCTATGAGTGGTTAGACTGACTCGAACCTTACCCCAGCTCAGTTCAACATCCGGGTGATGATTGTGCTTCTCTGCCAGTTCGCCAACTTGATTCACAAAAGCCAGAGCGGTCTTGAAATCGGGGAACGTAAAGTCTTTGGTTAGCGCTTGAGTATCATCGTGCCACATTTTAATTCAGCGTGTAGCTAGTTACCCTCCAGATGCCTGATGATAGAGTAAAGGTTAGACTAAGCTTTAGAGTCTGGTCATTGTATTGACCGGTTGCGTTGGCGCCCCCAAGTTCTTTACTGAACTGAGACCAGCTACTGCGGTCAATGGTAAATTTAGTGCCGTCAGGCAGCTGCGTGGTATCTACTGCAACATACGGATTGTTTTTAGCACCGGTTTTTTCGATGGATTCAATTGCATTACAAGCGCCAACAGGTATCTGGATATTCCCGCATGGAGCACTTGGGTCAGACTGAGAGGAGTTACCGCCCGAACTGGAACCTGCACTAGTACCAGTCTGTGTAACAGTGCTTGACTGGGGCACACCAGAGTCAATCACTCCGGCCGATTGACCTTGTGCCGCTAGTTCGGTGGTGCTTTTTTCTGTGCCGGTTATGGCTCCAATTATTCCGTAACGGTACCGCTCAAGATTGAAGAATCGATTGCCAATAAAAACACCGTACGCTGCTAGTATTATGGCTATCGATATAAAAAAGCGTTTAGTTATAGTGCTACGAAACACGGCTCGGCGATTGTGTATGGTGTTGTAGGAACGAATTATTTTAGCCATGTCTTTATTTTTACAACTTTCTGGCGCGATGTTGATTCAAGCATAAGCATACCATCATTAGCGGTGATTGAGTAGCCACCAGGTTGTAAAGGTGTAACTTCCAAACGACAAGAAGAACAGCATTGCTAACAATACGAACAGTTTACTGAATCGCGAATGCAGCACGGGGCCGATGCCTACCCGACGAACCACCGCCTTGACAGGCTTAGTTGCCTTGGGCTTAGCGGCCTTTGTTTCACTCTTCGGCGCGTTATAGGCACTCAGATCGTATGGGTTGAAATCTTGGTATGCCATAGCTCTACGTTACCATAAGCAACTTACCCTGACCATTGTGGT
>CAZHBD010000048.1:0-5343 GCA_964530555.1 uncultured Candidatus Saccharibacteria bacterium | reverse complement strand
CTGTGTGTCGTAGCCATGCGGTAGCTCGCGGATAAAATCATGAGCCTGCGCCAGCTTGGCGGCACGCTCAATGTCGTTTTGACTAGCCACTTTACCGTAGCCGATATTCTCGGCAATGGTCCGGTGAAACAGCAACGGCTCTTGTGGAACATAGGCAATAGCTTGCCGTAAGCTATGCTGTGTAACGAGACTAATGTCCTGCCGATCAATACTGACCGTACCGTTCTGAACGTCCATAAAACGGAGCACAAGCTTGGTAATCGTCGACTTGCCACCACCGCTACGACCGACGAGCCCCACTTTTTCGCCCGGTTTAATTGTCAACGAAAAGTCGCTCAGCACGCTGTCTTTTGCGGCGGTATCAGCATAATGAAAGCTAACGTTATCAAAACGGACTTCGCCATCAGCAACCAGTAATTCGCGGGCGTCAGGCGCATCAACCAGTTCCGGAACTTTCTTCATGATCTGCACCATCTCGTCGGCATCGGCAAAGACTCGCTCGAAGGTTCGGGTCATGCCGGATGCATCCCAAAAGGCACCGCCCATGCGGACAGCATAGATCTGGGCGGTAATAAAAACACTCAGTGCTAGCATGCCATGTCGTACGCCGTACACCCCATAACTGAGGATTGATAAGTTCATGGTAGACACCAAGGCGAGTGTGACGTTATTGGCGTTGATTTGCTTATTCCATGCTTTAATAAACCGCTGGCCTACTTGTTCGGTAAGTTGTTTGAAATTGCGCAACTCGTCCGCCTCACTGGCAAAGGTTTTGATAGTCACGGCATTGCTGATCATGTCAGACAAGAGTGCAGTCTGTTCAGAGGTTTTTTCAATGGCTTTGCGTTGAAGGGGATAGCGTTTCCGTACCATAAAAGTCGTGGCGGTAATGCCCAACAGACAGGTGCCGCCTGCAATCAAGGCCATCGGCACGTCGTACCAGGCCAGGGCGATCGAGGCGAACACAACAATTACAACGAAACGCAGTGCATCAGAAAAAATAGTGTCACAAAACGTTACATAGGCATTTGCCAGTCGGGTTGCCTGGCTAATTAACGCGCCACTGTAACTGCGACTGTGAAACTCATATGACTCTGACAAGATGTGTTTTGCGGTGTCCTGATAGATTTCGTTTAGGGCTCGTACTTCCATCTTGTTGAGGCTTTTTGTGGCAATGCGATTGCAAATAACCCCAACGATTGCTGCCAGTACAATACGCAGACCGATTGCCTGGTAGCTGAGCGACGTCGTTTTGGGATCGCTCAGCTTGGCAATGCCAAAACTCAGCAGCAACGGGATGAAGACAATATTTAAGCTCGTCTGCACTAAAACGAGCAAACTGAGTCCTAAGTACAGTGGGTGTCGCCTGGAGTACTTCCAGAAAAACTTTAGTGTATCGCTGACATTGTTCATCGTTTCCTACAGTATAGGTTATTCATCTAGGAAGCCACCAGACTGATGATTCCAAAGGCTAGCGTATATGCCATTTTTACGGATGAGTTCTTTGTGTGTGCCTTGTTCACTAATTTTTCCTTCTTCCATGACCAGGATACGATCCATTTTCTGAATGGTACTCAAGCGATGAGCAATCACCAGGGCAGTGCGTCCTTCCATGAGCTTCCATAAGGCGTCCTGAATCAATGCTTCGCTTTCTGAATCGAGCGCGCTGGTCGCTTCGTCGAGCACCAAAATGGGCGCATTTTTGAGCATAGCACGAGCAATAGCGACTCGTTGGCGCTGGCCACCACTCAACTTGACGCCACGCTCACCAACTAGCGTCTCGTAACCTTCCGGCAAATTCTCAATGAAGTCATGAGCATGGGCCATCTTGGCAACTGCAATCACTTCTTCGCGAGTTGCTTGAGGCTTGGCGTAGGCAATATTGTCGTGCAGACTTCGGTGAAACAATAATGGCTCTTGGGCCACATATGAAATGCTTGCACGCAAGTCGGACTGCAAAATTGCGGTAATATCTTGGCCGTCTATCCTTATTGCTCCGTTCTGAATGTCCATAAAGCGCAACAACAGCTGGGTGAGCGTTGTCTTGCCGCCACCACTGTGTCCAACTAGTCCAATCTTTTCCCCAGGCTTAATCTTGACACCCAGATTTTTGAACAGGACCCGCTTCTTTTGTTCGGGGTAGCCAAAGTCTACGGCGTCAAAAACGATCTCACCTCGGTGGATGCGTGATTTCTCGGGTGTTGCAGGATCTGAAACCTCTGGTCTGAGCTGCAAGATCTCGGTCATATCTGACGCATCACCAAACGCACGGTTAATATTGCGTACGACAAACATCGCCTGCCACAGGCGGTCGGTCAAGTTAATTGTGTAGGACACCAACAAGTACAGAGCACCAATCGCCACGTTAAGGTGCACTATGGCGAGTAGCCCACCGACAAAAGCTAGCATCTGCATGGCGTTCGTAGAAGACTGACTAAATATTTCAGCTTTCATTTGGGCGCGCATGAGTGCGAGGTTTTGATTGGCTGTTTTGGTTGTTTGCTCATGAAACAGTCGTGCTTCGTGTTGTTCGCCAGCAAACGCTCGCACACTCGCGATGTTCGTGATGGTGTCAGCTAGCTTTGCTGTCCGGTCGCTTTCGCTGGTAGAGAGCGCGCGGTTGTATGGCGTGAGCTTTTTCATGAACTTAACGACTATGAGCAAATAAGCAATGACAATTGCCAAGTAAACCACTGAAAATGAAACCTTGGTAAATGACAAGACAATCAGAGAACCAATAAGGGCCGTAATATCGCTCATAATGCTCCACGTAAAGTCGGCAATGACACGGTCGTAAGCGGTGATGAACTTGTTGGCTTGCGATACTAAAGAACCGCCAAAGCGATTGGCATGGAATTTAGTACCCATGTGTTGTAGATGATCAAAGATATGATCAGCGATTTTTTGCATGGCATAGATATCATATTTCCATACACAGGGAATTTGAGTGCGCCACAAAACAAGCCCTGCCAAGATAGTCGCTACATACGCAACGAGATATGGCATCAGCGTATCTATAGTTATAGGCAGATGGTGAGCGTACAAATACTGCAAATGATTGAAGGCGCTCGCCACCACTAGAGGTGGGATTACATTACTGGCGACGGTCGCAAGAACCGCACCTAGCGTGCCGTACCAAAACAGTAGGGGATAGGGTTTGGTAAACTGCCAGAATAGCTTCAAGGTCTGACGATTTACGGATTTCGGTTGTGATTTCATACTGACAGCCTCCTGCTGCAGTGATTAATGTGATAGTTTGATGATGCGAGTGTTAGAAACGTTGACCAGAAAAGCCAACAAACATAGCAGTCGTTATCATGATTTTTGCCGGCCTTTCCATTACGTTATTGATTAGCAGACAATATAGCATAAGCTTCCCAGGGGTGACAAGGAGAAAATTTCACTTTATAATAATCTGCCGTGAATGTAATCAATAAAAACATAGAGGAGAGCAGCCCGAGCATGCGAATTTACTTCGCTGCCCGGCGCGTTGAGAGGAGCTAGCCCTTCTCAAATGCGAGTTTACGAGCGATGAAGAAAGTTATTCTGTATTACAAGTTTGTACCAGTTCAGGACCCCAATATCACAATGCGTTGGCAGCGTGAGCTGTGCGTGCGCCTTGGGCTCAAGGGTCGCATTATCATCAGCGAACACGGCATTAATGGCACACTCGGGGGTGATATCGAGAACTTGCGTGAATATAAGCGCGAGATGAATCGCTCAGTGTTGTTTAAGGGCATACCCTACAAGTGGAGTAATGCATCAGGTGATGAGTTCCCCCGCCTCAGTGTCAAAGTTCGTCCAGAGCTGGTTGCCTTCGGTGCACCTGACGAAGTTGAGGTGAATGAACATGGCGTTGTTGGTGGCGGCAAACATCTTAAGCCAGAAGCATTGCATAAACTGATCAAAGAAAAAGGTGAAGATGTAGTGTTTTTTGACGGTCGCAATGCTTACGAAGCGGCAGTTGGGCGGTTTAAGAACGCTGTTGTACCCGAGACAACCACTACCCACGACTTTCTTAAAGAGATCGAGAGTGATAAGTACAATGACATTAAAGACAAGCCGGTGGTTACGTATTGTACCGGTGGGGTGCGGTGCGAAGTACTGAGTAGTCTTATGAAGAAACGCGGCTTTACCGATGTCTATCAGATTGATGGCGGTATTGTAAAATACGGCGAAAAATATGGTGACGAAGGCCTTTGGGAAGGCTCGCTGTACATCTTTGATGGTCGCATGAACCACCGCTTTTCCGATAAGTCAAAAGACATTGGAAAATGTGTTCACTGCGGCAAAAAAACCAGCCGCTACATAAACTGTGCCGACAAGTCGTGTAACCGGCTCGTTCTCGTTTGTGAAGATTGTGGCTCGATCCATCTCTGTAAAAAGCATGAGCAACTTGCTAAAAAAGTATCTTGACAAGTTGACAACAACTCCATAAAATACCAACCACCAAAAAGTGATTTGGTTGTAGGCAGTGAACACTACGTCGTATTTGGACGCTTGACGTAGCGGGAGCCACTAGCGTAACCGGACAACCGAACCGTTCTAGTGAGGTGGTAAGCGGTTTGGAATGTCTTCCAGACCGCTTTTTGATTTATCAATCAAAATAGAGAAGGGGAGATGGCCTGTGTCGACCATCGAATCTGCGCAGCATTTTAGTGAGGCTGCATCAAACTGTGCTCCGTTTCCAGGAGCAACCTTAGAAGGAGTGTTAGTTGGGCAGCAAGAAGCCGACGGTCAACAGCGCTACGTGGGAGTCTATAAAGTGCCCGTTAACGACGGCTTTGAAGACTACTTGGTTAAACTACCACGCGATTTTCCGGTAGAAATACTAGCCATTGAGCGACCAGTCCTGGATCCGGTTCAGACGGTGGAGGGTGAGCTGCGAGGTCGGGCAGGTGTTCCCGCTCGAGCGGTGGGCGAAGGTATCACGCGTGCAGACTGGCTAGCACGGCGGCGCGAAGAGCGCGCGCAACGACTGGTCTCAGGACTACAGTCATTGTATGAATTGAAAGACCGGGCAGTTGAACAGCTGGGGTTGGCGTCTGAAGTGCCACGGCCGACCTTTCGCGAAAGCGCCGAGGTGAATGCGCGCGCGGTCGGCAATGTTGCCCGTGGCGTGGGCGAGGTGGTAAAAGATGTTGCCGAACAGGCTGGCCCATTGCTGCGTCAGCCCGCGCTTCGTGCCGTTGCCGCGGTTACCGTTGTTGGTGCCGGGCTGTTGCCGTTGGCGGATCATGACCAGCGGTCATTGCACTCGGCGACCAAAGAACATTCTGCTAAGCAAGGGCATTCACTAGAGACTGTGCCCCCTCAAAAACTAATTCACTTTGTATATACCCC
>CAZHBD010000047.1:0-5349 GCA_964530555.1 uncultured Candidatus Saccharibacteria bacterium | reverse complement strand
TACACCATTCCAGGAACGCACCACCGTGGGCAGCATGTACATGATCAAACTCAACCACATGATTGCCGACAAGATCCATGCACGCTCAACCGGACCATACACCATGGTGACACAACAGCCTCTTGGCGGTAAGGCGCAAAACGGCGGTCAGCGCTTCGGCGAAATGGAAGTCTGGGCTCTCGAAGCTTACGGCGCCAGCAACACCCTGCAAGAGATGCTCACCATTAAGTCGGATGACGTTTATGGACGAAGTAAGGCCTATGAGTCAATCATCAAGGGCACCGAGATTGTTGGACCTAAAGTACCAGAAAGTTTCAATGTGCTCGTGAAAGAGTTACAAGGCTTAAGTCTAAAGGTTGACCTCATGAGCTCTCAAACTATCATTGATGCTGAAGACGTACTGGCTGAGAACATCAAAGACGAAGGCGCTCACCAATCTGATGTAGAAGTACCGACACCGAGTGTTTCAGAAATTGATGTAACTGAAGATGGCACTCTTGATGAATTCGCTGTAATGGATATTGAAGATACCGTAGGCGCCAGCGTAGCTGTGGCTGATGATGCTGATGACTCCACGGCCAGCGACGACGATGAAGACACACATGATGTAACCGCCGCGTCAGATGACGTAGCAGAGGAGGAAGCGTAATGCGACGATACTCATCAGGAACCAATATTGCCGACTTTGACGCCGTCCGCTTGGCGGTTGCTAGTGCCGAAGACATTCTTGACTGGTCATATGGTGAAGTTACCAAGCCAGAAACCATTAACTACCGGACACAGAAACCAGAGCGTGACGGTTTGTTCTGCGAACGAATCTTTGGTCCGGTTAAAGACATCAGCCCCCACGATGCTAAATATAAAGGCGTCCGCTCACGTGAAGCCGCTGTCGATAAAAAAGGTGAAGTCGTCACCAAATCTATAGTACGACGCGAGCGCATGGGCCACATTAGCCTGGCTAGCCCAGTAGCGCACATTTGGTTTCTGCGCGGGACTCCAAGCGCCATCGGTCTTGTTTTGGGCATGACCGTCAAAAACTTGGAGCGCATTGCCTACTTTGCGAGTTACGTCATTAAATCTGTGGATGCCGATAAGCGCAACCAAATGTTGGCCGACAAAGAAGCTGAATTTACAGCTGCTAAAGAGGCTATCCGTCTTCGCTATGAAAAAGAAGCTAAAGCGGAAGACGCTAATGTGAAAGCATTGGCCGAAATGCAGACCAAAGAGCTCGAAGAACTTACCAAGGATTTCGAGCAGGTGAAGAGTCAGTTGGACAGTCTTGAAAAACTTAACCTCATTAACGAAACAGACTACCGCAACTTACCAACCGAGCTTCGTGAGCTCATCAAGGTTGGTATGGGCGGTGAAGCCCTCAAAGAACTCCTGGAAGATGTTGATCTTGAAAAACTTATCAACGATCTGACGAAAGAAGCCGAAGATGCCAAGGGGCAGCGCAAGAAGAAGATCATGAAACGCTTGCGCTTACTTGAAAGCATGCACCGAGCAGGCATTAAGCCCGTAAGCCTCTGTGTGAGCGTCCTGCCTGTCATCCCACCAGATCTTCGTCCGATGGTCCAACTCACCGGTGGCCGCTTCGCTACGAGCGACCTGAACGACCTTTACCGACGTGTCATCAACCGTAATAACCGCCTCAAGAAACTGATTGACCTTAACGCTCCAGAAGTTATTCGCCGTAACGAACAACGTATGTTGCAGGAGGCCGTGGATGCACTGATTGACAACAATAACGCCCGCTCAGGTCGTGCTGTCGCTGCTACCGGCCAACGTCGACGCCTCAAGTCACTCAGTGATATGCTTAAGGGCAAGCAAGGTCGTTTCCGTCAAAACCTTCTGGGTAAGCGCGTTGACTACTCTGGTCGATCGGTTATCGTGGCTGGCCCAGAGCTGAAGATTAATCAGTGTGGCCTACCAAAGATGATGGCGCTTGAACTCTTCAAGCCATTTGTTATCGGTCATTTGATCGCCAACGACCACGCCCACAATATTCGCTCAGCTACCCGGATGATTGAAGCTGGTGAAACTCCGGTTTGGGACGCTCTGGATGAAGTCATCAAAGGTAAGTATGTTCTCCTGAACCGTGCTCCATCACTACACCGTTTGTCTATCCAAGCCTTCCAACCAGTCCTTATTGAAGGTAAAGCCATCCAGCTCCACCCGCTGGTATGTAAAGGCTTTAACGCCGACTTTGACGGTGACCAAATGGCCGTACATCTACCGCTGAGTGACGCCGCACAGGCCGAGGCCCGCAATATTATGGCAGCAAGCATGAACCTACTTAAACCAGCTGACGGATCACCAATTCTCCATATCGAACAAGACATCGTGCTCGGCTGTTACTACCTGACGTATGAGCGTCCGGGCGCAGAAACAAGCAAAATTCACGGATACTCAGGCGTAGAAGAGGCTTGGCTCGCTCATGAAGCTGGCAACATTCAGCTTCAAACTAAAATCCGCGTACCGTTCCGCGGTACAGTCCGCGAAACGACTTTGGGACGCTTGTTGTTCAATGAAATCTTTCCTGACGATTTTCCCTTCCAAGACGAGGCTATGACTAAAAAGCGACTTGCTAATGTCATGGCAATGGCCTACGCCAAGTACGGACAAGCAAAGACCGCACAAATAGCCGACGATCTCAAGGATACAGGTTTTCACTATGCTACTAAATCCGGACTCTCGATGGGTATGGATGACTTTAGTGAAATTCCTGAGCTGGCCACATTCCTGCGTCAAGGCGAGGAAAAAGCAAGCAAAATCAGCGAACAGTACGAGGAAGGTTTCATTACCGACGAGGAACGCTATCGTCTGACAGTTGAAAACTGGCAGGATGTGGTCAGTGTCGTACAGAGCGCACTCAGTGAGCAGTTCGTTAACGAAGACAGCTCGATGTCGATCGCCGTAGTCTCTGGAGCCCGTGGAAACATCGGTCAGGTTATGACAGCCGTTGGTATGCTCGGGGTCACCACCGATGCCACCGGTCGTCCAATCGAGCTGCCGATTCGCTCCAACTACAAGTTTGGTCTTAACCCACTTGAGTACTTCACTGCTACTCGTGGCGCCCGTAAGGGTATGATCGACACAGCACTGAAGACAGCTGACTCTGGTTACCTTACTCGCCGCTTGGTCGATGTTAGCCAAGACGTCTTTACTATTGACGAAGACGTGGATGATCCCGGATTTGCAATTCATCGCAGTGACGCAGAAGAAATTGGCGTCAGCTACGCCAGTCGATTAACCGGCCGCTTTGCAGCCGAAAAGGTTGGCACCCTGGTTAAGAAAGGTGCTCTGATCTCTGACGATTTAGCCGCGAAGATTGATGCTGATAGCTCTCTGGACGGCATAAAGATCATGAGTGCACTAAGCTGCACCAGTGCCCGTGGCGTTAGTCGTAAGTCATACGGCCTCGATCCCGCTACCGGTGAACTAGTAGCACAGCATCATCCAGTTGGTGTCATTGCGGCTCAAAGTATTGGCGAGCCAGGTACTCAGCTGACGCTTAAAACCTTCCACTCCGGTGGTGTCGCTGGAGAAGATATCACCACAGGTTTACCACGTGTTGAGGAATTGTTCGAGGTGCGCACACCGAAGGGACAGGCATATCTTGCTGACATTGATGGTTCGGTTAACGTGTGGGAGGAAGCCGACAAGTACATTGTCCAAATCAATGCCAATGAAGACGCACAGGTAAGCCTACCACTCAAAGGACGTACACCAAAGATTTCCAGCGGTTCAGATGTTGCTATCGGTGATGTGGTCGCCAGTGCAGAGGAAGGCGAAGAGCCACTCATTGCTCCAATCGCCGGCAAAGCTGAGGTAACCAAAACTAAAGTCATCATCACCCCAGCGAAGCAAAGCGTGGTACGTTATGAGATCCCTTCGTTCAAACAAGTCATTGTTAAAGACGGTGAGCAAGTTGTTGCCGGTCAACGCCTGACCAATGGTTCCATTAACTTGCATGAGCTTATGCGCCTGCAAGGTGTTGAATCTACGCAACGCTACATCATGAACGAAATTCTGCGTATCTTTGCTAGCCAGGGCCAAAACATTGCCGACAAGCACCTCGAAATCATCGTGCGACAGATGTTTAGCCGCGTACAGATTGAAGATGCTGGCGACAGTGAATTCGTCATTGGCGACGTGGTGAGCAAGCTTGCCGTCATCGAAGCCAACGAAGCACTCGTTGCTGACGGCAAACAACCCGCCAAGTACAACCAATTGCTGCTTGGTATTACCAAAGCGTCGCTTTCAACCGACTCATTCTTGAGTGCTGCGAGTTTCCAAGACACAACCCGCGTGCTAATTAGTGCAGCTACCAGCGGTAAGGTCGACCGCTTGTATGGTCTAAAAGAAAATGTCATCTTGGGTCGACGCATTCCCGTAGGCACCGGCATTACCGTTGCCACCGAAGAAGAATCCGTTGACGCAGAAGAGTAAAGCTGTTAAGATTAACGTCTATGCCAACAATTAACCAATTAGTTCGCAAGCCACGCATCAAAGTGACCAGCAAGAGCAAGTCACCAGCTATGCAACGTGTGACGAACAATCTAAAAACCCGTAACTACGAAAAACATGCGCCGTTTAAGCGCGGCGTTTGCGTCAAGGTTACAACCAAAACTCCAAAGAAGCCTAACTCAGCACTTCGTAAAGTTGCTCGCGTAAGATTGAGCAACGGCTACGAAGTCTGGGCTTACATTGGTGGTGAAGGCCACAACCTCCAGGAGCACGCTGTAGTGCTGGTCCGTGGTGGCCGAGTTAAAGACCTTCCTGGTGTACGCTACCATATTGTACGAGGCAGCCTCGACCTTCAGGGAGTCGCGAACCGCAAACGCGGACGAAGCAAGTACGGCGCCAAAAAGGATGGTAAATAATGCCACGAAAAGTTACTAAGTCTCTCGTCCGTGAAATTCAACCAGACCGCTTGTATAACAGTGTGATGGTCCAGAAAGTCATCAACCGGGTGATGCTCGACGGCAAAAAGCAAATTGCTGAACGACTGGTCTATAACGGCATGCAGAAAGCCGCCAACAAGCTAAAAGTAGACAACCCACTTGATGTCTTTGAGCAAGCCTTCAAAAACGTCCAGCCACACCTCGAGACTCGATCACGACGTGTTGGTGGTGCAAACTACCAAATTCCGTTTGAAGTTAAAGGCCAACGTCAAAACCACCTGACCATTATGTGGTTTGTGACCGCTGCTCGCGCTCGTAAAGGCATGAGTATGGAAGATCGTATTGCAGCTGAACTGATGGACGCCTACAACAACCAAGGCGCCGCAGTAAAGAAAAAAGAAGACACGCACAAGATGGCCGAAGCCAACAAGGCTTTCGCGCA
>CAZHBD010000046.1:0-5645 GCA_964530555.1 uncultured Candidatus Saccharibacteria bacterium | reverse complement strand
GCAATGGTAATACCACGAGCTTTTTCTTCTGGTGCGTTGTCGATTTCGTCGTAGTTAATTTTTTTGTTGACGTCGCTCGGAAGTTTCTTTGCGAGCACAGCGGTAATCGCTGCGGTTAGCGTTGTTTTACCGTGGTCGACGTGGCCCATAGTACCAACGTTGACGTGGGGTTTGCTTCGGTCAAAGTCTGCCATGTATGTATGACTCCTCTTAGGGTTTATGATTAATTGTTGCTACCGCGATCCATAATTGCCTATACACTAAGCAATAGCCCTCTCGCGAGTTACTCAATAATTATAGATGAGCGACCGGTGTTTGTAAAGGGTCAGATGGATGCTTCGTCCATCTGTGCAATAGTAACCAGTTGACCCAACTTGAACTTCTTTCCAGCGGGTCGGTAAAATTCAAAGCTTGCCGAACAAACAGTCTGGACCGTACGCTTACCAACTTGCTTTGTCATCGTGCCTCCATATAGCTTTCTGTCACTAGGAGTTTCGACATGCTCGTGAAGGTATTGATCATCGGCTATTATCAGATCTCCTTGTTCGTCTCGTTTACAGCCCACAACCGTTACTGTCAGCGTTGGTTCTTCGCCGACATACACGGTGTTTATGCTGCAGTCCAGACTCGCGTTGCCCTTAGCGTCGGTGGTGGGCATGCAACTGTATTGATTCTCGTATTGGGGTTCAGAGCTCGGCTCAATTTTGCTAACGACTCCATGCTCAATGCTGTGGGTAACGACGCCAGGTCCACAACCAAGCAGGGCTCCAGACAGGGCAACTGCACAACCCGCTTTAACAGAATTTAAACGACTCATTGTCGATATTATGACATATAGAATCGTATTTACAATATCTCTAAATTGTTTCCTTCGCTGATAATGTATGATGCTACAACAAATTGTATAAACAGAGAATGGCCTGGCTAGTGGAAAAAAGCCAAGTCATAATGAATAGCCTGGTGTAAAGCACCAACGGCATCAGCTGGGTCAAACTGACTGGAAATAGCCCATTTTGCAGCTCGCGAAGCCTGTCTTGCCTCGGTAAAATGTACGATACCACTTCGTCGGTTGATAGGTGTGCCCCCTTCGGGATTCGCAGCTATCCCATCAACTGTGTCCTCAAACGTTTGTATACCATCTGCCTGTGCAGCCAGATCAAAGGCCCAGCTTGACTCAAGTACAGAAGGTTCGTCATTACCTGGCAGTAAGCACATGCGAAGCGTCAAGTTGGCTACTCTCAAATCACTACGGTACGATACCACGGCTTCCACAAGCGGTCGTCTAAAATTGCCAGCCCATTCAAGTCGGTCAGCTAGTGCGTGTTCGAGTGGGAAAGCGGGATACATAGGGGTGACGATGGCCTTATGCTGCGTCCCCATGCTGGTCATGGCTAAGTGATGGCCGCGTAACTGCCCAGAAGCATAGAAGGCATCGAGTTGATCCGGCGGCAATCTCAACAAGGCTAGTGTATTCAGGCTACCGGCAGCTTTTGCAGAATCAGATACAGTTTCGGACATCTGGTGGCTTTCTTATCATTCACGCGTTGACTATTCGGCGCCTTTTGTGAAGATACCGCTGGCGGCCTGGTCACGAGCTTGAGAGAGTTGTTGGGTTACGGTGTGTGCGAGCCTGTCCAAAGCGCTGGCGCTCATGCCGTGACGTTGAAAGTGGGCAGCCTTTGCGGTCCCAATTTCCAGACGTTCGCGCCAACCGAACACCTTGATACTACGGCCAATTAATTCTAAGCGTCCTGCGGCAAGCGGTGCGTTTCCGTCTGCGTTGTAGCGCTCTACTGTCATTTCCTCCAGCGCTCGGCCGAGCAGCGCGCGACTTGTCCGCGATCCTAGACCGCCTTGTATTAGCCCGTTCCTAAATTGTCCAAGCGATTCTACCGTTTGGTCGACAATGGATTGTCGTGGATTATACCGTGCTAAAACTAGTGCGCTGGCACCTATGCTGACACTGGTTTCGCGAGCCAGGCTTAAGATAAACGTAGGGTCTTGTTCACTGGCTGCTTGCCAGTGTGAACCAAGCATTTCGGCATCTTGACGTAACCTAGGCAAATCGAGCAATGCAGTCAATGCGTGATCCAGCTGTGAGGGCGTGCGGGCTTCGGCAATCCCACGACCGCCGTAGTATGCAATTTCAGCAATTGCTTGAGTCATTACTTGTGTTATACGCTTTTCTACATATTTTGCAAGCAGTAGCAATTTAGGATGTTTCGCCAGGAACTTCTTCAATCGCCCAAGAGATTTCAACATTACATTTTAGACCAAGGAGGAAGAGGTCGCTGGAGCCTGGGCATCGTGTTGTCACTGTGACCACTAGCTCATCATCTGGCTGGACGGGTGCCTCATATAAATACCTGTTAGCTTCCTGTGTGCCACAAAGCAGTACCCTCTGAAATAGTCCAGGGCACGTTCCTCGGCACTTTGGTATAGTCTCGTTTTCCCAGCAGATAGTGCGGTCTGTTTCGAAAGGTTCGCTGGACATAATACAACAACAGTAAACTCAAATCGGCCTGCGCGCAAGTATCAAGCCGGTGCTACGCGCAATCGTTATGGACAAACCACGTGATTCGGTGCTGGTTCTGCCCGGTACTTCCAGGAGGAGTTTAGAGCAATTTTAGTCTCATGTAATTTCAACACTAAGGCCGCTGGGACCAGGAAAGCCAAATGGGCTTTTGATGATTTCCGGTTCACCGACTTTGGCACCGCATTGTGGGGTTCGTCTAAATAATGATTTTCTTGGCCCTTCGCAGTGCATACGAATATAAATAACGTACTCATTGCCTTCTTCGCCCTGCATCGCATCTCTCATACATAGGGATGCGATCATACTACTGCCAAGTTCCGACACAACTGCTTCCAGATCGACTGGGCACTGGGTTTCGCACTGTTCCGCAAAACGACAGGAATCGTCAAGCTTATACATTCCAATGCTGGGGCTTCCCAATCGAATTTCTGGTTGATCAGGGTCTGACATAGCTACAAATTATTTAGCGTTTTTGGCAATGATTGCTTCTGCAACGTGACCAGGAACATCGGCATAGTGATCAAGCTCCATGCTCGAGCTGGCGCGACCTTGCGTCATGCTGCGGAGGTTCGTGGTGTAGCCAAACATTTCGCCGAGTGGTACAAAAGCGGTGATTTCTTTTACGCCAGCGCTCAGGTCTTCCATGGTTTCGATACGTCCGCGCTTGCTGTTGAGGTCACCAATAACGTCACCCATGAATTCTTCAGGAGTTACGACGACAACCTTCATGACCGGCTCAAGCAAAACAGGTGACGCTTTCTTGACGCCATCTTGGAGGGCCATGCTTGCAGCAATTTTGAACGCCATTTCGCTGGAGTCAACTTCGTGGTAACTACCATCGTAGAGTTCTGCCTTGATATCTACAACGGGATAGCCGGCCATGACGCCATTGGACATGGCTTCTTTAATTCCTTCTTCAACAGGCTTAATATATTCACCAGGAACGACACCGCCTTTGATAGAGTTGATGAACTCAAAACCCTTACCGGCTTCGTTCTGACTCAGGCGTAGCCAGACGTGACCGTACTGTCCACGACCGCCAGATTGGCGGACAAACTTACCCTCGATTTCGACAGCATCTTTGCGGATAGTCTCACGGTAAGCAACTTGTGGCTGACCAATGTTGGCCTCGACATTGAACTCGCGTTTCATGCGGTCAACCAAAATTTCCAGGTGGAGCTCACCCATGCCACTGATGATGGTTTGGCCGGTCTCGTCATCGACTTTGATTCGGAAGGTTGGATCTTCTTCGGCTAGTCGCTGCAAGGCGAGGCTCATCTTTTCTTGGTCGGCTTTGGTCTTTGGCTCAATAGCAATGCTTACCGGTGGTTCTGGGAATGTGATTGACTCTAGTTCGATTGGCGCTGCTTGGTCACACAGGGTGTTACCGGTTGTCGTACCTTTGAGGCCGACGATGGCGGCAATGTCACCTGCTCCAACCTCAGTCACATCTTCGCGCTTGTCAGCTTGCATACGGACGATACGGCCAACGCGTTCTTTTTCGCCGGTCGAGCTATTGAGGATGTAGCTACCAGCTTGCAGTTTGCCCGAGTACACACGGAAATAAGCCAGTTTGCCAACAAAGGGGTCGGTGGCGATCTTGAAAGCTAAACCAGCAAATTTTTCGCGTTCATCTGGCTTGCGTTCAATCTCTTCGCCGGTTTTTGGATGAGTGCCCCAAGTAGAACCACGGTCCAACGGACTCGGCAGTAATTCAACGACTAGGTCGAGAACTTTCTCGACAATAACGCCTCGGCCGTCACCGCCGGTAACGGCAAAGAAGTTGCCGCTTAAGACCGCGCTGCGGATAGCTTGTTTGATATCGTCTTCGCTGAGGCCTTCTTCGCCAACCTCAAAGTACTTCTCGAGCATGGCTTCGTCTTCGGCAACGGCGTTCTCAATGAGCAGGCTGCGGTATTTCTTGACCTGGTCGAGCATATCGGCCGGTACTTCACTCTCTATGAGCTCGTGGTCGGTGAATTCTTTGTAGGTATAGGCCTTCATGCTGACAAGGTCAACCACACCGTTAACAGATTGCTCAAAGCCAATTGGTAGGTGAATTGGAAAGGCGCGTTTGCTGAGTCGGTTGTGAATTGAATCTAGTGACTTGTAGAAATCACCACCGGTCTGGTTGATTTTGTTGATAAAGCAGATCCGGGGCACGCCGTATTTCGTAGCTTGGCGCCAAACAGTCTCGGACTGGCTCTCAACACCCATTTTGCCATCGAAGACGACCACTGCACCATCGAGCACACGGAGAGAGCGTTCAACTTCTACTGTGAAGTCAATGTGACCAGGGGTATCGATAATGTTGATCTGATGATCTTTCCAATAGCAGGTGACGGCGGCCGATACGATGGTAATGCCGCGTTCGCGCTCTTGGGCCATCCAGTCGGTTGTCGTTTCGCCCTCGTGCACGGCGCCAATTTTGTGCTTTAGACCGGTGCGGTACAGAATGCCTTCAGTGGTTGTCGTTTTACCGGCGTCAATATGCGCGATAATGCCAATATTGCGGAGTTTATCTAGTGTGTACTTCTTTGTGGCCATATATTCCTTACCTTATGTATTGAAAGTTTTGGGCAAACGTAGCAATGCCTTTTCATCTGTTATTGTGACGTAAATGCCCCTAAATTGCAAGTGCAAGCTACGGTCGGTCCGACGGAATGCTCTGAACTTCTTCAAGAACGCGCTGCTCAATTACGAGCATCTCGGCACACAGTTCACGCAAACATGTCTGGTCACAACTCCCGCCACCATTATCTATACTGTCTAGAGCTAATTCATTCCACATGTTAAATAAATTGCGGCTTGCTTCTGGTAGGTCAAGTCCGAATTTTGGATGACGACTAAACAAGGGGCTTTTATAGCCACCTCGATGTATCAAGACATTCTCTACAGCTTGACGGGCGAAATTTAAGTCGCTGGTTCCTTCAAATGCGTACTCTACGTTGGGAGGACGTGATTCGACTGATGCAATTGCTTTAGGGAAACGTCGAAAAAAGTTCATACTTGTCTGTTGAAATATAGCGCGCTTTTAGAACCGTGCAAAATGGGCGAAGGCGCGGTTGGCTTCGGCCATCTTGTGCGTGTCTTCGCGCTTCTTGACGGC
>CAZHBD010000045.1:0-6410 GCA_964530555.1 uncultured Candidatus Saccharibacteria bacterium | reverse complement strand
ATCTAAAAGTTGTCGAAGACACCCCTAGGCTAGGGTCAATTTCGCCCGTGGCGTATCTAAATACTCCAGCACAGTCCAACGATGTTACCTATGATAGCGGAATGGTACTAGGAACCAATCATGAACTACCGGCGTTGTTAGGGCAGCACGTAGAATTTGGCACCTTTTTTGGCGTCGGCGAAGAAAATCGTAATGTCGCCGTCGTTGGTAAACGCGTCGCCGAACAGCTTTTTAAAGAAAATGTACCAATTGGAATGTCGATGACACTGCGTGGCCAAGACTTTATTGTTCGGGGTGTGTTTGAAGAGTTCAGCAGTAATGCTCTGGGTACGGGTATTGATCTGAACAAGGCGATTTTTATACCCTACCCCGCTGCACATAGTCTGGCAAATGGACCGCCTCAGATTGTACAGATATTGGTTAAGCCCGACGCCTCATCAAATATCCAAGAAGCCATCACCAACTTAAACCGTAGTTTTCGAGAAGCCCATAATGGTCAGCAAGATGTTACTATTCTCAAGCAAGATGAGAATCTGGCAGTGACCAATAGTCTTTTGAATGTTCTCACGGCTTTGGTGGCAGCAATTGCAGGCATTTCTTTGCTGGTGGGTGGCATTGGTATTATGAATATTATGTTGGTATCCGTTACCGAACGTACCCGTGAAATTGGTATTCGCAAGGCAGTTGGTGCTACCAATCGACAAATTCGTAGTCAATTTCTGATTGAAGCAGCTATCTTGAGCTTTGTGGGTGGTGTTGTTGGTGTCGGTTTATCTTTTTTGGTCAACTTCTTACTAAAAGTCACCACCAACCTTAAGCCGGTTATTACGTGGCAAGTAGTGCTGATCGCGGTGGTTGTTTCTGCGCTTGTTGGCATAATCTTTGGGCTAACGCCTGCGGTAAAAGCAGCACGCAAAGATCCGATTGATGCGCTACGATATGAGTGAGTAGATAGCCGCTATGCCGGCAGTAGCCATTAGAATTGTGACCAGCCAACCAAGAGCTGTGGTGGTTGGTTTATTGACCCATTCGCCCATGATGCGTTTATTGCTACTAATCAGCACAATAAACAGGAGTACAACTGGTGCCACAATACCATTAGCAACAGCAGAATAGATCAGAGCTTTGATCGGATCTAACCCAATAAAGTTCATCCCCAAACCCACCAGCACAGAGATAATGATCACCCCATAAAAGGCATAGGCATTACCAAGCTTATGGTTTAGACCGCCCCGCCAACCAAGGCTTTCGGCAATAGCATAAGAGCTGGAACCAGCCAATACGGGGATAGCTAAGAGCCCGGTGCCAATTATGCCCCCGGCAAACAAGTAGTATGTAGCGTTTCCGGCGAATGGTCGTAAGGCTTCGGCAGCTTGAGCTGCCGATTCAATCTTAAAAATACCGTTTTTGAATAATACTGCTCCACAGGCGGCAATGATAAAGAACATCACAATATTGCTGAGTAGCATTCCGCTCCACACATCAATGCGCATATCGTTGACTTCACGTTTGCGTGCACCCATACGTGACACGATGGAAGTTTTTCCTTTTGCCACCTGCTCTTCGATTTCTTGCGAGGTCTGCCAGAAGAATAGATACGGCGAAATAGTGGTGCCAAGTATCGCACAGATAAGGAGAACTTGATCTTTTGTGAAGCTAATGTGCGGGACTATTGCTTGGCGCAGTACAACAGACCAGTCTAGCTTGGCTAAAATGGCGGATGCGATATAGGCTAGCAACACCATAGCCAACCACTTAAGGTATTTGGCATAGCGTTCATAGGGCGTAAACACTTGCATTGCGAGACTCAGTAGCGCAAAACCAATAACTAGTAACGGAAAGCTCAGGCTAGGACGCAGTAATTGAGCGCCCTTCGCCATAGCCCCAAGATCGGCGCCGATGTTGAACGCGTTGGCAGCAAAAAGCAATAGAGTTACAACGCGGAGCATCTTGCGTGAAAAATGTTTGCGTATGTTCCCGGCTAAGCCTCTGCCCGTCACTAGGCCAATCCTGGCACACATTTCTTGCACCACTGACATGAGTGGAAACGTAACAACAGCTAGCCATAACAACTGAAACCCGTACTGTGCGCCAGTTTGTGAGTAAGTCGCAATTCCTGATGGGTCGTCGTCTGAAGCGCCCGTAGTCAGGCCTGGCCCGAGCATATGCCAATAACTATGGGTCCGTTTAACGACCGTTGAGATTGGAGGTGTTGGCAGTGAGTTAGCCAGCTTTTGCCCCGCAACAACAGTTTTATCGAGCAGCTGAGCCGGAGCTTCAGCAGTTTTGGTTATGAGATCTTTTTCGGCCATAGCACTTACGCTTATGGTAGTACAAACTCGGCAAACTGGCCAGTCTCAGCTTATAATGCTGGTATGTCTTATATGGTCTACGCAGTTATCCTGGTGATAATGCTGATTATTGCATATGCATCTGCGGCTGGAGCCCCATGGGTACCAGCTCGGCGTGCCGATATCGAACAGCTGCTTAACGATGCTGGTTTGCAGAAGGATGAACTTTTTGTAGAGCTGGGGTGTGGAGATGGTCGATTGCTGCGTGCTGCCCACAGACGAGGCGCTCGTGTTGTCGGGTATGAGTTAAACCCTATCTTGTGGCTTTGGGCATTTCTGTGTGCCTTGCCTCAGCGTACAGTTAGAGTAAAATTTGGTAATTTTTGGTCTGCAAATCTTAGCGAGGCTGATGTCGTGCTGGCCTTCTTAGTACCGCGGACCATGCCGCGACTATCAGCAAAGGCTCGAGCTGAAATGAAAACCGGAGCGCGCCTTGTTAGCTATATATTCCCTGCAAACGGTTTAAAGCAGATGCACAAAGGTCGCAACTGGTATGTGTATCAGGCCAATCAGAAGAAATGATGAAAAGCGGCAGATAGCGCTGCCCCACTGCCGACAATCAGACCTACGCCAATCGAACCGACAATCAGACCTACAACAAGCAGCGCAATGTCACTCAGCACCATTCCCAGGGCAATGATCACTACCCCAAGCGAAGGCAGTGTGTCGAGCCCCGAAAAGGGTATAGAAACAAAAGCTGAAAAGCAGAAGATCGATATGACTAAGGCAATGAAGCTGCGCATTGGCCAAAGTTCGTATAAATGACCTGCACGTGGACGGGAATATTTCTCGAGCCAGCGAACGCGCCGAACAATAAATGGCAACGCCTTTTCTTCGGTCACTTTGCCAAGTGTGTGACTTTGTAAGCGCTTAGGGATCCATAGTGTGCGTCGTCCTGCTAACATCTCAAGGGAGAATAGCAATGCTATCAGTTCGGTAATATGGCTGATGCCTCCTGTGGGGATCGGCAGTGCTGGAATAAACAACAGAAGCAAAAATACCACGGCGAAGCTTTTCTCGCCAAATACTCGCTGTAGCTCGCCAAAAGTCTTGAGCGAGGGGGAGCGCAACCACTCTTCGAGCTCATTACTGAAGGGCTTGGACATGCCCTTATACTATCACGCATGTGGAGTACACTGCATTGTCAGGGCGACCAGGGCTTTATTGGTGGTATACTTAACACAAACATAAGTACTTGAAAGACGTGGGCTATGATGAGAATTTTTTACAGTACGGCCAAGCGACCTCAGATCACCGAACTTGATCAGGTGATGAATGGTTCGTGGCTGCACGTAGAATCTCCCACCGAGAATGAGCTATTAGACCTCGCTGAGCAGTTCAAGCTCGACCACGACCTGCTCCTCGACGGTATTGACCCTAACGAGTCGCCACGTATTGAGCGCGACGGTGGTGCAGTATATATCTTTACACGCTACTGTCTGCCGATTGATGAAAAGCTGACCACTTCCCCCCTTCTCATTGTTCATGCGCGCGATATAGTTATTACTATCAGTCGAAGGCCACTCACCTATCTTGCACAAATTACGTCAGGTGTTGTGCCCGTCATTACCAGCAAGCGCACACAGCTTATTTTGCAAATCCTCAATGTAAACAACCGTGACTATAAGTTGCGGATCAATAACGCAAGTCGACGTATCTGGCAGATGCGGACACAGCTACAAAAAACCCAAGTTGCTAACGAAGACTTTATTACGTTTATCGACATCGAGGAAGATCTAAATGACTTCTTGCTGGTGCTGGAACCTATGGCAACTTTGCTCAATAACTTGTATAACGGGAAATTCGTTCGTTTGTACGAGGAAGACCGTGACTTGATTGAGGACTTGCAATTGGGCACTGATGAGCTTACCTTGTTGGCTCAGTCGAGACTGACAACGCTTCGTAACATACGTGAGGCGTATAGTACGATCACTGCGAATAACCTCAACCGTGTTTTTAAGCTCATGACCAGTATAACTATCCTAATGGGGATCTTTACGCTCATCACCGGTATTTACAGTATGAATATCAAATTACCAGCCGCACACAATCCAAATGCATTTTGGATCATTCTCGCTATTACAGCATTCTTTATTAGTATTGCAGCATGGGTGTTCAAGCGAAAGCGATGGTTCTAGGGTCGTTCAGCGACTTTTCAGCTCTCGCCGTGTAGACTTAGGTCATGAGAATACTGCTTGTAGAAGATGAGCCTAAACTTGGCCAAGCCATTAAGAAAGGCTTAGAGCAAGATAGTTACGCTGTTGATTTGATAAACAATGCTGACGATGGCTTGGCCTACGCCGAAACTGAAAATTACGACATTATTATCTTGGACCGCATGTTGCCTGGAGGACGTGATGGGCTGGACGTCTGTCGACAGCTGCGCAAAGCTGGCAATACGATGCCTATTCTCATGCTCACGGCACTAGGAGAGGTTCAGGACCGCGTAAAAGGATTGGATTGTGGTGCGGATGACTATCTGGTAAAGCCATTCAGTTTTGATGAGCTCTTAGCTCGCTTGCGGGCCCTCAGTCGACGTCCAGCCAATACATCCCAGCCTCAGTTGTGCATCGGTGAAATTGAAATAGATGAATCGGCGAAGACGGTCCACTTTCGTGGTAACCCCATTAGCTTGAGCCGTAAAGAGTATGCACTTTTGACATATTTCGCCCATCACCCTGATAGGGTGCTTAGTAAGGACCAGTTGATAGAGCATGTCTGGGATTTTGATGCTACGGTGCTGCCAAATACGGTAGAAGTGTTCATACGAAGTTTGCGGCAGAAACTCGTCGGCAAGAGCAAGCAATCTTCCCCTATCGAAACGGTGCGCGGGTTTGGCTATCGTCTTCGGAGTGCGGCCTAATGTTCAAGTCAGCCGTTCTCAAGCTGACCGCTTGGTATGTCGGTGCGTTGGTGTTTGTTTGCTTATGCTTTAGCATCCCGGCATATAATATTGCGGCTGCTAGGCTACAACGGGGTGCTGAGCGTCAGACTGACGTAATCCGTCATTTGCCGTTTGGAGCACCGACGACTGGTTATTTCTCACAGCTCGAAGAATTGCGCGAAAAACAACTGGGCGAAGACCGTCAGCAGCTGCTTCGTACTCTCTTTATCTACAATGCGTTAATCGTATTACTCGGTGCCGGTGCCAGCTATTGGTTTGCCCGGCGTACTTTGCGTCCGATCGAAGAGACGCATCTGGCGCAGTCGCGCTTTACCTCTGACGCAAGCCATGAACTACGCACTCCGCTGGCAACCATGCAGGCCGAAATTGACGTGGCGCTACGCGACAAAAGTCTGAAACTGCACGAGGCCCGAGCAATTTTACAGAGTAACCTGGAGGAAGTGGCGCGGCTGCAGTTGCTCAGCGAGCAACTGCTCAGTTTGACCCGATTGTCTTCTAGGCAGGACAGCTTCAAGCCGATTGACCTTGCGAAGCTGGTTGGAGGTGAACTTCAAGGCTGGGAAAAATCCTTTGCCTTCGCAATCAGTTTAAAAGGGCCTAAAAAGGTCATGGTCAGCGGTGACGCGGCATTATTACAGCAAGTTATTTCGATTCTTGTCTCCAACGCGGTTACATATGCAAATGGGGTCGACCCAAAGATTCGTATCAGTCTCGGCGCTCACAAAAAGTTTGCTCGTCTGGCGGTGGCCGATCAAGGTCCAGGTATTGATCCACAGGATTTGCCGCGCATTTTTGATCGCTTCTACCGAGGAAGTAACGCAACTAAATCGGGCGTGGCTGGTCATGGCATTGGTCTAGCATTGGCCAAACAAATTGTTGAGCTCCACGACGGTTCCATTAACGTTGCGTCAGGTCCGAAAGGCACAACTTTTACAATCGAGTTGCCGCGTCTTACTTCAAGATATTAACGGCTCGCCCGGCGATTAACGCTATGGTAAGAAGCGAGACTAGCGACTGAGCTAACATTAAAACCTTAACCCGTCGGGTAAGAGGCATGGTGTCGGTCGGGCTCAAGGCGGTGGCACTGGTGCTTGAAACACACAGATAATCCACAAATGTCGGAAACCACGCCCGCTCGGCTGGACTGTGCAAGT
>CAZHBD010000044.1:0-6627 GCA_964530555.1 uncultured Candidatus Saccharibacteria bacterium | reverse complement strand
CTTCAGCCTCTTGGGTACTCCTCCGCGTCAGAATCGACCGTCAACTTTCGCAAAACAGACAATTCCATCTGTTTTGCTTTATTTTCCAGTCGCTTCTTCCTTACAGTTTTCTATCCCAAGGAGCGGCTTGGCCGATCCGACTGGATAGAAAACTGGGTTGGGCCAACGACAACGACAGTAACTGATTATAGCAAACTGGCGGAGAGGGAGGGATTCGAACCCTCGGTACCGTTTCCGGCACGCCTGTTTTCAAGACAGGTACCTTCAACCACTCGGCCACCTCTCCGGGTAAAATAACAGAGGTAATTATACCATTATTATTTCTGCAGACCAACTAAATGCCCATTTACAATATATTGACTATAGTTGTTAATTATGTTATTATTAAAATATTGTGTCCAATGGTGTGTTAGTAGAAAGAGCTAGGCCAGTTACCAGAGCCGAATGGCAGGCGGATTTAGCGCACGTTAATAGTATTACCAATGAGCCGCTGTCAAATGTGCTTGCCCCTATTGGGCCCGCTGAATTGTTTAATATTGCTTATATAGAAGCTTGCCAGGCTTTTGAATCTCTCGCCACTGATCGCGCAGATGCAGGTGACGAAAAAGCTCTGAAGGTTGTAGAACTGCTAGAAGCCTTCGATGAACCAGAAACTGCAACAAGCCCACCTACTAGCATCTCTGAACTTCTAGGGCATGCTGTGGTACAAGATTTCTTAGCCGAAAATGGGTCCGTAGAAGAACACACACAGTTTCTAGAGCAATGGAACGCTATAGCAGCCCAAAAGGCCCACGATCTTGTAATATCCGGTATTGATAGCGGATACATACCTCGACACGTTGAGGCTCGACTTGATGATGCGCTGCATAAAACCGGTGTTCGTCTTGTACACAATTTAGCTGCTAAGGCCATAGGGATGGTTGGTTTTTACGAAAATAGGAGTGATTTCTATGGTTTCAAGGCCGATCTTTTAAAAAAACCTGATCTCATGGACACCGTTCTTCATGAAGTAATGCATAAATTGTCTGGTGGGTCCTTTTGGAAACAAAATGCGTCTCAGCCAGCTTCTCGGCGCAAAATAGGGTTTGCACATGAACTAACCGATGGCCAACAGGTCAGAACAGGACATAATGAGGCGTGGGACCAACACGTAACCGCATGCTGCTTGTACGGGAACTTCGAGACCATAGACCCAGATAAACGCGAAAACGACGACGGCACATATAAAGCAGAGCGGACGATCCTTGCAGCCATTATTGAAGGGGCGTGTGGAGTTATTGATATCAAGAACGCCATCCGAGCCTTCTTCGCTGATAGTGGGCCAGAAGCAGATAAAAGCGCAATGCGGCGCTACATTTTGCAGGGGAACAGTGCATACGGTCGAGGCTGGTTCAAGAAACTAGACCGGCTCATGGAGGTAGCAGCTTGGATGCCAGTCGAAAAAGTACTTAGCTATATTCACCCACCAATTATGGATGAAAATAACATAATTATAGCTACAGGAACAATTGATACAGAAACATTACCAACCTTTAGCGACTACTTTCAGAACATGTATGACGAGCAAAAAACTGGTTCAAATTATCTAAGCCTGTGAGAACACCAGAGCTTGAATCCTAAAAGCTCCATTCGCGCGCAGAACATTTGCAGCCGCCTCCAAGGTAGCGCCTGTAGTCGTAACGTCGTCAACCAATAAAACTTTCGCGTGTTTTGGCAAATCAGCATCCACCCAAAATGCCGTCTCCAGTTGCTGCAGTCGTTCTCGTCGGTGGGTGCCGACCTGCCTGGTTTGTCCCTGGCGATGTAAGACCTTCATAAACCGAGCCCCGCTTAACGTAGCGTATGTCCGTGCGATGAGTTCGGCTTGATCATAGCCTCGTTGTCGCCGACGGCTACTTGCCGTCGGCACGGGCACAACGATGTATCCATGAGGCGGCAAAGGTAGAAGCTCGGCCAAAAAGCCTGCAATATCATCTGCTGCGGCTCGAGCACGGGCAAACTTGAGCCGGTATACCAGCTCCTTTGAAACGGCAGTATAATCACTTGCTACCCAAACTGCCAACAGCTTGCTGGATGAACGACAAGATGAGCAAACCCGATACTTCTTGGTCAGCTTGTGGCAACGAAAACAACGTGACGGCACACGGTGCAGCGCATCAGGACGACAGGCAGCACAAATCAGTCCACCTTCTGCCTCACAGATCAGACACTCGTGAGGCGCCACAACCGATAACAACTTCTCTAGGACTGGCATGTTGTTATTAATGTGTTGTAAATAACTTGCTGCAAAGTTGAAGCCTTTGCCTGACCTAGGTTATACTGCTAGGTAACATAAACATACCACAAAAAAGTATTTCTACTAGTGGAGGGTAACAATTATGGCGCGACGTAATCGCGATGAAGATTTACTGATGGATGATGAGCTCACCGCGGCCTTTTTGGGCGAGGATGAGGCTCCAGCCGCCGCTGACGATGCTCAGGATGAGCCCGTTGCTGCAGCCGCACCAGCAGAAGAGTGGGACGAGGAGGAGGCCGTACCAGGGCAGCTTGCCGTTGATGTTTATGAAACAAAGGAAAAACTGGTAGTCAAAGCACGAACAGCAGGCGTCAACAAGCAAGAGCTCGATGTCAGCATTGCCGATAATACTTTGAGTATTCGTGGCACCTTGTCAGCGGGCAATGAAGACGATGTTGAGAATTACTTCGTACAAGAATGCTATTGGGGAGAATTCTCTCGCAGCATCACCTTGCCAGTCCCGGTCAAAGAAGAAGAGATTGAAGCCGTACTAAAAGACGGTGTTCTGACTATTAGCTTTACGAAGCTGAAACAAGATACCGTGAAGAAGATCCAGGTCTTATAGACAGGAACTAGCAAGCATATTAAAGGAGCCTTGCGGCTCCTTTTTTAGTATCCAAGAAACGTTAGTCTCTAGCCAGTGAAGCGGTTTAGGACAAACTTGACGATAATCTGAGCTAGGGCAACAACAACCAGGCCAATGACTGCGTACATGATGGTGTTCTTTGCAGCGGTAACATTGCCGGAATCGCCGCCAGAGGTAATGTACTTAATACCACCGATGATAATCATGACCACTGAAATAATACCGACAATGGCCGAGAAGAGGTTCAGGCCAAGTTTGACTGCGTTGTTTATGTCATCGTTAGCACTTGAGGTGTCACATGTACCGCCGTTGCTCACGCTAATATCTACGCCATTGCAGAAGTTATCACGCAGATTTCCACTATTACTCGGCACACTAGGCGACGTTAAGCCACTACCAGAAGCGCTTGAGCCACTACCAGAGTTAGCTGCATTCGCAACAGCAGGCGCAGCAAAGGGCGCGATTAATGCGGCAGCCGCGATTAGAGAAACAAGATGTCTTTTAAACTTTTTGATCATTTTTTACCTTTCTTAGTTTTCTTACCTCGATTTATACCATAAACGCAACCCGAATATCAAGAGAACGTTATCCTGTAAACCTACTTATTACAAACTTGATGATTACCTGGGACAATATGACCACTACAATACCAACGCAGGCATACAGTATGGTGTTCTTAGCAGAGTTTACTTGGTTAGCATCCCCCTGAGAAGTCATGTATTTAAGCCCGCCTATCATGATCATTACAACTGCGATGATACCAATGATCATACTAAAAATATTGAGCCCTAATTTTACGGCGGTGGCCACGTCACCAGAACTACTGTTAGTGGGCGTTGAACAGCCAACACTGCCACTCTGCACAAGTCCAGCTCCATTACATACCGCTGTCTTCGAGTCAACCGCAAGCACGGGTCGAGTAGTCACAAGAAACGAACCAGCCAGAATTAAAGCCGCAAAGATCAGTTTTGCGGAAACAGTCAGAAATCTCGATTTATGTGCTGCAAATTTCATCACGATATACGATTCACTATAAAGGCTATTATGGTTCTCGCCAAGAGAATGATTACGATACCGACCACAATATAAATAAGGGTTGTTCTAGATTTCGTAAACTTAGCACTGTCACCAGTTGAAAGAATCATCTGAGTACCGGCAATCATAAGCATGACCACAGCGATAACTCCAGCGACGATAGTCACAATATTGATGGCTTTCATAATTAAACTGTCGTTACCTGATACCGGATTGGTTTTGGGGGCTGTACAGGCACTTGGCTGATCATTAACTGAACCGCCTGCATTATCTCCAGCTTGCTGGCACAAGTCCTGACCATTTGGGTTGAACGGATCATAGGCTGCTAGAGCCTTTTGAGAAGCCCCTGCAAATAAGAGCGAGGAAACGAAAACTACTGCGAAGACGATCTTGGCTAAGTGCTTCATAGGTTTTTAATCACAAACGTTACGATACCATAGGCACTTAGTGAAACCGCTAAACCGATTGCTGCGTAGATGATTGTATCTTTGGCACGTGCAACTTTGTCAGGCTCTCCTTGGGACGTAATGTACTTAATGCCAGCCAAGATTATTATTAACAAGGATATGCTCCCTAGTAAGCCGAATACGATTTCAAGCACCACTTCGATAGGGTGTGATGAACTTGCCGAAGCACTTAGGTCGGGTAGTGGTGTCAGATCTAGGTCTGTAGCAAGACGTTCAAGTAGCATTTAGAAAAATGACTCCGCTATAAAGGTTACTAGGGTAGAGGCCAGGATAGCAATAGCGAGACCGATTAGGGCGTTAATGATCGCATTGCGAGCATTCTTGACATTTTCCGGATCGCCCTGACTCATCACAAACTTGAAACCGGCGTAAATTACAAAGCCAACTGCGACTGCGCCGGCAACCCTAAGCAGGATCTCGATAACACCAAATCCAATCAGCCAAAACTGCTCGGGGTGATTGCCCAAATCAAGGTTAGGGCTACAGTCGCTATCGAAGTTCAAATACTTGTACCATGGTGGAATTACTCCAAAGAGATCGCCCTTTTTACATGCAGTATTGTTGGCTGAGTTTGTCGAAGTCGCGGAGCTGCTTGTCGATGTAGTCGACGAACCAGGAGACGTACTTGGCGACGAAGAACTACCCGTTCCACCAGTTGAGCTGGACCCTGAAGACCTGCCAGTGCCCCCGTCGCCAGGAAGCAAGGCATATGTCGTAGCCGTCAGTGCATACGGCAAAAACAGAGCAAACGCCAAGCTGGTAGTAATGAGTGTTTTTTTAAGCTTTGTCATCATGGAAGTGTATTCCCCGGTAATAACCATCTTAAAATAGCGTACAAAAATAAGTATGTCACCATAGCAAGGATAGCGTTAGCAATCATTTTTTTGGCCGCTGCGGCTTTTTGCGGATCGCCACCCGATGCAGAGTAACGAATGCCCGCGATAATAACGACAATTACGATCACAAATCCCACGCCGCCAGCTAGAAACTTGATAACAGGGTTTAGGAACTTCCCGACGAAGTCACATTTATCATTTGCTTGGCAGTTGGTAACGCTAAATTGCGACTGGTTAACGCTGCAATTACCATTACGGAAACATTCGTTGTTCTGCTTGGTTGCGTCTTGCGCATCTTGATTAGCTCCCGCCCGAACGTTCTGAATAGCTTGTTCCAGCGCAGAACACCCGTACTCTAGAAAAGTATGCTGTTTACTAAAAACAACACACCTACCTGCTGGGATATCGTTACCCATCACGTTTTTGTAGTAGTTATTGTTTGCATTGCAATCTGCCTCAGACAAAGAATCTGGTACCAGCTGACCACTCGACAGAGCAGACAAGCTGTCTGCGTCATAGCTATAGCATTTTGCGGGAGTTGAACCAGCCTGTTGCGCCCAGGAGCTCAGCTGGCTACAGCTTGGCTGAGTTGCGCTAGCTGGACTAGCAGCAGGAGTATCAACCACGATAAATGAATTGAGCGTATAGCAGTGGTCATTTGCGTAGGCAGTGATTGTACCCCCACCATAAGTCGGGGAGCCAATGACAGCCTGAAAGGTTGGGTCTGTATTGCAGTCAACGAGGTTTGCAGCACCCTGTGTTGAGCTACCAAGGGGTAACGAAACATTTTTATAGCAGGCTGGACCGGCAGCATATACCTGTCGAGCATACCCAAACACTCCAGCGATCGAAAAAACAGCTACGAGAAATAATAAAAGTCGCTTCATTGCGCCCTCGCTATCTCTGCACCGGCAATTTTTGAACCATCAGCGGTTACTGCGACCATAAACCGAAACGCAACGCGCGTATTACCACTCTTTAATGGACATGTAGCCGTCACAAGCCCTCCATCAGCACCATTCTTTGTACCTTCTTTATATGTACACGCATCCAGCCTATAGCCAGCATTCAGCGGTTCGATGATAGTTTTTTGAATGGTTTCTGAGTCAAGTCCAACATTTTTTGCATATAGTTTGCTGACATTATAGATATTTTGTTCCTGTACTGCTGCAAAGAAATTTCTCACCACGCCTATACTCTCGCTGTTGGAGTTCGTAGGCTGCTTAGTTGGTGTGTTCTTTTTGCCAAAAACCAGGCTGAGACCCAGAACCACGACAGTTACAACCGAAAGAACCACGAGCATTGTGATTTTTTTATCTCGTTTTTTTGGTACACTTGGCTGTTGTTGGGCTGCCAGGAAACTAAAGTCAGGTGGCGGGGTATTGGAGGGATCTTGTGGCTGCACGT
>CAZHBD010000043.1:0-6936 GCA_964530555.1 uncultured Candidatus Saccharibacteria bacterium | reverse complement strand
CTACCTTTGATCACGTCACTGGCAGTCAAGCGCCATGTTCCTATAAAGTCATATGACGTACCACTGTTTTCTACGCTGCCACCCATCGACATGGACTTAAGAAAAGACCCAAGCCAGGCTAAAACCTCTTTATCGCTTTCCGTTATGGCCTTCAACCTGTCCAGTTCGGCGAGGTTTCTTGATAATCGCTCTCTTTGATTTTCTAGATCTGCTTCGGATATAGGCATGCATTCCCCATTTTAAACAGTATACAGCTACCGTCAACTACGTGGCGGAGAGGACAGGCAGACCTCACGACCGCGGCTGTTCTCGAAATACATTTCTGTGAGCAGCCTTGTCGACCGAACCTTGGATCGAATCCTTTCTCAAAAAGAGAAACGGCCATGCTTGATAGCATGACCGTCCCTCTCCTGGCGGAGAGGACAGGATTCGAACCTGCGAGAGACTTGCGCCTCAACACACTTTCCAGGCGTGCGCCTTAAACCAGCTCGGCCACCTCTCCGTAAGGTGTTATTGTAGCAGATTGGGCTATTTTCTGTCGCTTAATGCTACGGGGACAGCAGTAGGATAGTTGCCTGTAAAACAGGCGTCGCAAATGTTCGTACCTGTTTTCCCTAGAGCTTGAACGAGATTATCAAGGCGAAGATAGTCAAGCGAGCGAACACCAAAATGTTCTGCCATCTCATCGTGAGACATTGTATTGGCGATTAAAGAGTCGCGCCGACTGGTTGCCATACCGTAGAAGCACGGCCATTTATAGGGTGGGGAAGAGATACGCAAATCTACAGACTTTGCCCCTGCGTTCATCAGCATACTGATAAGCGATCTCATTGTGTTACCGCGAACGATCGAATCATCAACCACAATCAACCGTCGCCCTTCGACCACATCGAGCAGAGGTGTTTGCTTGAGCGTAACTGCATCAACGATACCGTGCGATTTAATAAAGGTGCGCGTAACATAGCGGTTTCTCTCAAGACCAGTCGCATAGGGGATCTTACTTTCGTACGCATAACCTTCGGCGGCACGTAGACCAGACTCAGGCACACCGATGACTAGGTCGGCATCAGGCGGCGTTTCTTGAGCGGCCAGTAAGCGCCCCATTTCAAACCGTGCCCGATTAACCCGTACGCCCTCAATGGTGCTGCTCGGGCGTGCAAAGTAGACCGCTTCAAAGGCACAGAGCCGCAGTGCGGCCTCCGCAAAACGGCGCGTGCGCAAGCCAGCCTTGTCGATAGTAACAATGGTACCCGGCTCAACAGACCCGAGGTGTCCCGCGCCAAACTGATGAAAGCCACCGTTTTCGCTAGCAATAATTGCCCCACCATTAGGCAACTGCCCGATTTCTAACGGACGAAAGCCATGCGGGTCTCGAAAGCCAAGTATCTTGTAGCCGTCAGGTTCCTGCGCGAGTACGGTGCAGGAGTATGCTCCAACTGACTCGTGACAGGTTGCTTCGACCGCCTCTTCGATTCGCACATCATCGCGCCAGTGTCGTGAAATACGATCGGCAAACCAGTAGGTGTCAGAGTAGTGGCTGCCAATGCCTCGGCCATCTTGGGGCTCTAAGTGGCCGTTATGGGCCAGCGCAAAAGATCGTCCGTGCTCGCCTTGTCGAATAACTGGCTGCAGCCCATCACCATCGCCCGAAGTGCTATACAGCGTGTGCGCTACTGCAAACTCGGCATTGTGATCTGGATCCAGTTTTGCCAGCGAGCCCGCGTCAGGAAAAACCTCGTATACCAAACCAGGACTTTTGTGGGCCATAATTTTCCCTGGGACTCCTACCGCGATCCCGGCGGCGTCTTGCCCACGATGCTGTCCATTGCCCGCACCAAGATACGCCATGCTAGGTATATCCCCCTCAGGAGAGTAAACCGCAAATACACCGCACGCCTCGCGCGGTTTATCATCCCACCCAGGCTCTAGCTCTGGTAACCCCATTGCTTATGATTATAGTCAACTTAGCTGGGGTCCTTCAAATAAGCAGAATAAATTACTACGATTTAGGCGATGTTATACTGAATAGTAAGAATAAGCAAAATGGAACAGCGTCATAGTACTGTTGGTGCAAAAGTTGTGCAGCTTTGGCAAAAACAAGGCCTGTCCTCTAAGCTTCCCAAATCTGGGCGCTTACGCCAGAAGCTAGCTCATCCGCACGCTCATCGGTGGGCGTTTATAGTCAGTGGCGGTCTGGCGGGGCTACTGGTAGTTGTATGGCTTAGCGGTAATGTCTTTGCTCGTCAGCTGGCAGTTGGCAACAAACGCGTACGACTCCATAGCTCTCAGACACACCTCATTGCTACTATTCGCCAGCAAGTCTCTGGTTATCGGCTCAGTGTAGGTGAGCCGGGCAAATCGCCAGCTCAATATAGTTTGAGCGATGTGGGGGCCAGTGTTTCGGACCAGGCAATCACAACATCGATCAAAAAAGCAGGCAATTCGTGGCGTGGACGGCTGTTGTGGTGGCGACCAAGCCAACTCGAACTCAGCGTAACCGTTAATGAGCAAACATTTGCTGCGTTTCTATCACAACATGCCCACCACGAAAGCTCACCAGCTAAGAATGCTTTACTCAAGATAAATTCTGACGGGTCAGTAGCCACCGAACCTGAATCAAACGGCCGGGAAATTGGCATTGCCAACGCCCGCCAAACCGTATTGAACAAACTAGGCCAACTTGACACAACGCCGCTGCAACTGGCTGAACAAACTATTCATCCAACTATCACTCTGTCGTCACTTCAGAGCACTAAGGCCAAGCTGGACAAAATCTTAGCACAAAAAGTTAGCCTCGCTCTTGAGGCAAAAACTGTCGTACCAACTGCTCACGATATTGGCAGCTGGTTGGTCATCACCCCGAATGAAGACAAAAAGACGTATGACATTTCCATTGATAGCGGCAAAGTAAGTGACTATATCAATGCCGTGGCCGCCGCCAACGTCCAACGCCCGCGCAACCAGGTGGAAGTCATCCATAGCGATGGCACCCGAGGCGTATTAGTCAAAGGCGCCGACGGAATCGACGTTTCCAATAAGGACAGCGCTATCAAAAGTATTGCCGATAGCGTCCTCAAGCAAAGTGGCTTTAGTGTTGCGCTGGAGCTCAAACATACGCCATTTAAGGTAGTGAGTGCCCCTGATGGCGACAAACTAGTCGAAGTTGATGTTACCACCAAACGAATGTACGCCTACGAAAATGGCGTGTTGGTTCGCACCTTTCTGGTTTCAGCCGGCGCCCCTGCCACACCTACCGTTACGGGCCAGTATGCCATCTATTCAAAAGTCCGCAAGCAAAATATGTCTGGCTTCAACGCCGATGGCAGCAAATACCTCCAGCCTGATGTTGAATGGGTAAATTACTTCTACCGCGACTATGCCGTTCACGGTAACTATTGGCGCCCGTTGAGCTATTTTGGTGCCGTCAACAGCTCACACGGTTGTGTCGGGATTGTGAACTCCGACGCTGAATGGTTCTACAACTGGGCGCCGATTGGCACACCAGTCATCGTCCACGCCTAAGCGTAAGCGTGCTACAATAGCTCAAGCATTATGATTATAGTGCGCGAAATTAATCATGTCGGTGGGCCTTTGCCACCGACTTTTTTATAAGGGGGAAGTGTGAGTGTAGAAGCTGAGCCGTTTGTCGCCAATATGGACCAGGTTAATCAAATGCTCGTGCCAATAGATGGCCAGCCAAAAGGCAAAGACCTGTTATCAATGACCCAATTTAGCGCAGCGGATATCTCGCTCTACCTGGACGAAGCGACGGCTGCAGCAACTTTGTTCCCCGATGACCCCAGCATGGACCCTGGTATTAGTCTGTTGCCCCGGCGACAACTTACAGCGCTCATGAGGCAGCCCTCCACCCGTACCGGCGGTAGCATGGCTAAGGCTATGACCGCCCTGGGTGGACAAACTAACCTGATTAGTGGCATGTCCAGTTCCTCTGAAGCAAAAGGTGAGTCGCTAAAAGACTCCACTATTGCGCTTGCCACACAGTCAGATTTCTTTGGCACTCGTACAGCCGAAGAGTACGGGCCGCATATGGCGGCCTACTGGATAGGTGAAATGCACTCTGCGGGCAAATTACGTAATCGGCCACCGGTCATTAATCTAGGTGATGGCACCAATGAACACCCGACACAGGCCCTGGGAGATTTGCTATGTATCAAGCGACGCTTCACAGGACTGAGTGGCGTGACAATAGCGCTGGTTGGCGACCATGAGCGCTACCGCGCGTTCCATTCGCTCGTAATCGCAGCCGCTATTTTGGATATGCGCGTTATATCCGTCGAGTCTCAAGCCGCCCCAATGCCAGAGAAATACCGAAACTTGCTGGGCGATAAGTTAGTTGGCGCCACGCTCTCTATCGAAGAAGCCATGCAAGAAGCCGACGTATTATACATGGGCCGTAACCCCGACGAATACTCCGGTGATGATGAAGCAGAAAAGAGACGTGCTGCAACTCTTGCACGTGCATATAATGGCCTCGATTACGGTGATGGAGCGGGTCGGGCTCATACAACCGGTGGATGGCGTGTCGACCTCAAGAAGCTACAACTGATGCACCCTGATGCCTTGCTTATGCATCCTCGCCCACGACGCAACGAAGTGTCGCCAGATGTCGACCTCGACCCACGCGCCGCAGACGTAGGGCAGATGGAAGACGTGACTGATATGCGCATGGCCATCCTGGCACTGCATGCCGGCAAAAGCATCATAGCCGGTATACAGGCCGCTATTGCAGCTTAGTAGTCGAGGTATTCGGGCTAGCCGCCTGCTGGGCAATTTGGTCGATGTTACTGTAAAACTCTTTCAGCCCATCTAGCTCTGGCATGACAAACTTCTGCAACAGCCAAAACGGCATCCCGATGAAGACTATCCCCAAAATGAGTAATTTCATTGTCCGCTAGTATCACGAAACCGACCAAGCAATGCAAGCATGAGCGCCGTTTTAATAGTAAGCGTGAATGTATGAGCTAATTTGAGTAAGTCAGATTCACATACTTGAGTGAGGCCCCAGAACCTTCTGCCAGTGTATAAAGGCGTAACCGGTCGTTACTAAAAGCAATCGATTCAGACCCCCACCCCGAACCAAACAGTCGGTAGTATGGGCCAACTGTATTCGCCTGCAGAACTGAAGAAATTGTTTCACCCGCCGCACGGTTGACCGACCATGCCCAGACTTCCTGATAGTTACAAATAGCAAAGTAGGCTCCGTTGGCCGACATATCAGCCCCTGTAATTCCTCCGTCATTGGTGTTGCCCACCCCCAAAGTCCGAATATTTGCCACAAACTCGGGTGTTATAGTCCCTCCGCCTGCCTTGAATTGGGCCGCTGGCAAACGATGTACTGGGCTTGTCTGTGGTCTGGTGGAGCTGCCACCAACTTTTTGAAACACAAAACCGTCGCCCGTAATCGGGTCTATAAAGAATCCCTCTGAGTCGTTGTAGGTTACCGTGTAGGTAAATTTTTCCACTTCGCTCGATGCGATGGTTGCATCTTTTCGGGATTGATTTATATCAACTGCAGGCTCGGCTACCCGGTAAATTTCTCGGGTCGGGTTAGTGCCTGAGCCAATATCGCCAACATAAATATAATCTTTACCGGCCACAGGACCTGGCCCGATAGAAATATCTTCCCAGTCCTGGTTAACCGCTCCGCCTAAGTAGTAGCTAGCTAAAATTCCTTTTCCGGGAGAAATAGCAAAAATTTGAGTGGTACCGCCCGAATCATTATGGGCCCAAAAAATTGGCCCCGAAGTATTTTTTCGCGACATTACTAGCCCAGAAGCTTCATCGATAACACCGCTCGGATCTGGATCGCCTAAGCTTGTGAGCGTCGAGCCAATGGTCATGGCTTGTACCCGTGCTTGTGCGGCCTGAAACTGCAGAGCACCATTTCCAGAGGCGTCCGAAATATTTGTTAGGCGACTAGCCGGGTATGTGATATCCCCGCTCTCCGGCTCGATAGATGCCACTGGAGTAGCAGCACGAGAAGCAAGTACAAATAACACCCCTGCCAGCACAAGCGTTACCAGTACTAAACCTGTTCGGACCCTCATCGGGCGAACAGGGAATTTAGCTAGTCTTGCTCCTCTCTGTTTCTGCCTCAACCTTAACGCCATCTAAAGCTCCCTGAATTACTCATAGTTTAAATTAGCTTTAGCAATAAGACAAAAATCTGCTAGAAGATCTGTTCAACTGGCGTCGCGTAACTCATCATCGCGTGGTCCATCAAGTTGCCGGAAATCGGTTACAGCCTGTCTTTTTGCCATCTTCATTCGCGGAGCATTTTGTGCCAGCCGAGAAATAAAGGTAAAGCGCTCTGTAACACTACGAACAAACGACAGCGATACATACTCTTCAGTATGAAGACAGGCACGTAGCGCCTGTCGGATGTCTTCATGATAACCTTTGGCAATTTCCACGTGATCAGCGGTGCTGTCATCGTCGAGTATGTAACTCAATACTTGCGAAAGTATGCTGCCGTCCATTGGATCAATACTTTTTCGCCGATGTTTTTCAAAAACCATAGCCGGTGCATGCATATCACCGCCAGTTCTTCGTGACGAACGACTTGCTTGTTTTTCATTACCGCTGGACGAGTCAGGTTGAGTACGTCCTTTGCGACGACTGGCTATGACTTTTTGACGCTCTTCGTCCAAATCCCTTTTTGCTGTCGCTGCCAACGCGGCCTCCTTTAACCGTTGAAAATGAAGATCTATAGCCTCATTTCGCTCATGATCCAGCAGACTACGCTGTTGCGGGTGCAACGGGGCCACCAGGGAGACTTCTTCGTTTGATCGGCCATCTTCCGCTTTGCGCGTTTCAAGTGGTGGTTTTTGTTTCGGCCAGATGAGGTTTTTTAGATAGAACTGCCCGGTAGCTAGCTCGCCCAGACGCCACTGCCTTGGAGCCCGATCAGGCCTT
>CAZHBD010000042.1:0-7331 GCA_964530555.1 uncultured Candidatus Saccharibacteria bacterium | reverse complement strand
CTAAAGCCTACAATGTCAGGGATTGGCCGACGCAGCGGAATGCCCCAGGAGGTGCTGGTCGTCATAACGACTGGTCGCGAGTCAAGCGATTTTACCAAGGTATATTCTCGTCTGAGACGCTGGCGGTCAAAATCCCCGCGTTCGCCGAAGTTCTTTAGAAGTGCTTCGTTTTCAAGCTGCCAACTGACAATACAGCTGTACCGCTTATAGCGTTTTACGACTGTTGTGACGAAGTTCAAGAGTGCGGCATCTCGTGCTGCTTTCGGAAGCTGCCAAGCCCAGTCAGGCCAATGATTCTCGGGCCAGCGTGGTTGTCGTACGCCCAGGCAAAGTGTTACTTCTAGCCCATATTTTTGTGCATAACGCACTTGTTCGTCGAGCTGAGCAAAATCATACTTGCCGCGCTGCGATTCGTGCTCGTCCCAGTAGCTCATCAGCCGAAAACGCCGAAAGCCAAGTTGATTGGTGGCAAACTGCATGACTCGCATTGGTGGCACGTCGAAATTGCGACACTGTTTGATCGAGAGACTTACGCCAAATGATTGCATACGCGCTAGTATACGCTAGTAGCAGCTGGTGCACTGTTGTTGACGGATAGCTTCTTTGCCCGCGTTCCATAAGCTTGCGTCGCCAAGCTTGACCTTGCGCCAGTACCACATCTCGACACCCCAAAGGTCGATTTCGGGCATGCCAGTGGCGCGACCATACTTAATCCGGTCCATTAGGCGCTCGGCGTTTAGTGATTTATTTTGTTCGGCGATTGACGTTTCAGGTATCCCTTTGTCTGGTGGCCACGGCTCGGTTTGTAGTTCGTGAATGATTAGATCTTTGCCAGTTACGATCTTGCCTGCTCCGGCTAGAAAGGCGTAAAACCACGCAGGAAACGGATACTCAAAATACCGTTTGGTTACCGTTTTATCCCAGACTCGCTTATAGACTGAAACGCCAAACTCGTCTGGCTGTGGCTGGCCAATCGGTAGCCCTAGTGCATTATTGCTGCGGCTGATGATAACTTTGTGCGCTGGATCAAGCGATTTTACAAAATTGAACTCATCAACCAATCGATCACGACTAAAGTCAGTACATTCGCCAAAGGCTGTCAGGAAATACTCATTCTCAAGCTGGTAGCTCTCAAGCGACGAACTAGTTTTATAGCGCTCGATAACTTTTTGCATGAAATCTTTGAGTCGGGGGTACCACTGGTCTTTGGGCATGTTTTTGGCCCACTCAGGTGGGTGACATTCTGGCCAGCGGGGCTGACGTAGCCCGATCGCTAAACTAATGGTGCCGTTGACTGCCTCAACCTTCTTAAATTGCCAGTCAAGGTCACTAAAGTCATACTGCCCCGGCGTGCGCTCAATCTTGTCCCAGTAACTCACCAGTCGAAAATGGCGCAGGTTCAGGTCGGTGATCATGGCTTGCATAGTTTCCTGCGGGTCGAGCCCATAGTACTCGGCATAGTTGGTGATGAATGTGGCACCGAACTTGTGGTCTTTGCCGGCATTTGATGCGATGTACCATCGCGCAATGCCGTATGCCGAGCCAACCATAAAGATCACAGTGGCTAGAAGTATCGAAAGTACTTTTTGCCACAATGTGCGCTCGGCCCACCAATATTTCGGGCGTTCAAGTCGCAAATGATGCAGCAGCCGAGTACGCCAGCGCTTCTCATTTGTGCCGTAATGACGACCGAGGAGTTGCTTTTCTTGGCGCAGCTCTAGTCGATTTAAAAGTTTCCGGTTTTTTTTATCTTTCATCTGCTACTATCTAGCTATTGCTTATGAAAAAAGCACTAACAGTATCAATAATTATACCAGTTTATAACGAGCAGCTATACCTAAAAGCTTGCCTCGATGCTATTGCGCGCCAGACGGTTCAGCCGGATGAAGTTATTGTCGTTGATAATAACTCGACCGATAATAGCCTGCAGATTGCTCGGCAGTACCCTTTTGTGCATATTGCTCATGAAAAGCGCCAAGGCGCCTTGTACGGCCGAACGAAAGGTTTTAATACTGCGAAGAGTGACATCTTGGGACGGATTGACGCCGACACGATTTTAGAGCCAAACTGGGTCGAGACCGCTAAAGCAATTTTTCAGGATACTTCAGTTGCGGCGGCTACTGGTTCCTCTCATTTCTACGATATGCCCTTTAGCCCGCACAACCACTGGGTTGAAGACTTCTTTAAAAACACCTTGTATAAGCATGAGAAAAATTTCCCTTTTCTGTTTGGTACCAATATGGCAATACGCAGAACTGCCTGGAAGAGTATCCGTAGCAAGCTGTGTGAAGACAATCATATATACGAAGATGCTGACCTAGCGATTCACTTGTTTCAGGCAGGACTTAAGATTGTGTATGACATAAATTTGCGTGCCGGCATGTCAGCACGTCGCTATTCGGACACGCCTCGTGCCTTCCATCAATACAATAAACAACAGAGTGTAACGTACAAAAAACATGGTATAAATACGGTTGGCTCGATGTTGGCGCGTGTTGCCTACACGGTTGGCTATCTATTATTGCGTCCACTGGCTTTAGGGTATGATCAAAAAAAGCAGCGTTTCAACCTAAGTAAACTGTTCAAAGATCGCAACGAGGCCCGTGTTCATCCTTTCGATTCTTAGTTGGTGTGAACCTGGCCGTTCGTCTCGGTTTCAACAGTGCAGTCATTCCAAAGTCCAAGCTTTTGCTCTTCGGCAGATTTTTGATAGCCACGAAACTCGTCTAGCTTACTGAACGGAAAATACGTGTAGGCAAAGCCGTAGCCATTTTTTATCAGTTCAGCATTGACCATGGGCCCATCTGGCAGATAGACGTAGCGTAGCAGACGGTTATAACGGTCTCGGTTAGTATTTTCCGGATCGGCTTCGAGCCGAACTCGATTGCTGCCAATGAGCTGTCTAGTGTAATCGGCAGCAGCTTGACCAAAACACTGCACACTTTTACGAGGATCATGTGTTTCCGGGGTGTCGACACCGATCATGCGCACTTTCTCTTTGGTGCCATTCATATCGACCGCTAACGTATCGCCATCAACAAATTCAGTCACCTGATATAAACCTGGCTGAGCTTGTTGAACTACCTTAGCTAGCGGTTTAGTGTCCGATTGTTGACTGTAGGCCAACAGCAGGCTCGCTATGCCCACGATTAGCGCGATCAGTCGTTTAGTTTTGCGTTTCGTCATCGGCGAGTTTTAACTGTTCGATAACATACTCAGGACTGATCCTAGTGCCGTCTAGTTTAATATGATTTTCATCCTCATGTGGTGGTTCGAGATTGTCGCTTATTCGCTCAAAGTCTTTCTCGCTGAAATTGCCCAGCACACGGGTTGCCTGCAGGTGAGCATTCGTCGTTGCACGATTTTTGGCGACTTGGCGATGAGTGGTGACCCAAACCACGAGTGTACGCGCACCTGCTTGCTTGGCAATCCTCCGCAAATGTTGGCGATCACGATAGAAGTTAAACCCTGTATCAAAAATTACCGATTGTCCGCTATGGAGTAGTTGCGCAGTCTCCTCGTTCAAGATACCGTACAGATGCAGATTCTCTTCATGCTCATATGTTGGTGTGCCGTATCGCGCACGCCGTTCGTGGTCTGCCCACAGATGCACTGCACCGGTAAGTTCAGAGATTATCTTGGCGGCGGTTGTCTTGCCCGCTCCAGGATAACCGAGCATAAGGTACAGGGTTGGCCGAGTCATGCTTTTAGCCTACGATGAACGCGTGAATTCTACAATTACTTTGCATGTTTCGAGTGATCGTAGCTTAACAAGCCGGCATCGTGGCGTTCGCGCCAAATACTAAAAGCGCCTAGCGTTCGTTTGGCGCCAACCCCGCTCACAACAATCGTTTCGGTTGCGCCGTCGCGCAGGAGATCGGGCATATTAATATTGCGTGGTCGCATAATGCCGGCTATTTGTCGAACGGCCCAGCGCGGTGCGCTATAGATAATCTTGCCGATTTGTCCTTCAGCAAACGGCGGTGTACAGGTGCTGCATGGTGCGACTGATGTTACTAGCGTGCAGTTGGTAAGATTGCGCCCAACATCAGCTTGTGCCTCGTGGTAGGCCTCGATCTCGGCATGCCGTAGTAAGTTGGGGATAGATTGGTCTAAGGTAATAGCGCCCCAAGTTTTGATGCGGTCGTTGCTAATTAGCACGGCACCAATGGGTGGGTTGCCGCGTTCTAAAGCCTTTTGGCCAAGTCCGTAGCATTGCTCAACAGCGGCCTGTTCGATTTCGGTCAGTGAGGGGTTGATATTATCAACACTCCCATCGGCATGGAATATTCGAGCACGAACTGGAATTATTGGCAACTCCCCAGTCATGTAGGTATTTAAGCACACCTAGTCTCTTGAGTGAATAATGGGTCGATAATTGCTATTTAGTAGCTGCCGAGCCACTGTCGTTTAATAGCTGCTGCGCCTTTACCGTGTGGGTCTTTGAGCCTAACGATTCGGCCACCAGTCTCTGGTCCCGACTCCTTACTTGGAATGACCACAGTGGTTTGCATGTGTTTTCTGGAATCGCCGCGCAGTACGTTACCGCTAAAGGTTAAACGCCGGCCACCGTGCTGGTTCGGAGCCGAAATACTTGTAACTGTTCGTGCAACGATATAGCGGCCGCTACCGGTGCCTTGGGGAATCAGCCAGCGAATAGCAAATGGGTCCTCAGGGTCGTAGGCAGCATGAACCGATGAAGGCACATTTGTGCCAGCGCGCATCTCTCGGCGGAGGTCAATAAATCGATCATGTAAATAATCATAGGTTGGAGTAACTTGGCGCGCGGGCTCGAGCCCTGCGTCGAGCAGGCTAAACTGCTGAGGGTCTATCGTGGTGACCGCCACAAACTCCGCGGCTAATGGCAGACTGAGCCAAGTGTAGAGCCGACGTGTTTCGAGATCAATCGGAGGCAGTACGTCTCTACCTTCAAGACTCTGTAGTTCCCACGGGTTTTCACCTAAGTGTGGTATCAGCAGTGGTTCAGGTGCTTCAGTAATGTTTTTTGACATTCATAAACCATACAACTTTTCATTAATCTATGCAATACTTTAGTAATCAATACCGGGGTTGGCTAGAAACTTGTCGTCGAAGTGATGCTTTACCTTGGTCATATTGGTGGCTATATCAACCGAGTCTAATAGGCCTTTCGGGAAGTTGCGGCCCGTCAGGCACAGACTCGTCTTCGGCGCTTTATCAGCGATCAGCTTGGCTAGTTGCTTCTTGCTCAACAATCCGTCATGGACAGCGTTGTTAATCTCATCGCAAATTATGAGGTCGTAATTGCCGCTGGTCGCACATCGATATGCCTGCTGAAAAGTCTCTTGTGCTGCCTGTTTGTGCTGCTCTTCTGAAACGTGCTGGGGGCTGAGGTCGCCTGCTTGGTAGAAGCCTTTGCCACCTTTGAAAAAGTACAGCTGATCTTCGTAGACGTCTTGGATATCTCGGATAAAGACGTGCTCGCCAACACCCCAGTATTTGATGAATTGAATAAAGGCAACCCTCCAACGACTGCCCAGTGCCCGCGCCAACAGGCCAAGACTGGCGCTGGTTTTACCCTTACCATCGCCGGTATAGACAATAACCACTGACTCTTTAGTCTGAAAATCTTCAAATGACATACGGTAATTGTAACAGCTGGCTAATCACGTAAAGCGAGGTCAATTTTGGGCCGGTCGAAACCAACGATCACGGTGCCGTTAACGTCTAATACAGGAGTCACGACTTGTCCGACGTGCTCGTAGACCCATTGGGCGGCTTTTGGGTTCTCGCTAACATCCAGTTCTTTGAACTGTTGTTTGCGGTGCTTTAGATACTCCTTTGCCATATGGCAATATGCGCAAGATGGTGAGCTGTAGATAGTAATACTCATGGCCCTAGTATACTTCTTTTTGGCTTTATTGTGCTATATGCCTGTTGTGCGAGCGGCTATCAAAATCGCGCTCTGGCGGGAACGTCTGAGGGGAGAGTAGTCATATTCCGAGCGAGCAAAGTAATTCGGGTGCCTAATGCGCATCTCAGCAAGTTCTTTGAAGTAGTGTACCGTGATTAATTTCGATGAAGTTATTTGGGCAATCGTCATTTGCAGTTAATTCAGAACATTAATACGACGCTTCGTAAAAACTATTGCACTATCCCTCCTTCCCCTGTTATACTCAATAAGAAATGAGCATGTCTCCCGCCGCCATTTTGTTGACGACGAATGACTCTTTTGGAGTTGTATTGGGGGCTGCATGTTAAATTTCCTCCTCTTGGCTAATAGTGATGGCCCGCACATTGCGTTGAGCCCTGAAAAGATCACCGAAATCGGTGGATTCACCATTAGCAACTCAATCATCTATGGTGCGATTTGCGCTATTTTGCTGGCTGCTATTTTGCTGGTGGCTCGCTTGCGAATTCACCAAAAAGCTGCCCGAGGCTTTACGCAAATTGTAGAAATACTTGTGGAGTTTATCATTGGCTTGGTCGAAGGGCCGCTCGGGAGTCGCAAAAAAGCCGTCAAGTATGCCCCTGTTTTCGGGACATTTTTCTTATTTATTATCTTCAGTAATCTTATGGGCTTGTTGCCAATAGTAGGGCCTGGTGTCTTTGCGCGAACTGCCGAAGGTAATACTCCGCTCTTTCGTCCATTTACAGCTGACCTCAATGGCACGATTGCCATGTCTGTCATCGCCATAGTTACTATTCAGTACTTATCTATCAAAGAATCTGGCTTCTTGGGTCATCTCAAACATTACTTCACAGATAAACCATTCAATCCCATCAACATGTTCATCGGTATTTTAGAAGTGTTCGGTGAATTTACCCGTATGATTAGCTTGAGTCTTCGTCTGTTCCTGAATACCGCCGTGGGTGAAATTCTCATAAGTGTCTTTGCCTACATTGGTAAAGATTTTCGTTCGTTTACTATTCTGCCGGTTGCCATGTTTGAAATGCTGGTTGCCGGAATTCAAGCGTACGTCTTTACGGTCCTCTGCGCTACGTACCTTGGCTTAGCCATAAGCCACGGTCATGATGATGAACATCCCACTCATGAGGTTGACCCAGTTGTGGCAACTTTGGAGGGCGATGTTAGCCATTAAATGAAATATCCATACGAGTGCTTCGAGCAATCGGGGTTCGTGTGGTACAAGGTAAAAAAGGAGTTATAAATGGCACCAGTATTAACAAAATTCGCAGCTGACGCTACCGAAGTTGCTCAGCGTGGTGGTTGGAACCCAACTGCTAGCAAGGCCTTTATGCTTGGTATCGCTTTCGCTGCTGCTGCTACCGGCCTCGGCATGGTTGGCGCCAACTATATGAAAGCTTTGGGTCGTAACCCAGAAGCTGGT
>CAZHBD010000041.1:0-7677 GCA_964530555.1 uncultured Candidatus Saccharibacteria bacterium | reverse complement strand
GTAAAAGTTCGTCAGATCGACTATGTTTGAAATAGGACGTATACCCACCCTAGTTAGCCCCGCTTGCATCCAGGTTGGGCTGGGCCCAACTGCAATGTCATGCATTGCAACTGTCATTAGCCGTGGGATGAGTTCAGGGGCGTCGTTTTTGGTGACTAAAGGAAGTTCGGCCACTTTCTTGAACTGTGGTTTCTCGCTATACCACTCAGGGCTCTTAAATGATAACTGTTGAATACCTGCTAACTCGCGGGCTACGCCTAAGATACCGAAGCAGTCCGGGCGGTGTGTGAACATCTTGTTCTCACAATCGATAACCACATCATCTAAGCCGTAGAGCTTCTTAAATTCTGTTCCGGGGCGAGCTAAGTCTGCACCAACGTCTTCAGGATTGATTTCTAAGATGCCAGCGTGATCATCACTAATACCGAGCTCGGCCGCACTCGCTAACATTCCATTGCTGGCTTCGCCGCGCATGACGCGCACTTCTAACACAAAGGGGTCTTTGTCGACAGTGGCGGGCACGGTACTACCGGGCGGCAGCCAGGCGACCAGCAGTCCCTCGCGAACATTATCAGCACCACATATAACTTGCACCAGGCCATCCTTAGTGCGTTTGACACCCTTAACTTTCCCGCCATCGTCAATCAAGCAGATATTAAGCCTATCAGCATTGGGATGCTTGTGGCAGGCAACAACTTTGGCAACGTAAATACCGTCAAAGCGGGGTCCCCACGATATTACCTCTTCCACCGCACCAAGTTGTGCGCCAATCGCGGTCACCAAAGCATCCGTGCCGTTCGGCACCAGATCTACATTGCTGAAATGTTGAGCCCAATTAAGACTTACCTTCACAGTTCCACCTCAATTCCACAAGCTCGTGCAACCAGATGGCTCGCACGAAGGCCACTTAGTACGGCTTCTTCGACAACCGTATTCTGCCAGGCAATATCGTACTCGTCCGCAATCGGTCGTCCTATTCCCGCCGCTCGTTGCCAGGTTCGGTCAAGCAGCTCCAGATAGTATTCTGCATCATCTCCGTTGAGGAGAGCTGTTCGATAGTCTTCCGGCAGTGCAAACAAGGACAGCGCCTTAAAATCGTCAAGCAGTGGTCCAACTTGATCTCTAAAAACCTCGACACCTAATTCAGGCGTAGCGTTTTCATGCGCCCTGAAAACAGACCTTATACGCTGAATTTTAACTAGTTCCTCCTGAACTGCTGAGCTGACAAGGGTATCGGTGCTCATGAGAACTGCCTCAGAAATTCTAGCTTACCACTTTCGAAGTGCCGGACATCTTCTATCTCATACTTCATCATTACCAGTCGATCGACTCCTCCACCCCACGCGAAACCCGTATATTTAACAGGATCAATGCCGGCATCTTTCAACACATTTGGATGAATCATACCGCACCCCAGCAGCTCGAGCCACTGGTCGGCTTCCGTGTTGCCTTTACGCAAACTAAGCGGGCGCTCAATTGCAAACTCGAAGCTTGGTTCGGTAAACGGAAAATAGAATGGCTGGATTTTAGCTTTTAGGCTCTGACCAAAATAGGAACTCAAAAACGTCTGCAATGTAGCAATTAAGTTACCGACAGTAACGTTATGTCCAACGTAGACGCCTTCATGCTGATAGAACGTGTGTTCATGCGTGGCATCAAGATCTTCATTTCGGAATACACGGTCAGGAACAATAACAGCAATTGGCTGGCCAAGCTCCAGGTTTGGCTTGTATTTCTGCAACACTCTGTTCTGCATGGTGCTGGTATGCGCGGGAGCTATCAAACCATCGGTAGTCATGAAGGTGTCATAGTCGTCGCGCGCTGGATGGTCATCGGGAAAATTCAGGCTGGTGAACATGTGATAATCATCATCCAACTGTCGACTCTGCTCAACAACAAAACCCATTCGTTCGGCGATATCGCTTAGGATGGCTATTTCACGCATAATAGGGTGCTGACTACCGAGCTCGCTACTCAAAAGATGGGGCCGTTTACTGGCATCTGTATTGATGTCAAACGGGGCGGTAACATCAAGCACCTCTATTGTTTCAGTTTGTTCATGATTTTGTGCAATAGCATGCTCAAGGTTGGCTTTTAATCGATTTAGCTCCTTACCAAACGTGGCTCGTGCCTGAGGTTCCAAAGTAGGGATCTGCGCGTACAGAGCTTTTAGCTCTGGCGCCCGCAACAGCTCCTTGGGATCATCAGTTTTTTCAAGTCGTTTGTGCAAGGCTTTAGCAACAGCGGCAATTTGCGAGTTTTTGTACGTCATCTTAATGTTTAGTATAACAAATTGCGCGTTCATCAACAGAGTAACTGCGCTATACTGTATGTATGGCCCAGTTTTCTTTTGATATCGTTAGCGACTACGATGTCGCCGAGATGAACAATGTCTTTGACCAAACACAGCGCGAGCTAACCAACCGTTATGATTTCAAAGGCACGCCAGCGGCCATCGAGTGGATAAATAGCGAAAAAACAGGCTTTAAACTGACCGGCGACAGCCAATATCAGCTCGAAGCAATTATAGAGATTGTCCGCAAGAAACTGGCGACACGCAATCAAAGCCAACGAGTGCTTGATGTCAGCCAGGAACCAACAACGTCTAACTTAAAAACGACCTGGGAAGTAGCGCTTAAAAAAGGGCTCGACCAAGACAAGGCCAAGAAGATAACAAGCATAATCCGCGACAATTACCCAAAGGCCAAAACTCAAATACAAGGCAACGAAGTACGCGTGACAAGCGGCAGCAAAGACGAGCTGCAAGCCGTTAAGCAACTGTTGCGCTCACAAGACTTTGACTTCCCGCTAAGCTTCACCAACTTCCGATGAAAATCACCTACTTCGTCCACTGCACCACCACCGATAATGAAACTGGAAGGGCCACGGGCTGGAATCCGGGCGTACTGGCACCAATCGCCGCTGAGCAGGCCGCTCAACTACTTAATCAGGTCAAAGATCCTAGTTTTGATATAGTAATCACTTCTGATCTAAGTCGCGCCGTTGAGTCGGCCAAGCTGATGTTTGGCGAGCGCTTTCACCAGTTAGCCGACGCGCGTTTACGTGAAGCAAACTACGGTGACTGGAATGGTGGCCCACATCATTTTAAGGCCAGTCTACAGGATTTTATTGAACAACCGTTCCCCAACGGTGAAAGTTACCATGATGTTGAATTACGTATGCGGGACTTCTTACAGGAGCTAAGGAAACAACCCCATCACCACATAGCCATCGTGGCACATGAAGCGCCGCAACTTGCATTAGATGTTATCTTAAACGGTAAGAGCTGGCAGGAAGCTATTAATGAGAATTGGCGCAAAACAGGCGCCTGGCAACCAGGCTGGATTTATACGCTTCATCAACCATAAGCACGGTATACTGGTAGCATGCTACCAGTCTCTGAAGCACGAGATCTTGCAGTACAAGTACTCCACAAGAACGACAAAGGCGAGTACACCATTCCTGCGCACGGACTATATGCTCACCAATGGCTCTGGGATAGTTGCTTCATTGCAATCGGCTTACGACACGTGAACGTTGCACGAGCACAGACCGAGCTCAGGAGTCTCTTGCGAGGACAGTGGAGTAACGGCATGCTGCCAAACATTATCTTTGCTGGTGACCCGTGGTATAGCCAAGACCGTAATATTTGGCGCAGCTATCTCTCTCCATTTTCACCAGACGATGTAAATACCAGCGGTGTTACTCAGCCACCGATGCTGGCAGAGGCCGTCGTACAAGTCGGCAAAAAACTGGTGAAGCCAGAACGACGTGCTTGGTACCAGGCAATGTACCCTGCTCTGGTCAAATATCACTTGTGGCTCTATGCCGACCGGACAACACCGGACAATCCACTCGTTGCACTGATCCACCCATATGAATCAGGCATGGACAACACACCGCCGTGGATTGATCAGTTGCACAAGATGCATTGGCCGTGGTGGGCAAGCGTACTGACTGCAACTAGGCTAGATAATGCGGCCAGCATTTTCCGGCGCGATACACGACATGTTCCGAGTGGGCAGAGAATGAAAAATATCGAGGCACTACTTTACTATCACTGGATGACAAGGTTGCGACGAAAACATTATAATGCACCACAAATCTTGAAAAACGCTCGTTTTGCGCTTGATGACCTGGCGTTCAATTGTATTCTCATCCGGGCTAACACCCTACTTGTCGACATCGCCAAGACAATACACAAACAACTTCCACCTGAGCTGCTAACCAGCATGGCGAGTACTGAAACCGCACTGGATGAGCTTTGGGATGGCTACGCGGGTCAGTACTTCTCAAGAAATCACCATAGCAAGAAACTCGTACGTCAGTCCACCATCGCGACTTTATTGCCACTTTACGCTGGGACTGTCAGTCAAGAGCGTGCCGACGAATTAGTCAAGCTGCTCAGAAGCCGTCGCGAATTTGGAGCAGACTTCCCTGCGCCAAGCATTCCGTTTAGCTCAAATTATTTCGAGGCCCATAGCTACTGGCAAGGTCCAACATGGCTGAATACCAATTGGTTGCTTATCGACGGGCTAAAGCGTTATGGCTTCAAAAAGGAAGCAAGTATTATATCCGCTAAGTCGCTGCAGCTCGTTCGGGAACATGGGTGTTACGAATACTTCTCACCTATAGATGGCAGTCCAGCGGGCGCAAAAGAATTTAGCTGGTCCGCAGCGCTCTTTATAGACTTACTGACTGTCGGTTGAGGGTTTATCAAGCATTAACGGATCGATGTTGGCACTTGTGTCAGCAATCCTTAAGATATCTTTATCGATTTTGCCAAGCTCTTTGTGTGCATTGTTATAGTGACCCACAGTTGTTCCCAGACTATTCCCCAACTTCTGCATGAAGACCTCGTAGCTGGAGAGGTGTCTACCAAGCTGCCCTACTCGTTTTTGTATCTCTTTGGCTTGCTCTTCAATCTGTAACCCTCTCAAACCCTGCAGAACAGTCTGCAAATACGCCATGAAGGTTGTTGGACTAACAATGATGACGTTTTTCTCACGAAAGGCATACTCTATTAGGTCTCGTGCGCTGGTGTTTGTTACGCCCACTTTGTTAATCAGAAGATCATAATAGATCGCCTCGCTTGGAATAAACATAAATGCATAATCCATGGTTCCCTCATGCGGACGAATATATTTAGCTGTTTCATCAATCCGGTTTTTTAAATCATTCTTAAAGGCTTTAGCATGCAAATCTCGCTTAACGCTATCCTTTTCTTCAACCAGACGGTTATAATTTTCCAGACTGAATTTGCTGTCAACCGGGAGCAGTTTATCCTTTTCTAATAATATCACTGCGTCACAAATCAGGTCCCTCCCCTGCTCATCTTTGCAAATGGTGTACTGGAGTTTAAACCGATCTGGCGGTAGCACATTCTCGAGCACCTGACTCAGATAGTATTCGCCCAGGACTCCACGTTGTTTAGGGTTCTGCAATACGTTTTGGAGAGTTTTGAGTTCATCTGCTACGCTCACCACGCGCTTATTCGTTTCATCTAACTTGGTGAGTCTCGTTGTTACCTCAGTTATGAGCTTGCTACTTTCTTTAAACTGCTGCATAATGCTGCTTCTCATTAGTTCTTGGTTTTTGTCCATACGCTCACTCAACTGCGAATGCAGACTATCTTTTAACTGGGTTACTGAATCGTTTAGATTAGTAAGATCTGCCTTAAGCAACTGCGTCGAACTATCATCCATTGCCTTTGGACGTCGCACAATAAGCCAAGCCACCAAGCCTAGATTAATAAGCGCCAAAATAATAACCACTATCAACATAGCCTTATTGTAACGCAGCAAGCGTAGATACGCCTATTCAACAATTACGTGATGTGCGAGCTCAATAGCGAGAGCAACTAAAACGATACCGAGAAGGATTAAAACTGGCTCGTAATCAACTATCTTCTTATGTGACGATCGTTCATGTATTGTTGGAATCAAGTCACTCATAGCAATGTAAAGCAGAAAACCGGCGCTTATTCCAAGCAAGAACCCAACGGGCAATTTATCAGAACTACCGAGTGCATAAGTTATCAAGGCCAGTAGGGTCGTTGCAAAAGCGCTGACTATATTCACCAACAGGACTGTTCGTCTTCGAAGACCCTTTGCAAGCATCAAACCGAAATCGCCAATTTCTTGCGGTATTTCGTGGGCCGCAACGGCAAACGTGGTGACAATTCCTGTGGGTATGCTAATGAGAAACGCTGCAGCAATTGCCACGCCATCCATGGCATTATGGATAGTGTCGCCAGCAATAATTAAACCTATCGATGGGTCTTTCGTGCTGTGTTGATGGTGATGATGGAACCAGCGCAAGAACCGTTCAGCAAAAAAGAACAGAACAATACCTGCCATTACCGCCCCTAAGACAGTGTTGCTTGACGCCTCTTCAAGTCCATCCGGCAACAGATCCAAGAAAACAGCGGCAATTAGAGCACCTACCGAGAATGGCATTGCATATGCAGCTAAGCCATCAGCTATTTTTTTCTTGCTTAACAGTAAAACTCCACCGATGAGAGAAAATATCCCACCGATGAGAGAAAAAACAAAAACATAGAGCAGCACGTGCATCAGTTGTGTCTAGGTTCAATTTTCACTAGTCATCCTCGCCTTCTTCATCTTCATCTTCATCTTTGTGCCTTGTAGCATGCTCTGTAGTGTGATGAGTCTGAGACAACCCATCCAGCGGTGTGTGCGGTAACTCACCGGGTTGGTGAGTGGCCTGTAGGTCAAGCGTTACGTTAACACCATGATTGCTACAGAAATCGGCGACCATAGCGGCAAGTGCGCTTAATGCAAATTCTTGCTCCCTGATTAGTGGGTTGGAAAAAAAGCGGTCGGTATCGGCCTGTACGTCCGCTATGGAACGCCCACCTTCTTCTGAGTCAATATACAGGATTTCACCCAATGCTTGCTCGGCTTGCTTTTGAATGTAATCTGGATCCTCAAAGCCAAGCTCTGCCTCTAATGCGGCAAAATCAAAATCTGCAAACGGATCCTTCTGAATTGGATCCTGAAAGCCAAGCTCTGCCTCCGACACTACAAAACCAAAGTTTGAAGATGAATCACCAGGTATTTGTGTGCTTTGCTCAATCATGTCCACTCCCTTTGCATTTGCGCGCTGATAACAGGTACTGCAGCCACTACATCACCACCCCTATCTTTTAGCACGCCCATTGCTGCTCCAAGAAGTGTTCGCTCAGGACTAAAATTCTCGGGCAGCAGTACGCCACATGAACTCTCTAATTTGTCGACATATCCTTTTGGTACGTACATTGTCCATTGCCGGTCTGGTTGCGAAATCACAACCGGTTCTCCAAAACCACTAAATCCTTTGATAGAACCAGCACTAAAGACATTTCCAAGAGCACCGTCAGTCAAACCAGTAACAAGTGAAGACCCCTGATCCCTAACAGCATGCTGAGCATGCCGGATAGCAATGTCAGGTCGATCTAGAGAAACGGCTCCCAGCACGCTTCCTTTATGGCTAATGTCATTCGCAGCAGCAGGATTGTGGTGGTCACCTACGCCTGCTCGTTCAGATCGTGCTGCAGCCGCAAGGTACACAAGTGAATCAGTGTCAGGTGTGCCATCTGGCATAACCTTAATCATTCGTTGATCAACAGGAATGAGACGTAACCCAGCAGTGCGTGCTCGGCCATGTCCATCGTAG
>CAZHBD010000040.1:0-7860 GCA_964530555.1 uncultured Candidatus Saccharibacteria bacterium | reverse complement strand
CCATGTCCATCGTAGGCATGAGTCAAAATGCCCTGGTGTGTTTCACCTGTCATGTTGTTGCCAAGAATCACAACCGGTTCCAAATCGGCATAGCGCTGCGCAAGTTCAAAAGTCATTTTTCCACCGAGCGGTAAAGCACTTGCCTCCACCGGCTTTTTTACGCCATTATCTGAGTCAAGTTCCACCCGAACCGATGGCAGCCTGCTAAAGGCATCACTTACCTTGTCCGCCAACCGTTCTTCTACAACACTTTGTGCGTCAGGAGAAACCGGTGCGTCCACTATACCCAGCTTTTCTGCTCCGCGCATTCCATAGTCAATGAGTTTTCCCATGCGATTAGATTAATCCAAGATACAGGTTATTGCAAATTTGTTGCAATTTGGTATAATTTTGCAATGGCTCTTGATACTTTTACAGATGATCTGCGGCGCAACGGTTACAGCGTTACGAGGCCGCGCACCATAGTATTTGAAACACTGTATGTAAGCGGACCAATAAGCCCTGCTGAGCTCGGCAGGCAGCTTGATCACCAACTTGATCGAGCAAGTGTGTATCGAACAATCACATTGTTTGAACAGTTAGGATACATACGAAGAGTTCCGCGTGGCTGGAAATATCTCATTGAACTTAGCGATCGTTTTAGTCATCACCACCATCACTTACTGTGTCGAATCTGCGGTAAGACAGTGGAAATAAACAATGATCATAACCTAGAGGCAGTACTTAGTAAAATGACAGAAAGCTATGGCTATTCTGATCTAATTCATGAGCTCGAGCTAACTGGAATATGTGAACACTGTTCTAAAAACATGGAACCCCGATTACATAATCGAGGTTCTTTGGAAGCCTCACACTTCCATATTTAGCTTATGCCTTTGCGCTGAGTTTTGCAAGCAATTTGGCGCCATAAAACCAGAACCCAAACATTGCCCCAACAACTGCTCCACCGAGTACATCGAGTACATTATGCATACCCAAATACATGCGGCTCAGGCCGACCAAAATTACTGCAATAACAAGTACTGGCTGATACTTGGCTGGCAGTTTAGTTGCTAAAAAACAGGCCACAATCGTGGCCAACGCAGTATGTCCAGACGGGAAGCCAAAACCACCGTGCGTCCAGGGATCTCGACGGCTTATCAACAGATCCGTAACATACGGCCGGGGCCGACCGACCAGATGCTTGAGTACCTCGACAACAGTAAAAGTGCCTAGTGCCGCCAGGCTCAACATCAATGCCTCTTTGAACTGGAGCTCGAGGTAGGCCAGCGCGCACACCACGAGCACCATCCAGCCCGAACCTAACTGAGTTATTGCAAAGAATATTGGCTTAAGGCTTGACGGCCAGCTATATACTTCTCGGAGGACTTCAGTTTCTAAAGATGATGTGCTTTTGCTAGCAAGTGAAGCGAAGAACGATAAGGCGATCATCAAGACAAGCAAAAAGACAGCACGCTCTTTTGAAAGACGCGAAAAACGTTTCGAAAAATGTACCATAAGCACTATTGTAGCGTATTTGTAACTCTAACTAATTACTTGCTCCCAAGGCAAACTGGGTTTACCGAAATGGCCATAAGCACTGGTCTGTTGATAAATCGGTCGTCGGAGATCTAGCTTATCGATTATGCCCTTGACGCTGGTATCAATCAATTCGTCAGCAAATGCTTCTATCTCAGCTTGGCTTGCCGTGCCCGTCCCAAAAACATCGATAGTCTTCATAAGTGGCTTAGGTTGGCCTATGACATACGCCAAACCAACCTCGCACTTGGTAGCCAAGCCTTTAGCCACAATGTTTTTTGCTATGTATCGCGCGGAATACGCGCCACTCCGATCCACCTTGCTGGGGTCTTTGCCGCTAAACGCGCCACCGCCTACTCGTGCATAACCTCCATAGGTGTCGACAACAATCTTGCGACCAGTTAAACCAGCGTCACTCTCGGGACCAGGAATATGCCAGGTCCCGGTACCATTGACAATCAATTGGTCGGTCCTTATTTCATAACCGTAGCCTTTAAGGACGGGTGCAACCACATGCTCATAGATCGCTTTGGAGACAACCTCGTCGGTGACAGCCTCATCGTGAGCAGTAGCAATCACCACTGTTTCAACCCCAACCGGCTTACCGTCATCGTACTGGACCGTAACTTGGCTTTTACCATCCGGTCGAATGTACTCTAACTCTTTGGTTTCCCGGACCTCATCGAGTTTGTGTGTCAGGGCATGGGCTATGGCAATTGGCAGAGGCATTAGCTCTGGAGTCTCATTGATAGCAAAGCCAAACATCATTCCCTGATCACCCGCACCGGTATCATCATTAGTACCCTGGGCAATTTCCGGCGACTGTTCATGGATATTATTCTCAAAGTCCGACTCATGCGAAAAGCCCCAAGCCGAGTTGGTGTAGCCGAGTGTTTTGATGGTTTCACGTACTACCTGCTCAAAATCTACTTTGGCTGTGGTATTTATCTCGCCGTAGAGGGCCACGCGATTTGCCCCAGCAACCGTTTCTATACCCGTGCGAGCATGTGGATCCTGCTTGAGGATTTCGTCCAGTATGGCATCACTGATACGATCGGCAATCTTGTCGGGGTGTCCGGCACAAACCGACTCGCTGGTAAATAAGGTTCTTGTTATGGGCATAAATAATCCTTTCTGTAGCTTGCCAGAAAGGATTTGCCAATATCTTTCCGCCAAGCGGCTAGATGGAGCACCAACACCTTTTCGAGCAGGTTGCTGGCGGATCAACGAGCTAGTTCTCTCCCCGCACTCTTTATACATTTAATTGTTAATGCTTGTATTGTACCATAAGCGACCGTCCGGAGTAGATACAGGCAATGACCTTGCATCAGCCTTAGGGCAAAGAACGAGTGTAGTCAACGGCAGCAGGCGACCAGTAACCCAGGTTCATTTGTACGTCGTCACTTACGTTTGAGTAGACGCTTACCACACAGTTGGTGGTTTTATATCCTGTCGAAGGTCCTGTTGAGGGCTGGAGCGAGTTAGTAAATGCGTTGAAGTTATTTGGAACAATCGATCCATTATTACCACTGATGTTCGTATATGCCATGCTTGATTTCTGAAAGTCGGAGCACAGGTACTTGGTATTGCCTTCTAGTGACCGCCACCAGTGCACATCTTCACCAAAGGCTCCAGTGTGCGTTTGCAATAATGTTGAGTCAACACCGTTAATTGCTACCGGCATGCGCTCTTCTCCAATGTACGTCGTTGTTGCCAGATTCTGATCAGTAACCCACAGCCCCCACCACTTGCCTTGCGCATCTACCCCACTTGGTCCTGGTTTAAGCTGAAACCTATACCTATGGCTTACAACCCAATTAAACGGATACAGTATCCGATAACCGCCATTTTCTGGGTTATTAGCCTCCAATAAACCCGGACCCTGCGTTTTTCCGCCATTGCTAGCCCAGAACGAAAAGTTAATTGATTTGCCTCGAAATACTCCCGAGAATAGGCCATTTGTCTGGAAACCGGCATAGCCAAAACCTACAGTACTATTCTGATTGTTCAAGCCAAAGGTATACGCGTAGTAGTGCAAAAGATTATCGGTGGTTAAACTTTGTACCGGATCCTGTAACGGCACAGCGGTCCACTCAATACTACTCAGTCCAGAACCAGGATAGTACCAGTCGGCGTAGGTGCCTCCTGGGCTGGCTCCACCAAAAGGTATAGTAGGACCAAATTTGAGATATGCACCTTTAGAGGCAGTCAGGTCACCCACAAGCACAGCATTCCCGCCCGGATGGTCGTTGTCTGGCTCCAAGTACGCTGTAGGTGCGGTTGCATGACTCAAAGCAATGATCACAGAGCCAATTAATGAGATGCTTAGGATGCTAACGAGCCCGATCTTCGTCCGCCGGGTTACATCACTATGAGTATTGAAACCGTGCAGATTCCTCATATTGAGTTCAGTGTAGCATATGCAGTTTATCTGTTGACCTTGTAGCTAGCCCGGTATTACCGTATAATTGCGGATTTCTATTGGGGATTGTAGTTTGCTAATGGGTCAACGAGCTAGGTCTCTCGCCATTTCTTTATATGTAAGTTGTTAATGCTTCTAGTGTAGCACGCGCGCTTCTTAAGTTGCATCAACATTTATACAACAGCATTGGACAGCATTATCAGTCGCAACCGTTTACACGCTTGGGTGTGTATCTGACTAACCCGTGATTCTGTTACTCCTAGCACATCGCCAATTTGCTTAAGAGTCAGCCCTTCAAAGTAATATGATTGGACAACAAAGCGTAGTCGGTCGGGCAGGCAATCGATTGCCTGTGCTAATGTGTCACGCTCGTCAGTAACAGCAGTCATCTCAGCCGGGTCAATCTCTCGGGTACTTTTAATTGTATCTGCGAGGCTTAGTGTCGTATCACCCGTGCTCGGCACGTCAATGTCTGCTTCAAGTGAAACAACTGTCCCGTAGTGCGTGTGGTATCGAGTTCGTGAAATATAGTCGGTTGGCACGCTCAATTCTCTTGCCAACTCAGCGTCGGTAGGACTTCTCCGTAAGCGCGAGGCAAGTCCCGGGATGGTGTTGTCTATAACTCGCTTCATCAGACGAGCACTGCGCGGGGCAAAATCATCCTTTCTGAGAGCGTCTATAACCGCGCCTTTTATTCTGGGCATAGCAAAGGTAACAAACGCAATGCCTAATTCACCATTGTAATTCCTGGCAGCCTCGATCAGGCCCTCCGTTGCTGCACCCAGCAAGTCCGACGTATCAATGTGTCGAGGCGTCCTGCTAATAAAAATGTTCGCTACATGCCGCGCTACAGGAAAGTTATCTTCAATTAATTGGGATTGCTCGGGCGTTAATACAAAAACTGGCTCAGTGTCAGTCGCGGTTGATTCAGAGCCATCAAAATCGTGATGTAAAGCGATGCTGCCCAAGGTCTCATCAAGTCTATCAAGTCTTCCTCGGCGAACAAGTGCTTCACCCTCGCCCTCTACAGGCAACATATGCTCGGCAACAGACTGTAATTTTAGGCGGAGACTATCCAGTCGCGCCTGTAAGCAGTCAGGAGTGTTGTGTGTGGCAACTGTTGTATCTAAAGTAGCTTCGGATATGTCTGCTTCTGTCATGGGTGTGCTTCTCTCATCAAAAGCATATCAGTCTGACGACTTGGTCTCAAATAAAGTGTGCTTTTCACAACTTGTCGCAGCCTTGTTCTATAGTACACTCTATTGCATAGGAGGCACAGATGAGTATTGCAGGTGAAGCGTCAGTGGAAGGAGCAGAGCTCAGTAGACAAGTTGAGCAAATACTTGGAGAGCCTGTAGGTTTTACCGATGGGTGGAGTATCAATCGGATACGTGAAGACGGCGCCATTGATGCATATATACCTCGACAGCGTTTAGATGTAGAGGGCATACCAGTTGACCCGCTGAACGTCGATCGTTTGATTGGGCTTTTCAATGACTACGCCAAAGAGACGGGTGGGACTGGACAGCGTGACGCTATAGTAGTAGGTCATGTCCGTAGCGAGGCATTATATACCCTTGACGGCTTCCATCGTTATGACGTACAGGGACTTCGCGGAGTGGGTATCATGCATTGTACGCTTGAGCCTAATCTAACATATGAACAAGTAGTGCAAAGGCGTCTTGAGTATGCAAATACCCACCCTGAGGTCGAATTTCCCCGACAAGTAGAGTTGGCCCAAAGCATTTGGGAGCGTACCGCCTGGAGCGAGACAATACCAAACGTACTCACAGCGTTTCGTGCCGTTCAAGAAGATTATGCGCTTGATCGAGCAAGTGCAGCAGATGTCCCGCTAATCGATAGTCTGCCCGAAGATACCTATGCCGAGATCTGTGAATGGGTTCGGACACTCGCCAAGTCGTGGGGATTAAGCCCTAAAGAGATCCGAGAAAAACTCAGCGAGAGCGAAGGCTTCGACAGGGAGCTTATGAGATTCGTCTACCAACGGCCGGGCCGTCCGCCGGCCGGTCGTATTGGCCTAGGTCATATTGCTGTTATTACAGAAACATACCCTGGCGAGCCCGACTTGCAGGGGATTATTGTAGAAGAAATTATCAAGCATGAGCTCACGATCCCAGAAAGTCGAAAGCTTGTTGATGAAATAGAATCGGGCGCACCAATTACAGCCGCAGACGCCCGTAGCATCATCATGGGAATTGACGTACGTAGCCTCAAGCGACAGACGCGTAAAAAAATTGGCGGCACAAGTCGAGCTGCCAGAACTGAAGGTCGTAGTCTGTCTATCTTCTCGGAAGAGCATGCTCGCCAGCTTACAATAGGCGAGTTCTTAGGTATGTTAGATAAAACCCTTCCGGAGGTTATTGAGGCGTCTGAGGCCAGCCCCTTATCGCCAAGCGAACTTGATATGGCGCTGAACCTTTCGCTGCAACTAGCGGACCTAGTGGCTGCTGCTGCGGAACGAGCTAACAGGCCTTAGGTTTAACAAGCGTTATGTCTCAGTCAGATGGATTAGATAACTCAGCAGAGCACCCACTGCTGCAAGATCGTCTGGCACAGCTCAGAGCTAGGCTTCATGATGCAACAGATACACTCAGCGCTCATTACGTTCCAGAGGAGGGCTTGGTGCTAGAAGGACGACTGGAGCGGCTGGACCAGGCTTTAGGAAGCATCGGACTTAACTATAGCGCGATCGAGGTGGGAGGCTCGGTAACATCAGAACAAGTGAATGACGAGCTTCTTCCAGTCGAGCTAATGCACCGTGTCTACGGAGCGCACCCCTGGTTACGACATCGACGTCCGCCTACTCGCCCTGTTAATTTGCGGCTGACTGACTCTGCAGAAATTTTTCTAGATTGCACCCGGGACTGGCCGCTTCTTGCTGGGCTAGAAGAGGAACATAGGCTAAAAGAACTTATCGACAAGGGTCTCTCTGCCTTTAGCGACATGACCGACCCCGATACGGAGCCAGGCCTGCTCCAAGCAGTTTTAGAAGGAACGGATGCGTATTTGCGCTTTATTGAAGGCAACGTTCGGCTTCCACTAATAATTGTTAATAGTTACAAACGTTACCAGGCTAGGAACGATGAAAGCCTTGATCTGAGCAGTTTGTATTTTGTGGGCTTACAGTCGTTACCCAAAGCGATCCAAAAGTTTGATCCCGAGAAAGGCTTTACATTTTCAACTTACGCTATGTTCTGGATACGTCAAGCGATCAGCCGAGAAGTACGTGTAACTAGACGTTTGGTGAGGCTACCAGAAGCGATGGATCTTGCAGTTAGAAATATACGAGCGTTTTCAGAGCTGTTCGCTAGAGAACATGGCCGCCAGCCGTCCGCGGAAGAATTATATCAACAGGGGTATACACCCGATGAGCTATATTACGAACGAGCGAGCAAACCCGCAGTGTCACTTGATGCGCCAGCGGGCAATGACGATAGCGACACATCACTTGGCGATTTTATTGGAGCGCTTGATAGTGCCTTTGACGACGTTATCGAGGAAGGTGGCATTGAAGCCCAAATTAGCTCGCTCGTTGATAGAGCTGCCCTGACTCACCATGAACTGGCTGTCTTGTCGATTCGCTACAACTTATCGCTGCCGCAATATCCAGAAGTAAATCGTCGGGTTCAACAATTTCGAAATTCCTTACTTAAGAGCGGATTAGCAACTTACAATCCCGATAAAGTAACCTACGCAATGATTGCCAGATCTTTTTCACTGTCTAGCGAGGCGATTCGCCGTGCAGAAAAACGAGCACTTAGCAAACTACGCTCAACTCAAGCAGAGCGTACATAGGGTGAAGCACTACATAACCTCTCGTAAATACTGTATAATTGCGGGGTTCATTGGGGATTGGCCAAGCGGTAAGGCACTGGGTTCTGGTCCCAGGATCGGGGGTT
>CAZHBD010000039.1:0-7997 GCA_964530555.1 uncultured Candidatus Saccharibacteria bacterium | reverse complement strand
ACCAGTTTACCGAAGAATTGTTCAGAACCTGTTCAGATACCGATGACAATCTAAGAGGCAGGCCGTGCGGGATGGTACGGGAGAAAAACCGTTACAGTGGTTCCCTGCTGAAGTCCGGCGCTGTCTACCTGCACTGACCCGCTATAGGCATCCACGATGGATTTCACCAGCGCCAATCCCAACCCGGTACCGGAAACATCACGGGTATGCGCTTTATCGGCACGGTAAAACCGCTCGAACACATGCACGAGGTTGTCTGGTGAAATTCCCAGCCCCGTATCCTGGATAACACTGCGCACACCGTCTGTCTCCTCCTGAATCGTCCAGGTAATCTGCCCGCCGGTCGGTGTGTATTTAATGGCATTAGTGATGATATTCTCGAACACAATATACAAGGAAGGCTGATCGCTGTAGATGTAATATTCGTGCTGATGTGCGATGGTATTCTTGACAGTGAGTTTTTGTTTATCGATTGCCACCTTGCAGTCTCGAAGAATATCACGGAATACATCATAGAGGTCAATCTTAGTTTCCTGAAGTTTTATTTCGCCAAAATCGATACGGGTAGAGTTGAGCAAATCGTTAACTAACTTGATCATTCGCTGGGTTGCGTCATAAATTTCGCTGACATATTGTTTCTGGTCTACGTTCAGCTTACCGCTATCTCCATCAAGCAGTGATTCGCTATACCAATTAAGTGTTGAAAGTGGGGTGCGGAGTTGGTGCGAAACAAGCGAAATAAATTCGTTCCGGCTCCTATCGAGCCGCTTCATAGCAGTTATGTCCCGTTCAATCCCAATGAAATACTTTACAGCGCCGTGTTTACCGATTATTGGCGTGACTCGAACGTCAGCAACGTACACTGAACCGTCTTTGCGCTTGTTTGTGACTTCGCCCACAAAAGGTTTCTTGTCTTGCTTAATGGTCTGCCAGAAATCTTTATAGAAGCTCGCCGGCATGAGTCCGCCCCATAAACGGGGCGTATTACCAATTACTTCCTTGTTAGAATACCCCGTTGTGGTTGTTACGGCTGGGTTGGCGTAAATAATTTTGCCTTCGGGGTCGGTTACGACAATATGATCATATGCAGCATCGACAAGGTTCTTGAACTGTATGTCATCACGATGCTTTTTGAACATGGAGCTACTCAAACAGCCCAGCTAGTCGTCTTTGCAGGTCGCGCATTGAAGTGTTCGATTTAAGGATGTAGTGATTAACTCCTAGGCGTCTGCCGGTCTCTTGGTCTTGTTGACTTTCCAAGTTGGTGATAACAATGACAGGTAAAGTTGGGCTGTCTCGTTTGAGTTTCTCGATCACATCAAAGCCATTCTTCCTTGGCATTATAATGTCTACTAGTGCGGCGTCGGGCGCGTGCTTTGCTGATTTCTGAATTGCGTCTTCGCCATCTACGGCGGTAATGACATGATAGCCAGCATCTTGGACCCGCTTAGCAATAATTGATAGTAACGAAGGCTCATCCTCGGCAACTAAGATGGTTTTTTTGAGAGTTGCTACGGCAGACATCAGATCTCCTTTTCCTGCGCTTATGTTCTGGTGTATATTGTAATGGACAATTGGGGTTTTGAAAAAAATATATGTTTAAGCTTGATAAAACAAGGCGTCTAGCGATTCTAGTCTTTGTGACGAACAGTCTCTACTTGGTCTGGCTGTATTTCCATATAAAAGGCGTTGTTGGGGTGATATTTTTAACACTTGAGGTGCTCGTATCACTGGTTTCATTTGTCTTTATCATTAACCACTGGACACGGAGTTTTGTATTGCTCGGAGGAAGCTACTCCTTGCGAAGTGCGGTCGACGTCCTGATCCCAACTGTTGATGAACCATTGACTATGCTTGAGGCTACCATGAAGGCTGCCTCCGAGATTGAGCATCCTAGAAAAAAGTTATATGTCCTCGACGATGGCGACAGGCGGGAGGTGCGTTTGCTTGCTGAACGATATGGATTTCGGTACCTACAGCGTCCTAATCGGAAGGACAAGCGCTATAAGGCAGCTAATCTGAATTATGCCTTAAAATTTGCAACGTCGCCCTATGTTCTGGTTATTGATGCCGATAACGTGGTGCAACCTACAATAATTGACGACTTACTGGGGCACTTTTCTGATAAGAAAGTTGCAATCGTCTCTTCTCGTCAAGCATTTTCAGTCGACAAAGATGATTTCAATCATGATTATCTGTTCTACAACCATATGCAAACTGGCAAAAACGCCAATCATGCAGCGATCAGCTGCGGATCAGGCGTGCTGTATCGACGATCGGCACTTGACCAGATTGGTGGTATTAGTGAATGGAATGTTGTAGAGGATCTATATACCTCGTATCAACTACATGCAAAAGGCTACAAGAGCGTGTATGTAAGTCAGCCGTATGTCATGGGGCATGCTCCGCTTGATCTAAGCGCAGTGTATAAACAGCGAGGCACGTGGGCACTAGATACGCTACGAATGATGTTTTGGGATAGCCCGCTTCTGAAAAAAGGACTAAGTTTTCGACAGCGACTGCACTACTTCGAGATCGGGTATTGTTATTTGGTGAGTGCCTTTTTCTTGACTGGTATTTATATAATCAATTTTTACACCTTATTTACGAACAGTCTGATTCATGACGGCGGTTTGTGGTACATCGTATTTCGCTTACCAGCCCTCATATCTACGCTCTTGTTCTTTGGATGGCTTAGTCGGGGTCAGCTAACTTCTAGGATCTGGGCAGGCATGTTCCCCGTGTACATTAAGGCTGCAATTTTGGCATTGGCAGTTTGGAAGAAGCCGCGTTACAAAGTGACACCGAAAGTTGATCACGGGCAAAGAGAAGCCTTCCTCGTTCTTCCACAGATGTTGTTTCTGGCAGTTGGCTATGTTGCCTTGGTTTATAGTTATCTAACCTATGGTCTGACAACTATCGTTGCGTTCTCGGGATTTTGGATAACCGTAATGAGTTATTGGCTGGCGCCTATTGTACTAAAAGGCTTAAAACTCGGAAGATACGCTCACGAATTAAAGCCACGCGCTCAAAAACTGTCAACAGCTTCTTGAGTGTTCGACGGTAGGGCAGCGATGCTCAGGCATGACTGCCTCATGCGTCAAAACCCCGACGAACTTAAGAGTTAGTGACTGGCTCGCTAATATGATGAAAATGCCGATTTATTTCTTGGCTTTGTTGTCTTTGATGGCTTTGACAACTTGGCTGTCGTCTTTGAGGTTTTCCCAGAACAGTACTTGCTTGTTCTCGATATACATGACATCTTGTGGTCCATGAAGTTCACTACCTAGTTTGGCGAGTGATAGGTTTTGGTTTTGATCTTTTTGTTGCTGTTCTTGGCCTTGAACATTGCCTTGTACTTGAAGGTAATAAATATCTCCAAGAGTGTAGCCCTGATGGTCTAGTTTATTAATTTTGCCGAAGTAGACCTGACCATTTGTTAGGAAGACCGCTTGGTATTTATCTTTCTGAATAGCAGTAGCAAATCCGTTTTGACTGTAACGCATCCAGCCGAATGCAACCAGGCCAAGGATGACCAAAAAGATAACGAGCTTTACTGCCAAAGCTGCAGGGGTAGGCCGTCGGTTCCGTTTAATGGTGGTCCCGCTAACAGTGTTTTGTGCAGCATTTTGTACGCGTTTGACAACTTGATCCATAGTAACTGTAAACCCCTCTCTTGAGTTCGTAATGTATTTCTAGTGTAGCCAATAAACAATTGATTCGCAATTCTTACCGTAAAAGGTTCACTGCCTCCTCAGTTAAGCATAACAATTGTGGTACTATACATAAGAATAAAAGGAGCATAGTGATAGTTCACAGATTGTCGGTTACTCCTATCCTTTTAGTGGGGCTCATCCTGACAACAATGATGGGTTCTGCTGCTGTTACCAGCGCACAGTCGGCAACCTCCCAGGGTTTTATAGCCAAAGACAGTATCAGCGAAGGTGCGCTAGTAAGCTTGTCGCCTTCAGATTACAAGACTATAGAAATGGCTAGTCCGAGCAATCGCGATAATCTGCTCGGAGTGGCAATTAAACAGGAGCAAGCCCTGGTGGCCTTTGGTGACGGCAAGAATCAAGTGCAGGTAGTGCAAACTGGGCAAGCGCCTGTCCAGGTTTCGACCGCCAACGGTGATATCAAAATGAATGATTACCTGAGTGTTTCACCGATTAGCGGCGTGGCTATGAAGGGGCAAACAGCCGGCAAGGTTATAGGGGTTGCACAACAAGATTTCTCTAGTGCGAGCAAAGATACCAAACAGGTTACTATAAGCGATAACCAAGGTGTGAAAAAGACTGTCGCTGTCGGCTTGATTGTTGCGCAGGTGACGGTTCGCGACTGGGCACCAAACGGACAGCCGAATAGTCCTATCTTGAACGGACTGCGAAGTTTTTTGGGTAGTGCGGTTGGCAAGCCAGTTAGCAATACCCAAGCACTGTTTTCCATAGGAATAATTGTCTTGGCTATTCTGGCCGCTGGAACGATTCTTTATAGCTCAATTTCGTCGAGTATCCATTCGATCGGTCGTAATCCGTTGTCCAAAGGGATAATTCGCCGGAGCTTGTTCGTTATGGTAGGCTTGGCCGCGGTAGTGCTGATCGGTGCCGGTTCAGCGGTAATACTAATATTGGGGGGCTAAGGACGGTGGAAGCAGTGCGCTGGCTAGGGGTGTTTGGAAGTTTGGGCATCGCTGCTCTGGCGTTACTCATGCTGTTCCGTGAACGGACGTGGGTGCATCGAAAATACCGTCAGGAACTGCTCATGATGGTCTTGCAGCCTGAGTTTTTGACTAAACTTCGTAAAGACCTCGAGAAAGATGTCCAACAACATATCGCGGACGCCATGAAGCCGCTGGCCAAAGAAGTTAAAGAGGCTTTACAGCAAGTCCATGAAAAAAACCAGAAAACCCTGGCGGAAGCGTTGGCTGCCAGCCAAAAGACCCTGCTCGAGTCTACTCAGAACCAACTGCAGGGTTTACAGACACAAATTAAGCATAGTGAGCAAGAACTTCGAGGTACCATTTCTACGCTCGAGCAGGACATGGCTGCCGTGCAGTCGGAGTACCATGAAGTCATAGAGTCGTATCGCGCCAAAGTGCACGGACGCGTAAAGCAGGTTATTGAAGATCGAGCGGTTGAGTTACTTGCGGACTATTTGCAGCAAAGCTTGCAAGGCCTCGAACTGGGAAATCAGCAGGAATTTATTATTGGCAAGCTCAACGCTGACAAAGAGCGCTTGTTGCAGGAGCTAGCGGATGAGTAGCCAAAAACAAACTGCAAGTTTTTCGATACCTGTCGATTTACAAACCTTAGAGCACATCAAGTCCTTACTACAGGAAATTTCGGTTATGCTGGTCAAGCGTGCCCACAACTCTCCGTGTTCCGCAGAGCTGGAACTCTTGCTCGATGCGAACAGCTCATCGCCGTCATCTGAAGTCTTGCTGTCGCTACAGGCGCATCTGCGGCAGGTTCTTAATGAGTATCGGGTGGTGACCATAACTACCGCAGCGCCTCTAGAAGCTGAGGTAAAAAAACAACTCGTTCGTTGGTGGCAGGGCACGATATCGGAGCATATTCTCGTGAGTTTTAAAGTAAGCCCCCAGCTGATCGCCGGCTTTATCGTTCAGACGCCGGCACATTTTTATGACCACTCTTTACGAGGGGGCATGCAAGCCGGCAATGAGTTGTTGTACGAGGTGGTTCGACCATGAGTCAGGCATTCGAGCGTCATGTGCAGTCGGGCAGTCCAGTGGGTACTGTTCAGCTGGCCCAGCGATTTATTGTAGAAGTTGTTGATCTTCCCAATGCCAGTGTGGGAGCGGTAGTTATGACGCGTACCGAGCAACTTGGCTTAGTACGAAGTGTCAGTGAGAGCGTGGTTGTGGTAGATATGCTAACCACCGAGAATATAACGGTTGGTGAAGAAGTCGTGGTCATGGCAACTGAGCTAACCATACGCCCGAACCAAAGTTTGCTGGGTCGTATTGTTGACCCGTTGCTGCGCGTTCTCGACGATAAGGCTCCTATTTTGTCCGACCATGAACAACCGGTTTTTGCGCCTGCACCAGCTTTTAATGAGCGAGCGCTACTGAATCGTCAGTTAGAAACTGGTGTGACGATTGTTGATACGCTGTTCCCGATTGTACTTGGTCAACGTATTGCGATCATGGGAGATGCAAAGTCAGGTAAAACGAGTTTTGCAGCTCAGTTGTCAGTAAATCAAGCGCGTTTGGGACGCATCGCTATCTTTGTGCTGATAGCTAAACGCAAGACTGACGTTGAGCAGTTGGTTGAATATCTCAAATCACACAAAGTAATGAATAACTGCATTATCGTTGTGGCTGACAGTTTGGCTGCCTTGCCGTTGAACTTCTTGGCGCCGTACTGTGGATGTGCGATCGGCGAATACTTTTGGCAACAGGGCCGCGACGTCATCATGATCTACGATGACTTGGCCAATCATGCCAAAGTGTATCGTGAGATGGCGCTGCTGGGTGACGTAGCGCCGGGTCGTGAGTCGTACCCTGGTGATATGTTCTATCGCCATTCATCGCTACTCGAACGGGCAGGTAAATTAGCACGTAACGAAGCAACGTTGACGGCGCTACCCATCATGACCACAGCCAATAACGACATCACGAGCCATTTGTCAACGAGCTTGATCTCCATTACTGACGGCCAGCTGGTATTTGATACTGAAGAACTACAACGCGGCAGCGAGCCGCCGATAAGTGTCGGCCTATCAGTCTCGCGTGTTGGTGGGCGTGCGCAAGAATCGTTGCAAAAGAACTTGGCACAAGATATTTTCCGCTCGTTGGCTGCCTATCGCCAGGCAAGTGAATTTGCGCGCTTTGGTCAAGAGTTGCCTGACCAATACCGTAATGCCTTGCTACTCGGTGATCGCGTACGGACATTTTTCAATCAGTCCCAAAATGAGTTTTTCTCCTTGCCGGAGCAGCAGATTATGTTGAAGGCTGCGTTCTTGGCGAGCGAGCGCGAGATCGATATGCAGGCTATTAAGAAAGAAGTAAAACAGACGGTGGATAGTGCACTGGCATCACAAACCCATGAAGACTTAGCTCAAAAACTGGTTGATAAGCATGGAGGCAAGTCATGAGCGACCGGTCCCGTGCCCTCAAGCAAAACCTAGAAACCATAGGGGTAATTGAAGATCTTACTGAAGTTTTCCAAAATACCGCCAGTGTTAAAATTCGCGCTGTTCGTAAACAAGTGTTGAACTCCAAACTGTTCTTTAATGATCTCTGGCAGGTCTACCGGCAGCTTCGTGTTGAGAGCCGAGTGCTGTTAGAAGATGCTGCCGAAAATCGCAAAACACTACGACTGTTCATTAGCTCACCGGCAGGACTGGGTGGCGCCAGCGACGCTGTAGTGCTGCAAAAACTAAGGGCCAACTACGATGCGTCCAAAGACGATGTTATGGTTTTAGGGTCGCACGGGTCGGCGTTGCTGCACGATAGTGGCATACAGCCGGTGCGCGCCTTCGAGCTGCCGGATATCTCTAAACCATTTACCGTACAGCCGATCGTTGATGTTGTGCGAAGCTACGCTGCGACGGTGGCGTATTACCAATCGTACGTTTCGTTGACCGTCCAGCAGCCGTCCAGTCTCAACCTCTTGCTCGAGGCGCAGACATTGACCGAAGAGGAGAAGCTGCTTGTTGAACGTGGCGAGACCGAAATCATTAGTAGCGCCAACTATATTTTTGAACCTTCTTTGGAAGGCGTTTGTATTATGCTCGAAGCAGCGATGATTAAGATTACCTTGACTCAGTTAGTCCAAGAGTCTGGCTTGGCACAGCTCGCTGGGCGTTTCACGACGATGACATTGGCGCATGATCGAGCAAAACGACGGCACAAAAATACCGTCTTAGAGTTTTTGTCGGCGCGGCGCACGGAACGCGATGAGATTACGCGAGAGATTATGGTGGCTGCGAAGGGGATGCGCTGATGTCGACGACGGCAAACCATCAGATAGGTC
>CAZHBD010000038.1:0-8443 GCA_964530555.1 uncultured Candidatus Saccharibacteria bacterium | reverse complement strand
CTTCTGTAAACACTACCACGCAACTCGCCCTTTATAGCTGTTCACTCCAGGGGTAAACTATGATAAAATACGCCAGTTAAACGACTCATGCGCGAGTGGTGAAATTGGTATACACGCTACCTTGAGGTGGTAGTGGCCGAAAGGCTGTGGAGGTTCAAGTCCTCTCTCGCGCACCAAACCTATCACCCGGCATAAAGCCGGGTTTTTGTTTATTGCCTACACACTCCTTCCTATGGCCCTACCGGCAATGCAACAGAAATGTGTTCGCTGATTGGATGAGGACTGCTACACTTTAAGCATAAAGGATTAGCAAACACAATCGTCATGGAAGAATTACTTCAGCAGGCCCCCGAAGCGGCTCAGTATATGGATCAGGTGCGCCCTGAGCTTCAGGAAGAGATCGCAGACCGTATTTTACACCTTAGTCATGTTGATTTATTACGCACAACACCTGATTTGTTGGGGCTTACAGGGCCTGCTCATGAGAGCATTGCTCCCAACGAGCACACTCCTGAACAAGCTCTACAGCATAACAGAGTAACTTCAATGATGCTCGAGGCAGCCCGTCTAACTGGACTAGCTACCCGACATTTAGAAGCGCAACGTAACATACCGGGCACTGAAGGACAGCATGAGTTTCCAATAGATATCGTAGATGTTTTCGATGCAGCACAAGACATTGCGCTACAAGAAGCATCGAAGGCAAAGTCCGAGGGCAACAACGAAGCAGTCGAGCATGCGATTGAAAGCCTCTTGGTGGTAAAGCTCCTCCATCCGAATGATACTAGGATGAAAGTTGATATAACTGAGGCGGTTGCAAGCGGCATGGCGGCCGACGTGGTTAAGGTGGCCAAAAAACTTGAAGGAGTGGTTGCATGGAGCGGCAGCCGGCACGATGCAGCGACTGATATTGTTGGTATTTTACGCGGGAGCAACGGTGTACTTCGTGTTGCAACAAATACCGATTTTGACGAACGCTTTGTTGGCGACCGTCCGCTTGTCCCGCCTGGTGAGACAGATAGTGCCCAGCGACAAACGCTTGTGGAAAACCTACAGTCTCACGAACTCACCGCTTTAGCACGACTTGAAGCCAACGAACAGAATATTGCTGGGGCAGCGAAGCTATCGGTCGAAGCACTAGAAGGCATTGTTCGAGAAGCAACCGAAGGTTATGGCTATGCGTTTGAAAAAGCTTCTGAAACCATTGCGTATGCAAGTCGTTACACCGAGCAGGCTCGCGACCCTGAACTGCAAACACGTTTTACTGACGCTATGGCCACACTGCAAAAAGCCCGTTCGGCGGGCTTGAAACCATATCGCACAAATATCTCTGCTGCTTATCCCCTCGATAAAGCTCTGGTTGAATTAGTGATAGACGGCCATATAGACGAAGCGAAGCAGCTCATGTCGGTGTCGAGGCACGAAGTTGCCACCAAGGACATTTATGGACGTGAAACACGCTGGCCTAACCTTGACGATGTAATCGAAAATGGCGTGAAGCTCTCTCCAGAGGAACAAGTACGAGTTAAGCAGCTGATCTATGGCATCCACGACCAAAAACTCGTCGAGTTTCGTCGGGCGATGGAAGATAACGGTGTTGACGGACGCACTATTGAGACCATTCTCTGGTATGCGCCCAATCCCGATGAAGCGGCCTTGGTGAGCCCAGAGTTCTGGAAACGTTATTATGAGATTCAAGGTATTACACCCAGCCCTGACCCTGCCGCCCCTTACCAAGAGCCAAAAGATGGACAAATGCTTCGTATACTTATTGAAGGAGAGCAGGCCCACAACATTGATAAAAACGCTCAAGCAATTCTTACACTGCTTGATGCTGGTTTGGCCCCGTCCGAAATTGATGCCAGAGTGCTTGATAAGCTGAGGGCCTTTACCGACACAACAAAACAAGCAATCTATCTTGAGCAGCTTGCAGAATCTGCACAGTTCTTACAAGCCTATGCTAAAAGCGAACAGAGCAAAACGGACTATGGCTTTAGACAACGGGAGGCTCTGGACACTCTCGCTTTCTTTTCTGAGCCAAAGACGGCACTCCAGCTGGCACAAAAACTGTACGGCGAAAAAGCGTTTAGCTATCTCACCCATGTCAAGGCGTTGTTTGGCACAAAAACATGGAACGGCAAAGAAGACACTATAGATCTGGACCCAAAAGCGGTAGAACTTGCCACGTTTTTAGCTGAACGCGCGCCAATATTCATCAGTAATCCTGAAGTATTTAAAGCATGCCTAAAATCAATTGGTCTCGAAACCATGCAGAGGCTTCTGCACGTTGCTGGCCAATCGCCGGTCTTACAGAAAGTTATTGCCGAGGCCAACCCTTTTTTGATTCTCGAAGGTTTGCTTGACATGCAATCCAGTACTGTGGACGCAATCGCACAGAGAGCAGCACTTTTTGAGACTGCATTCTCTGGCAATCTTGAGAAAGTCTATGAAAGCTATCAAGGCATGCCCTCTGCCCAAAGTGCAATCATAAATAGATTGATGAGCCGCATGAAGACAGCTGAGACAAATAGCCTTAAAGCCGAAAGTGCCAACTTAGTCGCTGTCTTTGAGGAGTCTGGCTTACGACAAGTCTTGCTTGACCACCCATATGATATGCAGCATATGTTGCAAGTCATTTCCCGTAGCAATTATGACATTGACTACGTCAAAGGCCTCGTCGCCGCATTTAACTCAGATAATATGGCAGGCTTGACTGAAAATCTCGAACGGGGTGGCATTACCAAAGAAACTTATGATAGTTTTGTTCGTCAGATAATTGATGCCGACAACCCTCATCAATTACTAGCCGACATTATCGGGGTGTACAGCAAATTATCGTTTATTCAGGAGCGCATACCTGTCGACTTTGCTCCCCACTTTACTGAATGGAAATCTTTTGCAGAGTTAATTCCCGATGGCCCTGCCGGCATACGAATGCGTGAACAAGCGCTCGCCCGCTTACGCCTTCGTACCCACGAATTTTATGGACAGGCAATCGAAGACCCGATTCAGGCGATTCGTATATTCCACGAAGTAGTACCGGATGCAGATTCTCCCAAAGTTATACGAGAACAGTCAATTAGCCTCATAGAGGCACTGATTGCTGCCGAATCAACCAGAGGCTTCCCTTCGACAAAGCCAACTAAGCTCAAAGAAGTGTTTCTCGATGAGGACCTGCAGGAGCTCTATATTCAAGTCTTTGGCCTTAAACAATCCGGCGATATCGAAGGCATGGAACGAGTACTGACAGAACGAGACTTGTCCTACCGTCCTCTGCAAGGACAATTGAGTGAAGTAATTAATGGTCTCAAACAACGCGTTAGACAGCTGCATGATCAAGAACGAGCAGCCGTCTTATGGCTCAAGCAATTTAGCGGGCAGGACATTAAAGCCGTGAAGCTGATCGAAGCCTGGAAGTCTCGCGAGCAGGCATTGGCATACGGGATAAAAGACAATCCGAAAGACATTTTGCAGTTTGTTGCTGAGAAGGGTGTGCAACTCTTATATGACAAACGTGCAAGCGAGGGAACTACAGATATAAGACCAGAGGAGTTCGAGATCGAGCAGCCGTTCATCCAAGCTATGGGTATACGTTACTCACCAGAAGTGGTTTTTTCGGCTCTGGAGCGACGCGTTAACTATCGGCGCGAAAACGGTCGGTACCCTACAAAACTAGTCGGGCCAGCAAAAGCGTCTATAACGCTACAACAAGAAGAATTCACTGCCGAAATGCTTGATGTAAATGATCCGCGCGGTTTTACCATTGGGTACGACACGGGCTGCTGCATGACCTTGCGGGGTGCATCAGAAAGCTGTATTTGGGCAGGCTATGAAGATCCCCGGTATTCATTCTTCGCAGTCTATGATCCCAACGGCAAATTACGCGCGCAATCTATAATGTATCTTGCTGAAGCAGACGGCGAACAGATTTTGGTTGCCGATAATATCGAGGCGACGGCCGGCACCGATATTAGCAAAATTGCCGAAGTATATACCAAAGCACTCGTTCAGTTCATAGAAGCTCAAAGTCTCGACATTTCAGCAATACAAGTCGGTAAAGGTTACACGCCGGCAGCAATTATTAACACCTTGCCTGACGCCAGCGTCAGCCCTGCTACGCCTCGAGCGGGTACCTATACTGATGCATATCGGCAGAAAGTGCTCTGGCGTCAACCGAAAGCCACTCCAACAAGTGGTGAGTAGCATAGTCTTATTGCTACGCTATTTTTCTACCGCCGACTGCTTGACAGAGTCTGACTTCTGTTTACAATGAAAGCAATCTAAGCCCAAAAGGAGTTTTATGTCTAGCAACGCCTGCCAAAAGGTCGACACACCGGAGATGTGCCCAGCATGTCCGGCAGCCAATCCTTATAACCGAAGTTTTTTAGCACCAACGCCAGAGGGAAAAATTACTGCTAGTGAAAAGGTCGAACCCGGACAGGCTTTCATTGACGTGAATGCTCATGGCCATGGAGAAGTTATCGCCCACCCCGATGATATTAAGAATCCGAACATATTGTTACGACTATATTCACACACCATAGGGCGTCTAGGTGGCCGGGCGGTATCGCCGGTTTGCTGTATTGGCGGGGCCGAACTGCCCAGCTACGTCAGTAGGCCATAGTATCCCGAAAACGCGCGAATAGTCTGGTTGATGTCGATGTGTGAGAATGTGTCATTCGCTAAATCACACAAAACACTCTAGCTTGCTACTTAGAGAACAGACACAAGGGCCTTCACCAGCCCGTTTTCAAGGGACTTGCCCGCGTTAGTACGACTGACAATTGCTGTTGTTAGATGGCTATCGTGCGCCTTTATGAGTTGTGCTTGCTGCTCGTTATAAAGTGTTTGGGGATCAAGCTGTTTGGTTTTTTTATTCTTCCCCGTTGCCAAAACGGTAAATGCCTTATCGAGATCAGCTTGCTGAGTAAATTTGCGAGTAGTTACTACTATATAACTTATAGTGGTCACTTTTGTGGCGGAAACTAAGTATGTGCAAGCAGAGACACTACCCTCTTGGGTTTTTGTGGTCTTGATGCTTGGTCTGGCAGATGTAATCTCTAAACCCGTAACGGACTTCATCTTATCTGCCTTCAATGAATCACAGACATCACTCTGCGCATCCTTCGGTATGTTTGCCAATCGGTCTTCTATGGACCCTTCCTCGACAACTTCTTGTTTGGTTGGAGAGGTGTTATTTTTGGAAGATTCCCCAATAGCAAATAAGACGGCCGCAAGAGTGCAAACCGATAGCACTAAGATAGCTATAAGAACAATTTTCTTTCGGCTCATGAAGACTTTTTATATTCAAGTATCAACATTGTACCACTCACGAGGATGATGATCGCTAGTAGACCGATGGATATCGACTGCCCTGTTGTTACTAAATTGCTTTGATTGGACTTGGAGTCGTTCGAAGTCGCGCCATTGCCGCTACCGTTGTCACTTCCACCCCCTTCCAGAGTTGGCGGGGTGTAGGTCGCACCTAAGACTTGATTTTGATTTAGATTTTCCTTAATAAGATTAAAGACGTCACCAGTTCCGTCAAGAGCAACCTTGTTCCAGGCCCACAAGTTGAGATACCAGTCCGGGTCACTTGGTGCGGCAGCTGCATGCAGTTCATTTGTGAAAGGTTGTGACGCATCATCTATCTCAACTGTGACCTGGGTTGAAATTGTTTGACCACTCTCAAGCACCCCACTCCCAATATACGCACAAAACATGCCGCTGTAGCTAGGATGCTCGTCAAAGAACGGTATCTCATCTGCCGATCCTGGTCCACCCCAAACACAGTAAAGATCTGGATTACTTTGTGATATATAGGTCATATTAGGCGGCATTAAATCGGTAAACAAGGCACGGAGGAACGGCAAATCCGAACTGCCATCGAAGTATGTCAGATCAAGATCATTTGGCCCGTTATTAGTTAGTGAAAGCTCGTATACAAGCGTATCTCCATCATGTAACTCACCTTCAGTAAGCAATACTTTGTTTACTTCGGTATCTGTGACCACGCTCGTGGCGGCAGCATAGTTATTTACTATTGAATTTGCGAGGTTGTCTAGAATATCGCCCCCAGAAACTGCCGTGATGTACTGGGGAAAATCAACGTCATACTCATACATGGCACTGATTACATGATTTGTAAAATCTAGTGAACCGTCGTCCACGACTTGAAAACTAAGCGTCAGCTGGTAACTGTCTCCTGATGACAATATATAGCTCCCTGCTGTCCAAGGGCAGAAAACTATGCCATGATCAGAGTGATTGCCAAGAGCTGGACCAAACAAAGAAGCCGAGCCGGCACCTAAGTCGGTACAAGTGATGTCTGTGGACGAAGTAGAAACATATGCCAACTGAGACGGATAGATATCTAGTGCAACCAGATCGTTATTGGGGCTTACAGCGTCGAGCAGGCTCATATCAAAATCGTCTGGGCCCATATTTGTAATGGTAAGTTGATAATTGAGCGTATTTCCAAGCGCAACTTCGTCTGGGTTAAGCAATCTTTTGTCAACAACTAAATCGTATTCTGGAACTGCTGGTTCACCTTCGGTCCCAAATTCGCTCGTCGCTCCGTACCCACTCGGTGTGGAATCATCTATCACTGTAGCCGTCTGGGCGATATTGGCGTAACCCGTACCGCTAATCATTGCACTAAAGTTCTGTAACCCCTCACCATTTGAGGTAATTGTCATTGAGCCAATAAAAGTTTCACCTTCGCCCGGTCCATCCGTGTCAGCTACTGTGTTGCTGAAAAATTGGATAAGGTACTCGCCTGCTGGTAAATCAGCACTAAAGTCAATTAAGGTGTTACCACTATCTTCAACGATATTATAATAGCCAGGCGTGTTTAAACGGCCATTAGGGCCATTGTCTGCATCGAGCTCATCGTTATTATCAGCCCCGTTAGACCCTACTATATCAATACCAATACCATTACTGTCATAAATTGAATTTTCCACCACCGCTACTTTTTGTGCCTGCTCTGTTATACGAACGGCAGAGAATGGGGTGTCTAAATTCAAACTGCTAGAGTTATGAATAATGTTTTCACTAATCAGGATTTCATTTGAAGATCCGCCGACCTCTATTCCGTGATTCTCGCTCTTAAGGATTTCACTCTGGTTGTAGTTGTAGCCAATAATGTTTCCTTCAATATTTATTGAACTTGAAACGGAGTCATTAACTAATGAATTAGTAATTTCAACTGCGCCTCCTTCCCAGTTACCTGATATATAATTCTCATAGCCAGAGTTGGGTAAGCCAACTTGTGCGTTAGTTACACCCGCAAGTAAGATTGTTCCTATATAGCTAGTGTTTTCTACCTTGATTCGTTTATTATCCATTACGATATTTCCAAAGATATCCAGACCATTGGTACCATCCGCATAGATAGCTCCATTGTCTTGATTTGCAATGATATTACCTTCGCCGTTACTTGCATCACCACCTATAGTGGTGTTCTGGACTCCATCGTGAAGAAATACTGCATATGATTCTGAGATATAAGTACGCAAGCCATCAGCTCCCAGACCAAAATAATTTCCCTGAATAACTAAGTTATTAGTAGAATTGCCGGTCGAGATTGAAGCATCGATACAAGCACCGTTACATCGACCGAATAGATTCCTCTCTGCGACCATTGAGCCACCTATTCGTACATTATCCGAGTTAACAATCTGTACTATTTTTTGGTCTGGAGAGAGATTAAATGGACCGGAAAAATCATTCATTCCCGTAAAATCACTAGATAAGTAACTACCTATAATTGTTAGGTTATCAGCATCTTCTGCGTAAATTATTCCATCGCCAATAGCAGAGACTGATTCGCTAATTGCAATACTTTCAATGCTAACATTTGGCGCAAGTACTTCGATCCGCCCAGCACCCGCAAAACGTAAATCTATCTGTACCTGACCATCGAAGGGCTCCGGGAATTGACTAGAGTTTGGTACACTTCCAGGCTGTGAAAAGCCATCAATAACCAGAGATTGAGTTATCTGCAAGGACGAGTTCATGCTTATTGTATGCGCACCACTTCCACCGATATTAAACGAAATGACATCCTGATCGGCAGGGTTACCGTTGGCATTAGCGCTCGCAATTGCTTGGCGCAGAGAACCGGCACCACTATCATTGGTGTTGGTAACAGTGAATGTTGCTGGTGCAGCGTAGACTGTCTGTGACAAAAAGACATAAGTAGCAATAAAACTCATTGCCGCTAGGAAGGTCTTTGTAACTCGAAGGGACTTCATTTTAGTAATCATCCGAATCTATGATGTCACCATTCAAATTACGCAGTGTCAATGTGCCCGAGCCCCCCAGATCATCAGTGTATTGAGCCATGATTAGTGTTGGAGTATGAGCGGCCTTGTAGGCAATATCATTTTTTACAAGCAGCATTGTTCCGTTGGCCGGCACCACAACCCCCTCTGGAATC
>CAZHBD010000037.1:0-8554 GCA_964530555.1 uncultured Candidatus Saccharibacteria bacterium | reverse complement strand
GGTTGTTTGCACATGGATCTGGGGTTCGTGGAAATTCGTTCAACTTTCGGTCGATTCCAGGTGCTGATCCAGGCAAATCGCGCATTGAAATCGCCAAGCGGGTTACAGAAAGAGGCGAGTTAACGGTTGTTGCTCGTACTGCCCGTCAGGGCCATGTATTTACAGACAAGCGTAACAATGGCGAGGCGATATTGCCAGCCAGCCGACTTGAAGCTCCAGTTATTGAGTCATTCGCCGGAAACCTTGACGTCGTGTTGGCAGAAAAGCTACACATTCTTAATAGCGGAGCATCTAAATTAATCTTGCAAGGTGCTGTAGACCCATTAGTTGCAGCTGAAGAATGCATCGCGGCAGAGAATTTAAGTAAAGAAATATATCGTACGGTGCAGCCAGTATTAACTGCTGTGCATGGCAATCCTTCATATGCAGACATTGTTGAACTGGCTCAAGCTTCTCCAGTTAGGCAAAGTTCATGAACATACAGGTAATAAGTTTATTTCCGGAGATGTTCCATGGTGTGCTGAATGCAAGCATGCTGTTTAAGGCACAGGATAAGCAAAAAGTACAGTTTAGTTATATAAACCTACGAGACTATGGTTTGGGCCCGCGCAAACAAGTAGACGACACACCTTATGGCGGGGGAGATGGCATGCTCCTAAAGCCAGAACCATTATTTGCTGCAATCGAGACGGCCAAACGAGCCGATTCTAGTGCCAAGGTAGTTTTGATGACGCCCCGCGGCCAACGCTTCGAGCAACATATTGCCCAGAAGATGAGCCAGGGTGATCACGGCCTTATATTCGTCTGTGCCCGCTATGAAGGCTATGATGAGCGTGTCACATCGCTTGTTGACATGCAGTTATCCATCGGTGACTACGTGCTTACTGGTGGTGAATTGCCAGCCATGGTTGTTATTGATAGCATCGTACGCTTGATACCAGGTGTGCTGGGTGGCGCCCAGAGTGCCCAAATCGAAAGCTTTAGCGATGGCGAAACGCTCGAATTTCCACAGTATACGCGACCAGAGGAGTTCCAGGGGTTAAAAGTCCCTGAAGTACTCCTCAGCGGCAATCACGCGGCTATCGAAGCCTGGCGCAAACAAAATAGCCTAAAGAAACAGTAATAGTCTTATGCTGTCTTAACGCTGTTGTTCAAGTTTATACTGCCCTTTACGGACGGTTTCCTCGGCTTTGCCACTGGCGTCTTCTAGTTTATCGCGCAATGTGGATTTGGCTTGCTCAAGTTTGGTGTGGCCCTTTTCTTGTAGCTCCGATTTTTTACTTGCTGCAAGGTCGCGTGCCCGACGCGACGCGTCTTTAATGTACTCACGATTTTCTTTACCGCTACGTGGTGATGCGAGTAGTGCTGTTACCGCACCGGCTGCTGCACCAACGGCAAATGCTACGGCTGTCGACGATGATTTATTCATGCTGGCCTCCCCTTAATTTTACTAAATAACCAGTAGCCAATCGTATACAAAGTCTTGCCTTGTCGCAATCGGCGACTGGTTTCATGAAGAATTGAGCGGCTATCTGTAAGGATTTCGTCCCAGTGCTTGGTAAGTTTGCGCAAATGCAGCAAAATAACTGCTGTCAGCACTAGTACCACAACTTGCGTTGTCGCTAATAGAACGACCAGTATGGCTAGTAATTGTTCGATTGTATCCATAAGCAGCAGTGTATGCTTTTAGTTTGCAACGAACTATGAGAATTATTACGCCGATGCAGTTAGCTATAACGCAGCACACGGTTGCTATACTCTTGCCACATGCGCTGTAGCTTTTGTTTGTGACGCCGGCGAGTAGCTGGCAGTTTTTCTTCACGACGGATAGCTAAATCTATTGCGTAGTCAGCAAGCAGGGTAAATAAAAAAGTTTCGGGTGTCATACGGGTGAGCTCTCCCGTACGGCGTAATTTGCGAAGTTCGTTCTCAGCGTTGATGCGCTTTTGATAGCGCTTATGGATGGTGCGAACCATTCTCTTGTGCTGTGGTTCCAGGCCGTGCATTCGTTCTTCGTGCAGAGAACCTTTCATAGCATCGTGAATAAGTGTCTCAAGGTGTTCAGGTGATGTTCTCTCAGCACTCATGGGTTTCCTCCGAGAGAGCAGTATAGCTAAAATTCATAAGCTTTTACTATGAACATTTTCACACAAGCTTATTGTGCTGAGCGCGGTGAAATATTTCATAGTGGCACTTAGTCGCTTCGGTTATGCTAAGCAGTGCCAAGTAGTGAAGGAGGCAGCAATGGCGCAAGCAAGCTCTAAAGGACGAGGATGGCATGGAGATCCAGCAGGACATGCCCGCGCAGGCCGGCTCGGCGGTAGCAAGCGTTCCACCAAAAAGTCCTAATTGTCAGCGAGTTGTGAGGATTCTGAAGAAGCGTCATTTGGGCGCTTCTTCTTTGTTGTATGAGACTCTTTGGCTACTTGACGCAGACGATACTTTCGAAAATAAAGGTCGACTGCAAAGAATACTGTAACCGCGTATAGTGCGCCAAGAATAGCGTCGATAACATAATGTTCTCCCTGATAGACTGTTCCCAGGTAAATCATGACTGGATATATGCTTGCAGCTGCAGCCCAACGGGGGCCAAATAAGCGATAGATGGTTAGTACAAACAAAGTGGCATAGCCCGCATGCAATGATGGTACGGCAGCAACTGGGTTCGGGGCAATTTTGTTATAGACAGAAGGGAAATCATGGATTCCCAGGCTATACCAAACACTCGACGACACACGAGTTATGGGCTCTATTAAGCCTTTATCGGAAGCCATCCATGGTGGAGCGGCGGGGAAGGCAAGATACGTCAGAAAGCCAGCAAAAGACAAGCTGACGTAATTAGCAACATACTGCCAGTAAAACCTGTCCCGTAGTTTCCAAACCAACAGTGCAAGACCCAACGGCAAAATGAAATGAAGCATGTAAAAAATATAGAAGGCAAAGTCATACCATTGTACGGTTCCGTGCCACCAGTGCTGCTGTAGCCAGCTGGTCGGCAATATGCCGAATAGAGCTCGATCAACAGATGGCATCCACAGGTAATTCACATGAGTATTGACATGATGTGCAAAGCCGCGAAACGATTCATAGACTAATAGCAAAAGGACAAATGGGCCAAGGCGCTGTAGCATAGCCTTGGCTTGCCGGAATATCATGAAGACAAATGCTAGAAAAATGATAAGTTTATCAGGAGTTGGCCAACTTGGGGTTTGTACAAAAATAAAACAGCAAATAACTGTTCCTATAAAGCCCATGTACTGCGTAATGCTTAGAGTGTTACCTCGGGTTGCCAGTCGTTTCACTAAATGCTGTAATCCCGTTTATTGAAGTAAATCGATCCAGCGACTGCTGCACTCACTGCTAGCAAGCTAAATAACAAAGCGGCGCCAAGGCTAAATTCGGAATGCAATAGTAGTCTGTTCGGGTCAAAGTAATGGAAAAATGAGACAAAGCGCAGCTTGCTAAGCTCTGGGTTGAGACTGGCTATAAGATTGATCACATACATTCCCATGAGGCCACCGCCGACAACTGCATAGACATGGCTGCGCGTATTACTAATTGCGGATGCCAGCATACCAAGACTAAAGACGCACCAGCCAAATAAGAGGGCCATACCCGTGAGTAGTGCGTAAGGCTTTAGAGGAGGGTGAAGGTGATACGCCCAGCCAAGCGGCAGGGCAATAAGAATAGATAAGCTAGTAAAGATGCATAGATTGGTCATTCCAGCCAAGTATTTTGACCAGTAGATACTAACGCGCGAAACTGGCTGACTGAGTAGTGTGCCAATCGTGTTGTGTTCGGCTTCTCCGGCAAGGTAATTTGCGGCACGTGAAAGCAAAAATATAATCAGCAATATCGGTAAAATAAAGTTGAATTGTTTGCTGGCAAGCAAGCTCTCGAGACTCTCAAGCCCCGTACCTTCAATGTTAAATGCTTTCAGAAGTGTTGAAGGCAAACTACTTATCAGCTTGGTTAGTTCGCGTCCCTGTGTCTGAAGCGATGGATACATGGCGACATAAAGCCATACCATGGCGGCAGAGGCGACCGAATATACAGCTAAGCTTAATCGGTCGTGCTTACATTCTTTTTCAAAAATTGGCCATTTCATTTGTAATACTCCATAAAACTTTCCTCAAGATTGGCATGAGTGATTTCGAGATCTTTGAGTTTTTGCTTACTGAGTACACTGATAATAGGGTTCAGATTGCCCCGAACTTTAAGTAAAATGTGATTTGATTTATGATGCAGCACTTCGGCGTCCTTAGGCAACAACTGGATTGGTATGGCCTTGGCTGTGACTGCTGTAACCAGATGCACGCTGAGGTTACGTAAATGCTGCATGGTCTCGTCGGCTACTATGCGTCCCTCTTTAATGACACCTACTCGATCACAGATCTTCTCTACTTCGGGAAGGTTGTGCGACGATACAAAGACAGCTCCACCTGCCGTACGATAATCACGGATTAGGTCATAGATCACCTGTTGCAAGAGTGGGTCGAGGCCCTTCGTCGGTTCATCGAATATCATAAGCGTGTGTTCGCTGGCAAATGCTAGTAAGACGGCTAGCTTTTGTTTATTTCCGGTTGACAGTTGTTGAAAGGGGACGTCCATAGGGAGCTCCAACAGCTCGACAATCTGGCTGACGTCTTTTGGCTTGCCCAGTCGTTGGTAAAACGCTAAATGCTCGCTGCCAGTCCAAGCTGCGTACAGCTGTGGGTCGGCAGGTATATAGCCTATTGCTTCATGCCGAGCCGTCGTGCTTGATTGAATAGGATACCCGCCAACCATAATAGTGCCTTGTTGCGGGCGTATAAAATCCATTACGCAGCGAATGGTGGTTGTTTTACCAGCGCCATTTGGGCCTAGAAAACCAAAAACTTCACCTTGCTCAACCGATAAGTTAATGTCGGTTATACCTCGACCATTGCGGTAGAGTTTCGTAACGTTTTGAAGTGTTAGAGCGCTACGCATACTTCATATTGTAGCAGCGATTACTTGCTCGCAACTCGTGGTTCGCGCGGAAAGAACCTACTGGTACGTTTGGCATAACGCTGATAAGCAGGGTCATTGCTGTAGCGTTTTTCGAGCATTGGTATCCCAGAAACAAACAATATGAGTACAGTTATGGTGGCCGGCCCCGCTAGGGCAATAAGCTTGAGACTTGAGCTGGCGTTGGTTCCGGTAAGCATTACCCATAAACCCCACCACTGAGTTACTTCGCCAAAGTAATTTGGATGACGTGTATACTTCCACAGTCCCTGGTCCATTATCGTGTTCTTGCCGGGCTTGCTGCGCAAAAAGCGTGACAATTGCCAGTCACCTACAGCCTCGAAATAAAAACCGGTCAACCAGATGACGACGCCTGCTAGAACCCAGCCTGAAATAGTAACCCGTGTGGCGATGCCCGAAAATATCGCCACAGGTGCCAACACTAGAAGCAACAGTATACCTTGTAACAGGTAGACCTGTAGAAAGCTTCGTATTACAAACCACTTGCCCCACAGCTGTCGCCATTGAGCATAACGAAAATCTTCGTTTTTGTTTCGATTGCGTAGATAAATATGGCCCGAGAGTCGAAGTCCCCAGACGGTTGTTAGACACGCCGTCAGACTAATACTCCAACTCGGCGAGTTATTGTAGCTCAGCGCCACATAACTCAAAAAAACAAATCCCAGCCCCCAGGCAATATCGGCTATATCATTACGGTGGAGTAAGCAACTTATCAAAAACCAGCTGGTCATATACAGTAACATTGCTGTTAAAAGCGTGAGATATAATGGCCACAAAGCATTCATACACTAGCAGTATAGCAAATTCCGAGAGATAGACTTGTGGTTTAAAAAATGTTAGTTTTGGATATTTTTGACAAAGCGGTTACTATGGTGATGGAGGATAACACATGGACCCAACTAACGATCAAACAACAAACCAACCAACTGACAACACCGGTACCGGCACGCCTAGCGAGCCAGTAATGCCACCAGCTACAGATGCTCCCACAGAGGCGCCAGCTCCGGTAGATCCACCAGCTGCCGATCCGGTTTCCACTGCTGAACCGAATGGAGATGCAGGACAGACTGTAACGCCAGCACCAGCTGAACCCGCAACGCCCCCAGTGGAACCGGTGGCTGATCCAAATTCAGGAACTGCTCCCAGTGAGGCGCCTGCTGACAATGAAGCGCCGCAACAATTTGGCTCATTCTAGCAGCGCATAAGGAGAATAAAACTTGTCCGGTTTTCGTGGGCACATTGCCGGTGCGGTAGTGGTTAACACTGGATATCTTGTTGGTATGCAGACTGTTTCAGACGACGCCTTGCGTCATACGGGCGGTATTCTGAGCTACTGGCAATTTATCGCAGCCCTGTATGTTGTTGCCGTATTGTTCGGGCTTTGGCCAGATGTCGATACAAATAGCAAAGGCCAAAACATCTTTTTTGGACTAGCCTTCATTGCCGATGTCCTACTAATCGCTACAGGTAGAACTGAGGCGGCCGCTTACCTTGGATTATTGGCAATGACACCGATCGTTGGTCATCATCGTGGCTGGACGCACAGCAAGTTGGCAATGGTTTTGGTACCTCTGCCGATTGCGCTCATCCCTTACTTAAATCGCGCCAGCATATTACCTACGGCTTTATTGGTCTATGGTGCGGCTGTGACTGGCTATTTTAGTCATTTGTTGCTCGATGGATTAATTACTCGAAAGATTCATTTCAAAAGTCGTCGGGACGAATAAAGCCTGCGTTTACTTACTCTGTTCTAAGTTATGGATTTGGTTGTGATCGAGTCCGAAATAGTGCGCAACTTCGTGCCAGACCGTTTTATTGACCTGTGCCTGGGCTTCGTCAACGGTCGCGGCGAGGTACATAATAGGTTCACGAAAGATGGTAATTTTATCGGGTAAGACTAGGTTATAACCACTACTACGCTTAGTGAGTGGAATGCCCTCGTAAAGTCCAAACAATGTTTGTCCATTAACAAGATGTAGCTTTGTCCGCTGCTCTTGTGAGGGGCTATCTTCCACGACAAAAGCCACGTTTCGTATGTGTTCGCCATATTTTCGAGGAATACCGTCAATTGCGGTACGTACCATTTTCTCGAAAACCGTGGGTTCAATAAACATATGCCGTAGCTATCTTATTCGGAAGAAACATTTGTGTCATCAAGCCTAATTGTGCCACAGGCTAAACGCGGACCGCCACTATGTCCACTGCCGCTCTTACCCGAGGTGAACGGGTCAGGGTTACCGTGGATCATAATCGAAGTGCCGTCGGGTGCGGATGCTACATCAATTATTGAGGTTGGTCCTGGGCTTAGCGTAATCCTGCTGGAAATGGCTTCGAGTTCCCCTCTGCCACTTTTATCAATTGTGATGCTTGGTAGATCGCCTGCATGATAGCCGTGATTAGCGTCTGGATCGGTATTGCCGCTGGGACCAGGGTCAAAGTGCCCACCAGCACACTTAAAGCCCTCGCAATCACAAGCCGCCTTTTCGTGAATGTGAACCGCGTGCTTACCTGCGGGCAAAGCTTTGGGATCACCTTCAAGCTCAAGATGGAGGTGGACATACTTCCATCCATCAACATCGTATTCGATAAATTTTGCGTGACCATTTACGCCTGGCCCTTTCACCTCTGCAGCGGCGCGTGCAGTAACGGTTTTACTATCGGTATCAAGTGTTACTCTCACGAACGCGTCTCCCTGATGTGTATCATTACTGCGCCAAACAGGCCAAGGAGCAGAGTAGCTACGATAACTCTTGTGGCTAGAGTGTGAAGGAACGTGTGGTGCGCAAAGGAAATCATACTGCAATATTCTCCTTACTGAAGTATATATGACTGTAAGAATTTTAACATTTTTTGATTTCATCAACTTGGTTAAGGTTTGGTATAATGTGCTTGAGCTTTATAGAACAATGCGCGAGGGTTAATGGCCAAGTACAAGACAACTATCAGGTCAGTTAGGGCGCATGGGCAGAAAGCCTATGCTGTTGTTAAGCCGCATGCCAAAAAAATTGCCAGCAAAGCTGGTCGCGCTGCTATGGTCGGGCATCAAAAGGCAGTGAGAGGTGCAAAGCTAGCACACTATCACGCTGCAACACGACCACACCAATATGCACTACAACAATGGACATGGTATGGTCGTTGGCATGCTTGGCGGTGGCACAGGACCGTACACTGGCTTTCTCTGTCAGTGTACTTACTAATGGTTGGCACGATTGTCTTTAATAGCTTCAAGTATGTATTTGCAGCTGACTTGACAAATACTTGGGACTTTTCGAACTCAAGTGATTTTGCTTTTGACTCGGGACTTGAAACAAGTGGCACGAGTGTACGACTAAAAGCACAAAACTACTCAAATGATGCCAGCACGACAGCTTTATATCATTTCGACGAATCATCAGGTGCAACGGCCAGCGACGCGTCTTCACACAGTAATAACTTATCTTTGCAAAACTCCCCCTCATGGGGTACGGGAAACCTGAATAATGACCTCAGTCTAAACGGCACCACCCAATACGGCTCGGCCACCGACAGCGCCAGCCTTTCATTA
>CAZHBD010000036.1:0-8833 GCA_964530555.1 uncultured Candidatus Saccharibacteria bacterium | reverse complement strand
GGCTTCATATATATGCGCGACTCCGAAGAGCTGATGAACAGCTTCCGAATTGAGCTCAAACGTGCAGTACAACAACGCTTCAAGCGTGTTGATCTGGACCGCTTCAAAGCGGAACTCAAGGAACATGTCACGCACTTCTTGTACGAACAAACTGGTCGTAGCCCAATTGTTATCCCCGTAGTTAATGTCGTGAGTGGTAAAAACGGCAATGGCAACGGTAATGGTGCCGAGAGCAAAACCAAGCAGGCGCAGCCGCAAACAGATACTGCCGAAGACGTACAGAAGCGCTTTGCCCAGATGCGTGCCCAGTTGCTAGGGCAAGACGCCCGCAACGACTAACGCCGGCTATGAGTTGACATTTTAGTGTTTTTCTGATAGTATTTAGGTATCAATTCAAAAACACAAATGACAACAACAAATCCCAACCCACAAGCTTCCGGCACCCAACCATTACCAAATTCAGCAACTGCTGATGCAGCAGCACAATCTACAAAGCCAGACTTTGATACGATGGCACAAGCCATTGTTGACAACAGTACAGAGCAGTTTTCTGCGGCCGCTGCAAACGCACCCGAAGAAGCTCCGCAAGAACAGTGGGACGCCTTTACGAATCAGCCACGGCCAGTCAACGAAGGAAATGCGCACGAACGTATCATACGTAACGCTGGTCAAGCAATGGTTGCTGAACAAAGCGCTGCAGCTGAAGCGGCTGAGCAAGCGGCAGCATTAGCGACACCGTCAGCCGATATACTAACTAAAATGCACGCTATAACGCCTTCAGACACAGTTCCAGAAAACCCACAAACACAAGCAAGTTGACAATTGTTGTATATTTTGCTATAATTGCTATATGAATAAAGCTCCTTCTACTCCTCCCGATCCAAACACCGATCCAGTTCATGTCGGTGAGCTGGTGGCCAACGGAGTGCCGGTAGGTGAACCAGATGATACGCGAATAGCGCAGGTACGTGCTCGTGACCTGGCTAGTGAGCACGCTGGCTTGCAAGCTGCGCGTGAAGATTTAGCTGTGCACGCTCTCGAAACAGGTGACCCTCAAGTTAATCGCGCGCTTGGTGACTTAACCACTCAGCAAGTAGCGGTTAGAGCCGAGATGCAGGACAACGGTGTAACCCCTGGCACACAACGAGGAAGCAGCCATGAGTAATGTAGAGCCCACTGGTGGCAAACAGCCTCCAATAGATGATCACATTCAGCATATGCTTTCAGCTATTGAAGATGGCCAGCCAGACCGAGCGTATCACAGCCCAGACGAGCGTATGGCGCTACTTGCGCCTCCAACCTTTCCTGAAGGTTATGACCCTCAGCGTCCAGCTACTAGTTCGCCCAACACTGAAATGGAAGACGGGGTTATTATCCATGATCACGTTGCATTAAAGCGGGTGTGGGATCGAGCTTCCAGAGGTAGCGACCAACCAGATCCTACTGTCTATCGTGAGTTGCCCACCGGACCAGTCAAGAAACTATTGGGCCGATTTGGTCTGGGACGACCCGCTGACAAATAAAAACAGGGGTGCTATACTGGTAGCACAATGGCAAAAAGAAAAAAACAAACACGAAAAAGTCGCGCACGCGCAGTAGAAGAGCGCAGCGCTTTTTGGCCGCTTGTTGGAGCTATCCTGATGGTATTACTGGCCATATTTTTATTACTTGGTGGTTTTGGAACTGGCGGACCGTTACCAAAAGGCCTGTTTAACGTAGCCTACATTGTGTTTGGTTGGGGTGCCTACCTGACGCCAGTGGCGCTGGTGTACTTCGGGATACTCAAATTTAATAGCGAAGATCGTCAAATCCCCTTGGGTAGCTTGGTGAGTATGCTTGCTGGCTTAATCCTCTCGGCCTCCTGGCTGCATGTAGCCTTTAGCGCCAAAGATAGCGTTGGCACGATTACTGGTGGGCATGGTGGGGCAGTTGGTAAAGTACTTGGCAATGCAGTACTCAACGCCATAGACAAAGTCCCGGCGTCTCTAATGTTCTTTATCTTTGCAGTGTTAGCGTTCTTTTTTGCTTTTGGTATTCCGCTTAGTGTGCTGCTTCGGCTGTTTGATATCTTCAGACGCAAAGAAGGGGATGAAGAGGGCGAATTGAGCGCCCTAAAAGCACGTGCGAGCGAGCACGCCTTTAAGCTCAACGAAGGTGTGCCAGTAGAACATCATGCCAAAGGCGCCCGTCTAAGTACATTCCGTAATACTGCTCAAAAAATAACCCCCCCTGAGGAGCATAGTGCACTCACCGCTGCAAGCGATCCGGACTGGCAATTGCCATCAACAAGCTTGTTGAATCACAAACAAGATAAAGCCGATGCCGGTGATGTTGAAGGTAACGCTCGAACTATTAAAGAAACTTTTGAAAACTTTAGTATTGATGTGGAGATGGAAGGTGCCAATATCGGGCCTCGAGTTACACAGTACACTCTCAAACCACCGGCCGGCACCAAGCTAACCAAGATCACGCAGTTAGAGGATAACGTCAAGCTAGATCTCGCAGCCACCTCTATCCGGATGGAAGCACCAATTCCGGGCACAAAGTTAGTGGGTATCGAAGTGCCAAACCGTAAGTCGGCTACAGTCCGCATCGCCAGTTTATTGGAATCGAGCGAATGGAAAGACCAGCAGAATCCTCTGACATTTGCAATTGGTCGCGACATTGGCGGCAAGCCCATTATTGCTGACCTGGCAAAAATGCCTCATGTTTTAGTGGCTGGGCAGACTGGTTCGGGTAAAAGTGTTATGATCAACACCATTCTTACCAGCTTGCTGTACCGTAACAGCCCGGCCGATCTCAAACTAATCCTCGTTGATCCAAAACAGGTTGAGCTCAAGCCTTATGACGAAATCCCGCACCTCCTTACCCCGGTTATCACTGAGCCCGAGAAATGCATTAGTGCGCTTAAGTGGACGGTGGCTGAGATGGAGCGACGCTACAAAACGCTCAGTGAAGTTCGACGCCGCAATATTGTGGAATATAACAGCCTAAAACAAGATGAAGGCATGCCATATATCGTGGTTGTTATTGATGAGTTGGCCGACCTCATGATGATGGCTGCGCGCGATGTAGAATCATTGATTGTGCGTATTGCTCAAAAAGCGCGAGCTGTTGGCATTCATCTGGTGCTGGCCACGCAACGACCAAGCGTGAACGTTATCACCGGTCTGATCAAAGCCAACGTCCCGGCTCGCATTGCCTTCACTACGGTGAGCCAGGTAGATTCACGTACGATAATCGACCAAATTGGCGCCGAAAAACTGCTCAACATGGGTGACATGTTGCTGTCTACCGCCGATATGCCCAAACCAAAGCGCGTGCAAGGTGCGTTTATTGAAGATGAAGAGACGCACAAAGTAACCGACTTTATCAGGGGGCAGCGTGGCCCTCAATACGATGATGAAGTGGTTAGTCAGCCGGTCCAGCTCGATGGCCGTGGTGGTGTAGTAGCAGATGTTGATTCGGCCGATGAACCGATGTTCCAGCAAGCAGTTGAAGTCGTCGTGCAAGCCCGCAAAGCCAGCACCAGTCTGTTGCAGCGTCGCCTAAGAATTGGTTATGGCAAAGCAGCTCGACTGATTGAATCCATGGAAGAGCAGGGCATTATTGGTCCGGCCGATGGCTCACGCCCACGCGAAGTCTTAGTTAACAGTGCTGCCGAAGTCTTTAACGCAAGCAGCGGTGAAGGTGAAGCCCAAGACGTCTACGACGAAATCCCCGACGAAGAGTAATTGACTAACAGGGGTGGATAAGCTATACTACTGTAACAATATCAATTTCGGTTCGCATCCCTAGTGAGTGCGGGCTTTAACCAGAGGAAGGAGACAAATGGCTCAGTACGAAATTGCTGTATTGTATCACCCCGATCTCGAGGTAGATTTGAGCAAGGCAGAAGCCAAAGTGCAAAAAATCATCACCGACAACGGCGGAAAAGTAGTCAGCACAGACAACTGGGGCAAGCGTAAACTTGCCTATCCAATTGCTAAGCAAGAGCATGCTGTGTATGTTTTTTACACCGTAGATATGCCCGGCGAAGGTGTTGGCAAAGCAGAAGCAGCCCTAAACATTACTGACGAAGTGATCCGTTTTATGATCACCAAGCCAGATTTGAAGGCCATCGCCAAAGCAGAAGCAGCCAAGGCCGACAAAGCCAAGAAGGCTGCCGAACGCGGTGAGGCCGAAGACGATAAAGACGAAGAGTAGAACGCCTCGCTTGACAGTTTATGTAAGCAGGCATACCGTGTAAGTACATTAACTAAAGGACATAGTTCCTACAAGGAGAAATCGAGATGGCTCGATCATTCAACCAAGTAATCTTAATGGGGAATCTGACACGAGACCCAGAGCTTCGGCAGACTCCGAACGGCCAGAGCGTTTGCAGCTTTAGCCTCGCGCTCAACCGCAGCTACAAAGGCAGCGACGGGAACTGGCAGGAAGCAACTGACTATGTCGATGTTGTTGCCTGGGGGCCGCTCGGTGAACGCGTAGCCCAATACGTTACCAAAGGCCGTCCGGTGCTTGTCAATGGACGGCTACAAAGTCGTAGCTGGGAGCAAGAAGGCCAGAAACGCAGCAAAGTAGAAGTTGTTGCACAGGATGTAACCTTCCTTGGTGGTCGAGGTGAAGGTGGCGGTAATGGCGGTGGTGACTATGACCAGTCAGCTCCAGCACCAATCAACAAGCCTGCACCAAGCAAAAAGACTAAAGCCGATGATGTTGTCATCGAAGATATTGGTGACGAACCAATAAATTTAGATGACATACCTTTCTAGAGCATTAGTAAACTTTGCAGGTTTTCCCTGCGAAAGGTCATTCTTTCTGCAGACATATGCCTGGATCGCACTGTTCATCGTTCTGGCGGCGCTCGTAATACGAATACTGTACAGAAAAGTCTCCAGCCAAGAAGCTAGGTGGTTAGCAATAGTATGGATAATTGTTTCTACGCTACTGATCAGTCTTCTTTTGTGGGGAATTGTAGTCCCATACCAATGTAGACAATCGTTCATAGATAATTTTAGATACCCAAACTCTGCTTATAGATAGAAAGGAATTTGTATGGCAAAGATATTTAAGCACCGAACTGATGTAGCATATTTTGACTACAAGGATTTTAAGACCTTGCAGCGTTATGTTAACGTCTATGGTCAGATCGAGACACGCAAGAAAACTGGCCTAACCGAAAGCCAACAGCGGCACTTGGCCCGAGCTATTAAACGAGCTCGTCACATTGCCCTGCTACCTTTTGTAGCCAATAACTAAGGATCTACAATGCCCTGGCATCTAGTACTTGTTGGTCCGTCAGGCGCTGGCAAAACTTCTTTACTGCGCGGTCTGGCGCAGTATCCAGGGTACTATATTGAGAAGAACTGGACATATCGAGACCGTCGGCCAGGTGAATCAGACGACGAACTAGTGTTTGTTGACCGTTCACGGTTTGAACAAGAGCGTTCGGCTTTTCTCAGCACACATTCAAGCCATGGACCAGAATATGGAGTGCCGTTTCCGGACCTATTGCGCAGTGATGAAGTCTCGATGAGGGCTTTGCCTATTGAAGAGACAACCGTGTTTCGCAAAAGAGCAGTTGGACGCATCCTAGTTTGTGCAGTAGACTGCCCAGACCTATCGTTGGTTGAGCAACGCTTGGTTGAGCGAGATCCAGCGATTGATGGCGAACAGCTTCAGTTACGCAAATCACGAATTGCACGCGAAGCTATGCTGGCACCACTGTTCGCTGATATGATATTTATGAATATACAACCAACTGTTGATGAGGCAGCCGCAGAACTACACTCTGCATTAAGAACAAAATTAGAAGGAGAATTATAGATGGCATTAGGCGTAACAGATTTAAAAAAAGGGCAGATTTTCCAAATGGACGGAGTGCCATATCGTGTGGTTGAGTATGCCCAAAAAGTAATGGGTCGCGGCGGCTCAATCGTTAATGTAAAAATCAAGAGCCTGCTCGACGGCAAGGTTCTGGACAAAACATTCAAAGGCAACGAGTCGATTGAACCCGCAGATGTGGGCAACCAGAACGTGCAATATCTCTACAACGACGGTAGCACATACTATTTCATGAACGATGAAACGTTCGAACAGTTCGAAATCCCCGCCGATATAATTGGCGACCAAGCAGGCTATTTGAAAGAAGGTGACACCGCCCAGGCCCAGCTGTTTGACGGTCGTGTTATCAACGTAGAATTGCCAAAAAATGTCCCACTCAAGGTGACCTATGCCGAAGATGTCGTCAAAGGCGATACTACCAGCAGTGTGATGAAAGATGCCGAGCTCGAGACTGGTATTACGGTCAAAGTGCCAGCGTTTATCAAACAAGGTGACATTATTAGTGTGGACACGGCAACAGGAGCATACCGTGAACGAGTCAAAGACTAGCAACACTTTTATTCTTGTTGCCGAAATTGACCCAATGCGGGTTGGTATGCCGTATCAGGCGGCCTTGCATTGTACGGTCATGGATTGGTTTATATCTGAGCTGACGCCCTCCCAGGTATGCGATATTGTGCAATCAGTTGTGGGCCAGATTGAACCCTTTATCATTGAGTCTGGTCACCAGGAAGATTTTGGTGCCCCCGGTAAACCTTTGCCGGTGAATGTTGTCAAAGAGAGCACCGAGTTGTGGGCCTTGCACCGCGCGCTTCGTGCGGCGCTCGATGCACAAAAGGTTACCTATATCCACCCGCAATATGTAGGTGATGGCTGGCGGGCTCATGTGACGGTTCAGCACAAAACACGTGCCTTGCCCGAGGGTCAAACACACTGGGTCGCTGCGCTGTACTTGATTGAGGCCAAAGGCGACATTAATGACGAAGACAGTGAAAAAGTCGTGCAGGCCCGCCTAGCAATCGGACAAAAGTAGAAGTTGACTAGGAGTTACGAAAAAGGTGCACAGTGACTCTGTCACTGTCAATTTCTTGTCGTATCATACCGTTTTGTAAGTAGACGCGAACTTGCGAGCTCAGTTGATCTTGGTCAATTCCTAATAAATCTCTAAGTTGCTCGTAACTAATACCAGGATTTTCGGTAACTGCAAATAATAAATCTCTTTGAGATTGGTGTGCTGAATCATCATTAATTTTGCGACTGAATTTTTTAAGAGCCAAATACGCGCCAAATATTACTAAGGCGGGAAGAATTGCGAACCAGGGGGTACTAGATCCTAAAAAGGTAAGGCCAAGTCCTGCAACAAATGCAAAGATTAGCAATCGCATAAAAAACCCAACTGCGACGAAGCCAAAAATAATACGGAGAAAGTTAGGGTAAGGGTTTTTCATACAGGTGTAATGTATTTACAATAACAGATAGAATAAACTTATGAAACGACGTCTTGATCAGACACTAGCCGCCCAAGAAGGCCTGACCCGTAGTCAGGCGGAGAGTTATATTCGACTTGGCAAAGTCACGGTGGATGGCAAGGTTGTCACTAAGACGGGTTTTGAGGTTAACCCTGAGGCACGGGTGAAACTCACGGCTAAAGAAATGTATGTCAGTCGTGCTGGGCTCAAACTAACGTCTGTAGCTCAGACATTTGGACTCGATTTTCGAGACAAAATCGTGCTGGATGTTGGCAGTAGCACCGGGGGTTTTACCGACTATGCCTTGCAGCATGGTGCAAAAAAAGTGTTCGCTGCGGAGGTGGGTAGGGATCAGTTGCACCCATCGCTACATAACAACCCAAAAATTGAGCTCCACGAGCAGACTGATATTCGTGATTTTACACCCTCAGATTCCGTTGACATCGTAGTGGCCGACGTCTCCTTTGTGTCACTTCGTGAACTGATACCGCACATTGTGACGCTATGTGCTAGTGACACACAATTAGTGCTTATGGTGAAGCCCCAGTTCGAGGCCGTGGCCAACAAACTGAAGCACAAAGGTGTGATCAAGAATGAAAAAGTTCGCCGACAAATCCTGAGTGATTTCGAAGCCTGGTCCAAAAAGTTCCTAGTGATTCTCGACAAAGCCGACTCGCAGGTGATTGGCGCGCAAGGCAACCGTGAACGGTTTTATCTGGCTAAAAGACTACCGTAAATCGCTCCGTCTTGATATACCGCTTGTGTTAAAATAACAGAGATGTATTTCAGTAGTCGCGCCCAGGCTGGTCAGCTGCTTGCCAAGAAGCTGGCTCATCTTAAAGACCAGAACTGCGCCATTATTGCTCTGAATGATGGCGGTGTGGTAGTCGGCACGCAGATTGCCGCGGCGCTCAACTGTGTAATTATGATGTTAATGACTGAGCCAATTTTGGCCCCGGGTGAACCGGAGGCGGTGGCCAGTATCAACCAGGAAGGCGGCTACACCTACAATAAGACGTATACCGATGGTGAAATTGAAGAGTTCGACATGGAGTATCACCAGACGTTTGAGCAGAGCAAACTCGATAAACTCAACACCATGCACCGCTTACTCGGCAAGCACAGTATTATCCGCCGTGATCTATTGCGCAGACGGACAGTGATTCTGGTGTCCGATGGCTTTAATAGCTCGTTTCCGCTTGATTCGGTGACCGATTATCTCAAGAGTACCAAAATCAAAAAGCTTATTATCGCTTCACCTCTGGCAACTGTTAATGTGATTGACCGAATGCATATTTTGGCCGATGAACAGGTTTGTCTGAGCGTGATCGGCAACTACATCTCAACTAACCACTATTATGAAGACAACACTATGCCGAGCCACGAGACAATTATTGAAACAGTCCAGAAAATTGTCCAAAACTGGAAATAACAGGCAACTATATGAGGCAAATTTATTGACATAAGCACTACTTTGTGCTAGATTATAAGTAGTTCAAAAAACTAAAAGTATTGGT
>CAZHBD010000035.1:0-9135 GCA_964530555.1 uncultured Candidatus Saccharibacteria bacterium | reverse complement strand
CTATCTGTTATTTTACGATTTTTTCGTGACTTTTGCCACCATGTCAGCAGAACAATACTCAATGAACAATACACAAACAGCATCTGATCTAGGCGCAATGAGCGGCCCACCATAGCATGTGGCAATTGCGATAATAGCTGAATAAGATCGATTATGTAGCTCATGAGTATTTTGGCCGGCCAGGCAAACCAGCCAGCAGTCGGTGCCAATAGCATCCCAGCCAACCCGGCAATTAAACACAATAGCATGGCCAGCGGAACCAGAGGCACAACCAACATATTAGCGAGCAGAGCAACCAGCGACAGCTTGCCAAAAATGTACATAATCAGCGGCAAGCTCATCACCTGAGCCGACACTGTTTCCAGCAGCACTTGCACCAGCAGCCTCGGCTGGCGATTTGCTAGGAAACGACTGCTAATCAGTGGGGCAACCACTAAAACGCCAGCAAAGGCCAGAAACGACAGCCACCAACCCAGATCACTCCAGAGGTACGGAGGGTACCACCAGGCAGTTGCTCCTGCAGCCAGCATGATGAGGACATGTGGCTTAAATGTTCTGCCGTAGTACCACGCCAACAGGCTCAACACACTTACTGTCGCCGCCCGCACAATGCTTGCGCTACTGCCTGTCAGCAGCAAAAACAACCCAATAAGCCCAAGTGTTATGATCGTAGCTTGATATTTTGAGCGTCTTTTTAACAGACGATGCACAACTAGCACAATTATCGTTAAGTTGTAGCCGCTAACCGCCACAATATGCGTCAGTCCAACGGTCGACAACTGATCGGTCAGCGCTTTGGGCAACGTTGTCCGTTGGCCAATTAATAACCCTAAGCCAAACGAGCCCAAGGGTTCGGGTAGAGCCGATGTCATGCCCGCAGCGAACTTACGGCGTAGCATGTCGATTCTGGATGAGCCCTGGCGTACAACCTTGATGTCTGCAAAACCTATGCTGGCCGAACGCAGACCCCTGGTTGGATACAGCTTACCCTCGACCTGAACGCGATCACCTTTATACACCATTGGCTCACCAAACCCCTTCACTCCGATTGTTCCAGTTAACTGACGATCGAGCGGATCTTGTAGAGCAATGTTGCCAACATCAAATGAAAGCTGTGATTTCTCAGCGTAGACGGCATCACTGGTAGCCGTCGCCTGAATAATAACAGGTGACTTTTTGAGCTGTTGATATATCGCCAGTCGTTGTATAAAGACATTGCCGCGCCACAGCCCCAACAGCAAGCTCATCGTCAACAGCGAAACTATACTTAACAAGTTATGTTTACGATAGGTGGCTATTGCGAACAACACACTCACCATTACGACCCACGCCGGTATACTTACCCTCCGACTGAGACCCAAACCAACTAGCAGTATCAGCAAACATAGACTGATTGTTGTAGTTCGCCGTAGCTTCAGTTGCGCCAGCTTCATACTGGCACCTGTTATACTCCTCAGCTACGCAATAAACAAAAGCACTCTAGCCAAAAGGGTACTCGGCGAGAAACATGGCCATCATCTAGCCTCTCGGTCATTTAGCTATTAGGCACCTGCAGCAGCGATCTCGCCTTGTACCGAAGCGACTAGTAATGAAACAAATCGCCCGATATGTTGCTGTGAAATCGGTCGTTCCAGATCGTGAGGCACTGCTGGTATGATAATTTCTGCCCGTTGAATGTCCGGCTCAGGCGTGAACTCAAGATGTTGCTGCGTCGCCCCTTGCTCGTTGCGTCCACTGTTAAACCATACCTTGTAAACAGGGGGTTGAGCAGTGTGGGCCAGCGTTAAATAGCTTGTCACCTCAGAAGTCCTGGTGCCATCAACATCAGTTGACTCTGTCAGCTGACCTTCGATCATACTTTGCAGCTGATCTAAATCTTCTGCGGTGGATCCATCGATGTAGTAGTTAACGCTCTTTCTCATAACAACCCACAGGTTAATAGAATATTATAGCATTTTTTGTTATTTTTTCAATGTTTTGTTACTGTTTATTCCCCGTCTGCCCGATTGACTTTTTTGTCAAAATACGGATAATGTAAGGAGTTAATTTTCTTGTTTACAAGAAGTAGCCCCGTTGCTTTACGGAAAAAGAGCAGTATCGGTCCGACATTCGTCGGATTCGGATTTATTCCGAAAGATACAATGAGAAAAAACGTAGGTTTTGTCTCAATACGGGCCCATAGCTCAGTTGGTTAGAGCAGTGGCCTTTTAAGCCACGTGTCGTGGGTTCGAGTCCCACTGGGCCCTCCAATCCTGGTTATACTTGAAACAGAGGCAATATGCCTCTGTTTTTTTGAAACACTACTCGACACTTAAGCAGTCTGTCGCAGAACCGGCCTTAATGTAAACGAGCATGAGTATGTGTCCGGACAGTGCTAAAATGACAAGCATGAAAGAAAGGCCTAAATCCAAAATAGCCATCAAGGTCATCCAGAGCGGCGGCATCTTGGTGTTGCTGAGCATTGTGGTGTCATTGGTAACACTCTGGTCAACTTACGGAAAAGTTGCTGATTGCTTAGACAAAGACTGTTCAATTACCTGGGAGCAAAAGGTTTCAACACTTTGCCTTATCTTTCGTGACGCAGGTCTTATACTCATACTCATCGGTGTTCTTTACTACATCTACGCACAGCGTAAACATACGTCTCGGTAACCCCTTTGATCTTTAGGGCGTATTACTTTCGCACGTACGTGGCTAGTAAGATCACCAAGTGGAAACTGGCGCCGTAAATGGTTTGCAGAATTAGGTAGTGTTTTTGAAAATAGCTCGTCATAAGAATCAGAACCCAGCTTCCGAGCATATAAACGACCGTCAGCAAACTGGCTGCTCGTGCCAACAGTGAAATCTCAGGACCTAAGAAGATCATTATACAAAGTGGCACCAAGAGAATAAACATAACGTAAGACGATACATCGTGCCAAAGCGTCATTTTGCCACCAGTCGAAGGAATGAGCAGTGCAATAAACTGTCCTAGTACCGCAATGAATGTCAGAGTGACGAAGATTGTTGGCAAGTGGAAGGTTGGCACAAACCATTTATCAACAAACAAAAATAGGAGGACAAGCGTAGGCGCAAACGTACAAAAGTAGTAGACTGCACCGGCACGCGTTGCAGCAGCATGCTTGCTGTACGACATTGTTTTATTTCCCGGCCACGTACGTAGCAATACAACCAGAGCCGTCCACAGCAATACTACCGACAGCAAGGCAAATGGCTTATATGTTTCATTTGGCATTTCTAGCAGTATACCAAGTTGGGTCAACTAACCGACAACCGCTTATTCACTTGTACCAGTGAATCAAGCAGCTCTTGACGTACTTCTGCAGCATATGGGTTGCCGAGCTCCATTGTTTCGAAAAGTGCCTGGCTATGCGCTTGGTCAAGCTTGACGAGCTCCAGCAGCGACTGAAATGACGGTGGCGCAAACCGACCAGCCTTGACATCCATATCATGCAATCCCCGTGCAATAAAGAACGTTAGTGCGTGCACGCGCGCCATTTCCCTATCGTGGGCATCGTCAGTCATATGAACTAGCTCGAGCCCTTTACTTGTGCACCAGTCTAAAACTTCTTGAGCACGTTCACCGCTCGCTTGCGTAACAATCACTCGCTTGCCCACCAGCCCATCTTGAATGGTTTGTGGCCCAAACAGTGGGTGTGTCATCAGCAAGTTATGGTGGCTTGGTAAGTACTGTTCGACAAGCTGAACTGGCTTGATTTTGACCGAACAAACATCTACCAGCAGTGTTGTGTTGGGCAGTAGCGGAACAAGCTGTTTTAGAACTGGTTCATAACTATCGAGCGGAATACACAGCACAACAACGTCGCACTTGGCTACTTCATCCATAGAGCATGTGAGTATGTTATCTGGCATTTCTGTCTCGCCCCGCGTTACAGCCATTATCTCTAAATCAGAGGGCAACAGCTGACCAAGTAAGCGACCAAACTCGCCAAATCCGACCAAACCAACTGATTGAATAGAACTCATTGTTTGGTCTCTTTGGCAATCTGCCGATGTCGCGCTACCACGGCATCGATAATACAGCGTTGAATATCCTGAGCAAGCTGCGGGTCTACCCCTTTTTGGCGTGCTAGTTCTGCAATCTTTTCTGCTTGCGCCACCTCTCGAGCAGGATCTACGATGGGCATATTTTGTGCAGCTTTTAAATGACCGACTTTCTCGGTTACCTCAAAGCGTCTGGCCAGCAAGACTATCAGTTCATTATCGAGCCGATCTATCTGCTGACGAAGGGTTTGTAAATCTTCCATAATCGTTCTTTTCCATCCTTTCTATTAAAAAACCGCCTGCTCGGCGGTTTGGATATATGTTGAACTAACCGCCTCTACACTAGAGCGGCATAGTAGTTACGAGCAGTAGATATACTCACCATGGTAGTTATAATAGCGTTTTTGAATAACTATGCAAGCTCAGTGCTTCTTTTTGCCACCGTGGCCACGGTTGGTGCTCCACAAAAACACAAAGCTTGTCAGCGCCGCAGCACCAACGATCAAACCCTGAAACGGCTCAAAGTTGGTCCAGGCATCGGTGAGCAATACGGCATACCGACTGCCATCAGGCAGTAGTGGAACAACCAGAATGGCCGTAACGACACCGGTCAGCAAGGCGGGCACAAAATTCAGCGCATGACGAGTACCACTGATAGTTTTGCGCATAAACAACAGCGTGAGGCCAGCCGGCAAGATCAAAAAGCCAATGCGCACCGCTGCGTGCAAGGCTTGACTTGAGCTAGGGATAAACGAGTTAAAGATGCGGAGCACATCATCGCCCAGATATTGCTGCAGTACACTGCCTGCACACAACGCCAAAAAGACCAGCGCAGCATTAATCCGCATGAGCAAAATAAGCACCACGGGCAAAACCGATACAATACCTAAAACGATAAGCGGATTCATGCCCTTAGTCTATCACGACTAGGGCTGAGAAACTCTGCCAGGAAACAAGTTGAGCGAAAGAATAGTTTTAGGCACCGACGCGATCTTTGCGCTGTTTAGCGTTGGCGTTTTGCTCGAGATACTCAATGATTCTTTCGGCTACGTTGCGGTCAGTCACTTTTTCGATACCAAAACCAGGGCTGGGATTCACCTCAAGAACAAGCGGGCCACGAGACGAACGCATCATGTCCACACCACAAATGCTGAGGCCCATGGCCTTGGCAGCTTTGAGGGCCGTTTTGCGTTCTTCATCGGTTAGTTTTACCGGGCTACCACTGCCCCCTTGGTGGAGATTGCTGCGAAAATCGTCATCTAGGCTCTGGCGCTTCATGCTGGCTACCACGCGGCCACCAACAACAAAGGCGCGGATATCTTCACCGGCCGACTCCTCGATAAACTCTTGCACCAAAAAGTTCACACCTTCCACATAGAAAGCTTGCATTACAGCCTGTGCAGCTTTTTTGGTTTCCGCCAATACAACTCCGTTACCATGGGTGCCACGGGCTACCTTGATAATCAGCGGCACACCTCCAGCCTGTTCGATAACGTCGTCCACATCACTAGTTTCACGAGCAAACACCGTCTTCGGGATCCCCACATCGGCGCGTCCCAAAATCTGCATGCTGCGCAATTTATCGCGTGAACGGTTGATGGCGATGGAGCTGGCTGTGGTGTACACCCCCTGCATCTCAAACTGCCGCACCATGGCACTACCATACTTGGTAATACTCTGACCAATTCGTGGGATAATCGCATCGATATCCGTCAGGTCGGTTCCCCGGTAGCGGACCACGGGCTTGCTTTTCTCAACAGTTACATAACATTCAGCATGGTTAATGACCCGGACGGTGTGGCCACGCTTGATAGCCTCTTCCTTGAGGCGTTGGGTTGAGTAGTTACCCGGTCCGCGAGATAAAATGGCGATTTTCATAATTAGTCTATAAAGTCCTCGGGCAAATGTCCCTTAAATTTACGCTTCAATTTGGCTCGGTTGGTAAGCCCAGACTTGGACACATCAACAAAGAAACGTCGCTTTAGCAGTTTACGACCGATCAAAACTGGAAAGAAGTTATTGCTGCGGTTGGCTAGGGTAAAAATGGTTGTTACCTTCTTGGGCCCTAGCTTAACTCGTAGCCTTACTTCGTAACGGGTTTCCTGCTGACCGAAAGAGTTGGTTACGACAACCTCGTCAAAGTCAGTAAACTCCATGTCGTATGATTCGGGGAAAATCGGGTGACCAAGCAACGTTGCCTTCAGGACTTTTTTGCCCTGCGCACCCTTCTCAACACGTATGTGCGAGCTGTGGATTGCCGAGCGATAAGCTCCGGTGTCAATCTTGGCAGGAATAGCATTTCCTTGGCCAACTATTTCAATGACCTCTGAGCGACCGATAGTAACAGGGTATTTTGTCATATGTATTCCTAACTTCCCGCATTATAACAAACCATATCCGTGTGGAAAGTAGAAATTTTAACACATTTTTACAATTTTTGCAATACTCTTATGCCAAATCTATTGTTGTAGGCAACGTACCGATTGCACAAAGAACGGCCACGTGGCCTTTGTCTAGGAGGTTATATTTACCTAGATTTAGATAAGGGAATACTTCAGGACGCTGAGCCTGAAGCTGGCGCTGCGGGCCACAACCCTCGGCATAAACTTTATCCTGAACAGAAGCCATTCCCTTGCCCGTTAGCCCTTTGAGTGTACGCATACTGAGCAGCTCCCAGGTTTGTTCATTCGCTATCATTTGTGCGTCAGAGAGTGATCTCGCACCACGTCTTCTTGCCAATATTATATCTAGTGCATTAATTGCGCTGTAAACCTCGCGAAAATTCTGTTTTTGACCACTGAGCCCACGTGCTAATCCAATCGATAGATGGCGACGAACGATTTCTAGCGATCGGGGCGTTTGCAAAAAGTCGTCCATCGAGCGGTATGCCACCTGCTCCGCTACCAAACCCTTGCCTTCACCAGAGAATAAAGCACGACTCAAGCCACGCTGCAACAGTAACAGTGGTTGAGTCTTTCCTTGTATTGCCTCATTGACATGGATCCATATCTCGTGCACCGCAAGTCCCATAAATCGTTCTTTGCTATACGTTTCGGTTAGCGGAATCAACACCTGTTTTTCAGAATGACTGACTGCCATGGTATGAAGTCCGGGCTTTTGCGCCACAACCTGATACCCAAAACCGAAATGGTCCACTATTGTCTGCAGCATCCCCACTGCTTGCTCACCAGTTACATCTTTACCAATTGGTCCAAGCACGCTTTCTATTTCGTCAAAAACAGGCTTATATAGACGCTGGACTTTCTCAAATTCGTCGGCTGCTGGCGCGGCGGTCGGAGTGTCTGCTTCGGGCAACTGTTCAAGCAATGTTTTGGCCTGCTCTTTGACAAATCCTGCGCCCGTATGGGCTTCTAGTGCCAAACCCCGAGCAAAGGTCACATTTTCTAAGAAAACCATAGTGTCTGGTTCACCAAAACGACCTATATTACCCCGCTCAAACAGATCAGGATTGCCTGTTGTAGCTCCCTCTAACGTATCGACATTTGACACCAACTCATCAATCCGAGGCAAATATGCCTGGGCAACTAAAGTGTCAGCCTGTTCTCCAATCTCATCCTTGAGTGCCTCAAGTCCTTGGCGCAGGTTTCCTAGTCTTGCAACGTCAAGTTGTGGTCGTAAATCTGGATTATCAGTTTGACCCTGCTCAAATAGTTCACGCTGTGCAGCACGTTGTTCTAATGGTGCGCGTAATTTACCTTCGATCTCGTTGGTCTCAGGCATAAATACTTCAATTTTGTCGAACCACCGTTTGTCGATTACGTCAGGCATAACAAATCACAATGATTAAGATATTATTTTACAACTTTTTTGATATTTGAGCAAATTTTACTGGCGTGCGACGCGAAGATAGGCAAACACGATGACCGCTATGATGACCAGCAAAAGGATGATCATCATCGGTATAAAGCCTGTTTGGTTGAGTTTGCTACGCATTTTCTCCATTGTATCGACCTCTGAGAATAAGCACAAGAGTTATTGACATATCGCTTGTGTTTTGTTATAATAATCGTGTTCAACACGTAATGTCAGCATTGAAAGTTGTTCCGTACTTGGTCGCTTGGGACAATTGGAGCTAGTAGCGAACCCACGGCAACGAGTTAATCGCTTCCTTGGTTTCGTGCCAAGGATTTTTTATGAACACACTCGACACAGAAGCACTCAGTTATGGCGGTCTGGCTGCCTTGCCCGCTACGGATCAGCAAACCAAATTGGCTATGCTGGCGATTCGGGCTGGTGTGGAGCGCGCTGAAGCTCAGCACGAGGCAGATACCGATGAATTAACCGGTCTACTCAGTCGTCGGGCCCTGTTTCGCAATGTTACCGGACGCATAACCGCCGGCAAACCATTTGGCGTGCTCTTTGCCGACCTTACAAACTTTAAACGCGTCAACGACACCTTTGACCACGAGATTGGCGACCAATATCTAATTGCCGCGGGCAAGATTATCCGTCGTTCTCTAGACCTTCGTAGCGAGGATGCAGTCGGACGTCTGGGTGGTGATGAGTTTGTGGCTGCCGTTAGCCTTGAGCCCCGCCGAGATCAGGCCATGACGCCAGAACAGCGACTGAAGGTTGTTGCCAATCGTATAGTCGAAACTTTCGATGGAAAGATCCAGGCCTGCCGACTTGGCCACTTGGGGTTAGGGCTGGCTATCGGACAAGTGGTGTACGACCCAGAAATTCACCAGACTGCGGCTGATATCCTCACCGGTGCCGACCAACAAATGGCCACAGTTAAAGACGCTCAACACCAAGCACTCGGCGCATATCGGCAACTCTAAGAAGCCTTAGCCGAATAGACCGCGCCGTGAACCAGTCTGCTTGAACTGTTCGAGTAACTCCTGTTGTTGTCGACTAAGTTTGGTGGGCGTGTCGACAATAACAGTAACAATATGCGCCCCACGAGCAGAGCTGCGAATGTGTGGCACACCATGACCAGACAACTTAAAGTCAGTGCCACTCTGGGTGCCGGCTGGCACTTTCATACGCACCGGACCGTCGACGGTCTCGACTTGTATCTCTGCGCCTAATGCTGCGTCGATCATCGAAACATGCTCTTCGCTCAATATCAGATCGCCCTCCCGGGTGAAGCGCTTGTGCGCTTTGACT
>CAZHBD010000034.1:0-9633 GCA_964530555.1 uncultured Candidatus Saccharibacteria bacterium | reverse complement strand
CGCCGACGTCTTGTTCAATAAGCTCAAGTTGGAAACTGCCGGTATCAAGAAGGGTAAGACCGGCTTTTCGACTGCAGCCAGCGAACTGGACAAGCTGCGCGGCAAACATGCCATTATCGACATGATTACGCAGTACCGCGAGGTCACCAAGCTCAAGAATACGTACATCGACACGTTGCCAAAACAAGTGGATAAACAGTCGCGAATTCACACCACCTACAACATGGCTACGGCACCAACAGGGCGGTTGAGTTCAGTTGATCCAAACTTGCAAAATATCCCCGTACGCACCGAACTCGGTAAACGTATCCGTACAGCGTTCGTTGCTGATAAGGGTAATGTGTTTGTGAGTGCTGATTATAGCCAGTTTGAGTTGCGTCTAGCGGCAGTTCTGGCGGATGACAAAGAGATGATCGAGAGCTTCAATCGGGGCATTGACGTCCATACGCTAACTGCCGCACAAGTGTATGGTCGCGATCCAGAAGAAGTCACTAAGAACATGCGTCGTGAGGCGAAAGTTGTCAACTTTGGGATCATGTATGGGCTTAGTACGCACGGGTTGGTGGCTGCAACCGGCATGTCGTATGACCAAGCTAAGCATTTCATTGAGAAATATTTCGAAACCCGTCCCAAGCTAAAGGACTACCTTGAAACAGTTCGCGAAAAGGCCAAAACTGATGGTTATGTCGAAACCTTGCTTGGCCGTCGTCGACCGACTCCGGATGTAAAATCGAGCAACTTTATGGTTCGTGAAGCCGCAATGCGTGCCGCGGTTAATATGCCATTCCAGGGCAGTGCTGCCGACATTATGAAAATTGCCATGATCAACATCCACAAAGCTCTCAAAGACAGCAAATGCAAACTGCTGTTACAGATCCACGACAGTGTGCTGGTAGAGTGTCCAGCCGACGAAGCGAAGCAAACCGCCAAGTTACTCAAAGACACTATGGAAGCAGCCTATAAACTGCCCGTTGACCTAACTGTTGACACAGACATAGGCGAAACTTGGGGCGATATTTAAGGAGGCTGTAATGAAGCGGTTTAATGTTGGCATTAAGGGAGTTATTGTTCGAGAAGATGGGGCTGTGTTGTTGCTGAAGAAAAATAAGGCGGATGGGGCGTTCTGGGAAGCGCCAGGTGGAAGAATTGATGGTCAGGAGACTGTCGAGCAAACATTGCAGCGCGAGTTACAAGAAGAACTCCCTGGCATTAGTGACATCAAGATTACTCGGCTGCTAACTGCTTTTCGTTTACCCTTTGATATTGGCGAAGATCTTGGGTTGATGCTCATTTATCATGAGGTTAGTGCCACATTGCCCGAGCCTATACAATTGTCGGATGAACACTCTGACTATATCTGGGTACATTCACTTACAGATGTTGCAATAGACCATGGTACTAAGCTTGCGTTAGAGGCGGTGTTTGCAAGCCAGGTCTAGCTTCTAACGCCTGTCCATGCTATAACAGCATGATTGTGACTTCGCCCAAGAACCCATCAGCAAAATCTATAACCCGTCGTCGATTTGATGCGCACTACAGAAAGTATGAATCGCTCAAAAAAGCTGGGGAGGTAAGTCGCCCATTATCAGAACGTTCAGTGGCAATTATTGTAGGACGAGGTCTCGAACTGCGTAACACAAGCTTATATCCATCAGAAGATTATCATGATGAAAACCTTGATTTGAAACGAGAAGCGGAGCGATTGGCCGCAAGGCTTACAGAACGGCAGTCGGGTGTAACAATCGTTACGGTACCGAGAAAGAGCGAAGTGAGTAGTATCGTTAAGGACCCAACAGTTACTGACCTCATATTTTTAGGTCATGGTACGCTTGGCAGCTTTGACCTCAGCCTGAGCGATAAGCTTTGCTGGCCTGATCTTGCGCGCTACACTGATCATCTTAAGCAGGGAACAGTTGTGCAGCGGACCTGCGCACCATTCACACGACCGGTTAATGTGCCGCTCGGCACCTTTGCAGTTAACGATCATCGCCATGTTGTAGCTGCACCGGGTCAGGTTTTTACTGAACTTGAGGCAATGGATGATGCTCTGCAACCAGTGTTTACTGAAGAACAAGTGGCTGCTGATGCGCTGTATCAGTTCGCACGGCAAAAACAAGCCGACATTAATACTAGACTAGCTGGTTAGATCTTGGTAATTCTCAGGGTCGTGTACTCGCAGATAGCGTGCTCTTGTGCGAGCGACAATCCGCCCGGCGCGCTGGTTGGTCGCAACGTCGGTTTTATCATGGGCGCCCATAGCTTCTTCGATAAAACGTTTTCGGGAGTGACCAATCATAATTGGTACATCGGTTAGTAAGTCGGCAAAAGTTAGCAAATCGCGATTTGTTTTCATCGTTTTGCCAAAGCCTATACCAGGATCGCCAATAATATTCTTGGCAAGCAGTCCAGCATTTACGAGTTTATGGATTTGCTCTAATAGCTCGTCGCGAACCGTGTAGATGCTATCCACCCGTATGCGCTCATCCTGATGGGCTTGTTTGATAGAGGTAGCTGCTAGGGGCATGTGGCTTACCACTACTCTGGCTTGGTGTCGCACGACGACGTCAATCATGTCAGGGTTACGGAAGGTGGTAACGTCGTTGATAATAACCCGCCCCAAATTTAGGGCATACTCTGCGGTTTCCGGATGATAGGTATCAACCATAATTTGACCGGGGTATTTATCAAGTAACTTTGGCAAAATTGGGGTTAACCGGCGAATTTCTTCTTCGGCGCTGATCGGCTCGACGAAGGGATTAGTTGCTTCGGCGCCAACATCGAGTAACCCAGCACCATTTTTTATCAGGAGGTTAGCCTGATCTAAGGCTGCTTCAGGTGTAACATACCTGCCACCATCGCTAAAGCTATCTGGTGTGACGTTTAAAACTCCTACTAAAACAAGCGACATACCAGGAGTATAACACTATTGTAAAGTTTAATATTTATGATATTATATGAATATTAAGGAGTTCCTATGTCACCAAGAAGTCGATTTATCATCTTTTTGACTGCCATCGTTGGGCTTGCGCTCATATTGGTGCTGGTTTTTGGTGGCAAAAAAAACAACTCAAATAGCTCCACTACCAAAAAACCGACAGCTCAGCAGGGGATTGCTTTGGTGGACTATGCCGAGCGTGATTCAAAGGTGGTCTTTACAGTCGACGGGCAGATCAATAGCGAGGAGCAGCACCGTGCTATCCGTATTACTGTCGGTCGCGACAGCAAGACGGTAGAAGTCGTAAAAGGGTACCAGAACACCGTGCTCTCGACGAATCGCTTCGATAATAACCCTGAAGCGTACAAAACCTTTATGTACGCGTTGACACGGCTGAACTTTGCCAAGCAGCGCACCATCAAGCAGACCAACGATCTTGCCGTCTGCCCGCAAGGCCGCCGTTACGTCTCAGAGTTATACGACAATAACGACCGCAAAATGCGCTTATGGACTGCCAGTTGTCAGAAGGGTACGTCTTCAGCAAATTACTCACAATTACAGAGTCTTTTCCAAAAACAAATCCCTGACTACAGCAAGTTAGTTGGCAACGTTCAGCTTTAGAGTTGTATAGTTGAAGTATGATCAGAGCGATTATCTTTGATTGTTTTGGCGTCCTGACAACTGATCGTTGGCGTGAATTTTCGGCCACTCTGACGACTGAGCAGCACGAAAAAGCTCGCTACGCTCTCGAGCATGGCTATAATGTCGGTCGTCTCAAGACCAATGAGTTCTTACAGCAGCTCCAAGATATTACCGGTCGTTCAAGGGGAGAATTGGAACAAGTATTTTTGCGCACCGACTTTGCCAAAAATGAACAACTACTGGATTACATCGCTAGATTAAAAAAGACGTATAAGATAGGTTTGATCAGCAATGTCGCCAGTGATCGAATCAGGCAGAATATCCTGACCAAAACAGAACAGCAGCTCTTTGATACCATGCTGATGTCTTTTGAAGTAGGGGTTGCTAAACCTGACCCACAAATATATCAGTTGTGTTGCGAGCGGCTAGGTATAGCTGCATCTGAGGCCGTAATGGTGGATGATATTGAAGCATACTGTCGTGCTGCCGAAGCAATTGGTATGTCATCCGTTGTCTATACGGATTTTTCAACATTCCTGCATAAGCTCGGCGAGCTTCTTGCGCCAGTTAACTAATTCGTATAACGATTCGTTTGGTAGTACCGATTGCTGCTTGCAATTCAGCTACGTGCATACGGAGACTTCCGGCAAGGGCAGCGCCAGGGACGGTGACAATGAGCTCGTTCCCCCGCAGTGCTACGCTGCAATCTGCCTGAAATAAGTCGCGGACAAAGGTTTTAGCTGCTCGAATTTCTGGTGGCTCAGCCATGTTCTTTTTGGCCAAGATATCACCCAAAGCATCAGTCATGAATACATTGTACAGTATTACCATATATATCACATGTGATTTAAAAAAGTAAATTACGATATAAACTTTAAAAAGTTTTGACAGTATATTTCTATTGGCAGTATAGTCCATCGCACGATCACTAGCGTAATAGGAATGAAGAAAGGATCGTGATATGTGCGGAATTGTTGGCTACATTGGTGAAACGTCAGCCAAATCTTACTTGGTAACTGGTCTCCAAAGGATGGAATACCGTGGCTATGACTCGGCAGGTATTGCAACAATCGAAGGGCAAGGGATGAAGCTCTCACGGGTAAAAGGCAAGGTAGCTGAGCTACAAAAAACTACTCTCCACAAGCATAAAACCGGCACGGTAGGCATTGGCCATACCAGGTGGGCAACACATGGCAAGCCCTCAGTACTTAATGCGCACCCGCATGTAGCAGGCCGTGTGGCGGTCGTGCACAACGGGATTATCGAGAACTATGAAGCACTCCGTACATCGCTCAAAAAACGTGGCGTACAATTTTCTAGCGAAACCGATAGTGAGGTATTGGCGTGGCTGATTGACCAACATTACACCCATTCGCTCGAGCAGGCAGTCAGATTGGCGTTGTCACAGGTAGAGGGTGCTTACGGTCTAGCGGTTATTGCTCGAGGGTCAGAGGAACTTATCGTCGCAAAACGCAGTAGCCCGATTGTTATTGGCGTTAGTGATAAAGCGACCTACGTTGCCAGCGACGCCAGTGCGCTTGCTGGCTACGTGAACGAGGTGATGTATCTAGATGACGATCAGATCGCAGTTTGCGGCCCCGGCTCAGTGACTGTAAAAACACGTGCTGGCGTGCGACGAACCGTGCCACCAGTTCCCTTGGCTATGGATGTAGCTTCGCTACAAAAACAAGGCCACGCTCATTTTTTGATCAAAGAGATTCTCGAGCAGCCTGCGGCAGTACGAGCCGTGCTAAGAGGGCGGTTTAATACGAATAAGACCACGAGTGTGCTCGGTGGACTAAATGTAACTTCTAGACAGCTTCGCGATGTGCAGCAACTAGTCATAGTAGGTTGTGGGACGGCCTATTATGCCGGGCTGTTTGCCAAATACCTTATCGAACGGCTAGCGCATATCCCTGTGAGCGTCGAAGTGGCCAGTGAGTTTCGTTATCGCCAAGCAGCTTTGCCAGCACGCACCATTGGCTTGGCTATCTCGCAGTCTGGCGAGACTGCTGACACGTTGGCGGCAATTGACGAACTCAAAAGGCGTTCAGTACCGGTGCTTGGCTTGGTAAATGTGGTTGGCTCGAGTATTGCCCGTGCTGTGGACGGGGGTGTGTATCTGCATGCTGGGCCAGAGATTTCTGTGGCTTCCACCAAGGCCTTTACCACGCAAGTGGTAGCGGCTCTGCTGGTCGGCTTGCAGCTTACCGCACATAAGAAAATTGCCCTTGCACAGCGCAAAGAACTGATCCAGGCTCTGCAGAAACTGCCAGAGGAGATTGAGCAAGCGCTGGAACTGAACGAGCTGATTGCTCGCCGAGCCGAGCAATGGAAAGATTACCAGAGTGCTTTCTATTTGGGTAGAGATACGTTGTATCCAATTGCTTTAGAAGGTTCTCATAAACTCAAAGAGATATCGTATATCCATGCAGAGGCGTATGCAGCTGGTGAAATGAAGCATGGTGCCAACGCGCTGCTTGATGACTCACTGCTAACGGTCTTTCTGTTGGCCGAAGGTGAATTATACGAGAAGTCACTAAGCAACCTGGCCGAAGTCCAGGCACGCGGCAGTAAGACGCTCGTAGTAACAAACAGTGCCGCGTTTGCGCGGCAGCATGAGGATGCGCTCTATGTACCAGCAAGTTCGGCGTGGACCTCACCGTTAGTCCTCAACGTCGCCCTACAACTTGTTGCGTATCATGTTGCGCGAGCGCGACATTGTGCAATTGATCAGCCTCGAAACCTTGCCAAAAGCGTTACGGTTGAGTAAGCTCAAGGATTCATGCTTCGTAATTCTGAGTTCATTGTTTTCGAGACCCGGCCCGAAATGGTAGCCGCTCATCACATTGTGAGTCACGATCGAACCTCTAGGCCAGAGGTTATACGCCGGATGAGTGGCCTTATTCTGTACGACACGTCATGGGACTTTGGCGCAGGAGTTCGACTGATGGAACCTATTGCCAGCGAAGTCCTTGGCTCCCTCTACGGATTTGTTGAGCGCAAACCTTTGGTACCAAGCAACAATTTTCACTGGCTTCAGGCGCAGGCTGCCAGCATGCTGCTGAACTGTCAGCCGGCCCCAATTCACGCCATCCCGGCTGATCTGTAGTGCTACAATACAGAGATATGAGCAACGTTGTCCTACGCATTGATGGTTTAGCTAAATATTATGGCGACTTCAATGCGGTAGATCACATAAGCTTTGCTATACAAAAAGGGGAAGTTCTAGGTCTGTTGGGCCCAAATGGGGCCGGCAAAAGCAGCACTATACAGATGTTGCTTGGCCTGCTGACGCCAAGTGCAGGAACAATTAACTACTTTGGCAAAGACTTTGCGCGGCACCGTCTCGAGGTGCTTCAGCGTATCAACTACCTTTCTGCGTACAACACATTGCAACACCGCAATACGGTTGTTCAGAATCTCAAAGTTTTTGCCACGCTGTATAACGTCAAGCACGCCGATGCCAAGATCCGTGAGTTGCTGGAATATTTTGGTGTCGGTCACCTTATTGAGCAGAGGTATGATAGCCTCTCGGCTGGACAGCGCACACGAGTCAATTTGGCAAAATGCTTTTTGAACGAGCCAGAACTGATTTTGATGGACGAACCAACAGCCTCGTTGGACCCAGACATTGTCGATAAGGTGCTCAGTATGATTGAACGACTGAAAGCTGAACGCCAGCTGTCGCTATTATTTACGAGCCACAATATGCAAGAGGTTGAGCGCGTGTGTGATCGAGTTATCTTTATGTCTAAAGGGCAGATTGTGAAAGAAGCCAAAACGGCTGATTTGCCAAGCCTGCACAAATTGTTTATAGATATTGCCCGCCAAGGAGACGAAGGATGAAGTGGCGAAATATTTACGCTATTTTACTGCAAGAGTATTACATGGTACGTGGGTCGCTGGAAATTATCTTTGATATTTTTCTGTATACCTTGGCGTCAATTGTTATTTTCGGCTTTATCGCCAGTTTCCTAGGTGGGGGTAGCAATGGGCGGACTGTGCAAACATTGCTCATCACCGTGACGTTTTGGGAAGCACTGCGTATCAACCAGTACAGTACATCGGTGAGTACGCTGTGGAATATGTGGGCTCACAACCTTAGTAATATGTTTATTGCACCGTTAAAGATGAGCGAATACCTAACGGCGCACGTTATTTCGGCAACCGCCAAGTCGGCTACTATGCTAGTTAGCGCTTTCGTGGTGAGTAGGTGGGTGTTTGGTATCAATATGCTGGAATTAGGCATTGGTACTATTCTGTTCGCCTATCTCAACATGATCATATTTGCTACCGCGATTGGATTGCTGCTCATTGGCCTCGTTTTTCAGTATGGCAACCGAGTACAGGCAATTACCTGGGGGCTGATTTTCTTGATTCAGCCATTATGCGCGGTGTTTTTCCCCATAAAGACCCTGCCGGCCGGTCTGGCGATCATGTCGAGACTCATACCAGTGAGTTACATCTTTGAGTGGCTTAGAGCCGTCTATTTGCATCAGTCATATTCTGGCCGTACCATTGGCTTTGCGTTTCTCGCGAATCTGCTTCTACTGGGCATCTGTATGTATATTTTTAGTTTACAAGTCAAAGCAGCCAAAAAGTCGGGCCAGTTTGTTCGCAACGATCTCTGAGCTGCTACAATAGATCCACTATGCCCGAGTTGCCAGAGGTAGAAACAGTTCGGCAAGGACTAGTGCGCCTGATTCTGGGGCGCCGCATCGTTGGGGTGTGGGCTGATAATGCTAAGTCGTTTCCGAACGCCCAGCAAGATGTTGATCGGTTCTTGATTGGGAGCAAGGTGGTCACTGTCGCGCGCCGCGCTAAGGTGCTACTGGTCGGACTCAGTACGGACTATAGCCTAGTGATACATCTTAAGATGACTGGCCAATTAGTGTTTCGCATGAATGATGACAGCCAGCGTTTTGGTGCGGGGCACCCCAACGACAGTCTTGTGGGCGAATTGCCTGATAAATCGACACGCGTGGTTCTCGATTTTGGTGACAGCAAGCTGTTTTTTAATGATTTTCGTAAGTTCGGTTGGGTGAAGCTAGTGCCTACTGCCGAAGTCCCAAACATCGACTTTATGCAGCGTCTAGGACCCGAGCCACTGGCCGCAGATTTTACAGTCGGTGCTTTTCGACAGCGTCTGGCGCGACGCAACAATACCTGTGTCAAGGCTGCCTTACTCGACCAATCAGTCATTGCTGGTGTAGGCAATATTTATGCGGATGAAAGCCTGTGGGCTGCCAAGATCCATCCGACGACCTTAGTAAAAAATATCTCAGTGCGTAAACTGAACACATTATTTACTGAAATGCAGGCTGTTCTCAGGCTCAGTATCGAAAAGGGCGGTTCAACCGACAAGAACTACGTCAATGCTGAGGGCAAGAAGGGAAGCTACATGGGTTTTGCACGCGTCTTCCGCCGCGAAGGGCAAGCCTGCCCACGTTGCGGGACAACAATAATAAAAACGCGAGTGGCGGGTCGAGGCACCCATCTTTGCCCACACTGTCAGCGTCCTAGCGTATAATAGCGTCTACATGATAACTGTTTTGAGTGGTACCAACGCGTTTCTGCTGCAGGCTCAAAGTCGCAAGATAGTTGATGATTTTATTACAGCCCATAGCGACCTAGGAGTAGAACGCCTGAACGGAGAGGTTCTAACATTTGACCAGCTTACCAGTAGCTTGCAGTCGCTGCCATTCTTGGCCAATCGTAAGCTTATTATTCTAAACAACTTGGCTAGTAACGCCGTGTTATCGGAAAAAATTGCTGAGTTACTAGAGCTTGTCAATGATCAAACAGACCTGTTGATTCTTGAACCTAAACTCGACAAGCGAACAGCACTGTATAAAACGCTTAAAAAACAAACCGATTTTCATGAGTATTCGAACCTCGATGAACGTCAACTAGAACACTGGCTCACCGAGCAGGCAGCGGAGCTTGGTGCCAAACTTAGCCCAAGTGCGGCGCGGACGCTCGTGCAGCGTGTAGGGATTGATCAGTTGCGTCTCAGTCATGAGCTGGAGAAGCTAGCCCTCTATGACCCAACC
>CAZHBD010000033.1:0-9641 GCA_964530555.1 uncultured Candidatus Saccharibacteria bacterium | reverse complement strand
ATCTAACAATAGTTAGAATTTGGGGTAGAAGGTGCGTAACTTATGCTTACACAAAAGTTACAGATTGCGATTTTAGCAAATTAGTTGCATAATGTCAATACTATTTATTAATTTTGTATGAAACGCAATAAAATTGCACAAAATGACCCTCAGTTTCCTCAGCGCCTACTGCGGTTAGATCAAGTTCCTGAAGCCATCTATTGGAGAGGTAGCCACCTAGAACAACTGCTAGAGCGGCCAATCATCGCCATTGTGGGTAGTCGCAAGGTAAGTAGTTACGGTCAGCAAGTAACTACCAAGCTTGCTACCGAACTGAGTCGAGCAGGTGTGGTCATCATAAGCGGGCTAGCCCTGGGGGTCGACTCGATTGCCCACACAGCGGCGCTAGAAGCCAATGGACAGACCATTGCCGTGTTGCCATGTGGGATTGATACAGTGTATCCGGCCAGTCATTTCGGTCTGGCAAAGCGAATTTTGCAAACTAGTGGCGCCTTACTGAGTGAATACGAAGGCCGAGAAATGCCAATGAAACATCAGTTTATCGCGCGCAATCGATTGATCGCCGCGCTAGCTGACGGTGTGCTGATAACCGAAGCCGCCGCCAAGAGTGGTAGCCTGCACACCGCCGAGTTTGCTCTTGAATTGGGTATTGATGTCTTTGCCGTACCCGGTAACATAACCAGCCCCACTAGCGAAGGAACAAATAACCTTATTAAGAATGGGGCAATGGCCGTAACGGCAACATCTGACATACTCGACGCACTCAATATAATCCCTCAGGCAGCTACCCAAATGCCCGAGCAGCTCAGTACGGATGAGCAGATAATTGTCTCATTACTCAAGCAAGGGATAACCGACACGACCTTATTACAGATCGAAAGTCAGCTCCCAACCGATCGCTTCAACCAATGCCTTAGTACGCTCGAAATCCAGGGTCTGATTGCAATTTCGGGCAATTCTATTAGTGTGCGGTGATTTTACTTGCATTTTTCAGGTTACTCACGTAGGGTAGTGTTCTGTTACACTGTAGCAATTAAGCATGAGCAAAAACCTAGTCATTGTTGAGTCACCAGCCAAAGCCAAAACCATCGAGAAGTATCTCGGGAAGGGTTTTACCGTTATGTCCAGCATTGGGCATATTCGCTCAATTGCCAAGAAGAACAAGGATGGCTCAGACGCTATTGACGTCAAAAATGGCTTTAAGACTACTTACGAAATTGACCCGGAGAAGAAAAAGACCATAACTGCGCTCAAGAAAGCCGTCAAAACTGCCGAGACTGTCTGGCTGGCAACTGACGAAGACCGCGAAGGAGAAGCTATAGCTTGGCACCTTTGTGAGGTATTGAAGCTGGATCCAAAAACAACCAACCGCATTGTCTTTCACGAAATTACTAAGGACGCCATCGAGCACGCTATCAGCAAACCACGCAAAGTCGATATGAATCTGGTAAAGGCTCAGCAGGCCCGTCAAATACTGGATCGAATTGTTGGTTTTGAACTATCACCAGTCGTCTGGCAAAAGGTGCCTGGCGGCAAGTCGGCGGGTCGCGTTCAGTCACCAGCCGTGCGCTTGCTCGTTGAGCGTGAGCGAGAAATACAGGCGTTCGAAGGCTCATCAGACTATAAGGTGACTGTTGAGCTCAAGACGAAAGCCGGACCGGTTAAGGCCGAGCTACCAAAACGATTCAAAGCTGAGACAGAAGCGCATAAATTCTTGGAGAGCCTTGTTGGCGCCAGTTTTACCATCACCGATGTTAGTACCAGCCCTGGCACCCGAAATCCTGCACCACCATTTACCACCAGCACCCTGCAGCAAGAAGCCAACAGCCGCTTAGGTTTTAGTGCTAAAGCCACCATGTCGGCCGCACAGAAGCTCTATCAAGAAGGTAAGATCACCTATATGCGAACCGACTCGGTCAACCTGAGCAAGCAAGCGTTGGCTCAAATGGCCGACTATATTACTAGCTCGTTCGGCAAAGACTATCATCAGTTTCGTACCTATAAAACCAAATCGAGTGGCGCACAAGAAGCTCACGAAGCCATACGACCAACCAACGTAACCGAAGAAAAAGCCAGCAACGACAGCTATAACCAGAAACTCTATGCGCTTATCCGCAATCGAGCTCTGGCCAGTCAAATGGCCCCGGCCAAGCTCGAGAAAACCACGGTCACCATCGCCATTTCGGGCCGTAAAGAATACCTCGAGGCAAAGGGTGAGGTAATTATCTTTGACGGCTTTCTTAAAGTCTATGGCACCAACAAAAAAGAGGACGACATCTTGCCACCACTAGAGGCAGGGCAAGCACTGACGCTCTCCAGCGCTAACGCCAAGCAAATGTTTGCTCGCCCACCCGCTCGTTACACTGAAGGTAGTCTGGTGAAAAAACTCGAAGAACTGGGCATCGGTCGACCAAGCACCTACGCTACGATTATTAACACCGTACAAGTCCGTGGCTACGCTGAAAAGGGTGAATCCGAGGGAACGCCACGCGACGTCATCGTCTTAACACTTAAGGGCAACTCGGTTGAGCGGGAAATCACTCAGGAAAATACCGGCTCGGACCGTGGCAAATTAGTACCCACTGCCAGCGGGCAAGTCCTCAACGACTTTCTCAACAATCACTTCGACCAGATTGTCGACTATGGCTTCACCTCTGATGTCGAGCAAGAGTTCGACGATATTGCCGAAGGCAAGCTAGAGCGCAATAAAATGCTGCAAGAGTTCTATGATCCGTTCCATCGCCTCATCGAGAAATCAGGCGACATCAAGCGTAGTGAAGTGGCACATGCCCGTAAAATCGGGACTGACCCTAAGACCAAAAAGCCCGTCTTGGCACGTTTTGGACGCTATGGGCCAATGTTACAGCTAGGTGATATCGAAGACACCGAAGAAAAACCGCGTTTTGCCCCACTGCCTAAGGGGGCCAAGCTCGAGACCGTAACGCTCGCCGAAGCGCTCGAGATGTTCAAGCTACCTCGTCTTGTTGGGCAAACTAACGATGGTAAGGATATCAAAGCTAATATCGGTCGTTTTGGACCATATATTCAGATAGATAAGCTATTCGTATCTATAAAGGACCACGACCCCTTAACAATTACCGAGAAAGAAGCTCGCACACTGTACAATGCCAAGTTAAAAGCGGAAGCCGAAAAACACATCGCTACCTTTGACGACGGCGTACAAGTATTAAACGGCCGCTATGGTCCGTACATCACCGATGGCAAGAAGAACGCTAAAGTCCCGAAAGACCAAGACCCCAAGAATATTACGCATGCCCAAGCTCTCAAAATCTTGGCCGACGCTCCTGAGAAAAAAAGCTGGCGAAAGCGAAAAGCCAAGAGCTAATATTGACAAAATATTATAAGTGTGTTTAAATACTTATTGTGTCAGATCTAGGGTTTTCACAGCCATCTAACGCATCATTGTACCCGACTACGAGTGTATTCGGGCATGCTCGACGATCATTTCGCAAAAAGCATAACCACGCTAGTGGTGGGTGGAGCAAAGGTCTGGAAGCTAGAACCAAAATGCGACAAGAAGTGGGAGAGGTTTTACGTCATGCAGAACAACCTGTTGTTCAGGTTGGGTCATTGCTCATGAACAGTGGCTCACTAGCAGGTCGTGTCGTCAAAGAACTGATCATAGTTCAGCAGACAGGCGACCGCCCGACAGCCAACCCGGACGGTACGACAGTTATTCACTCCGACACCCCTAAACTGAAGCTTTCCGCCAAGAGTGTGAGTGGAGTCATTATGGGCCCTTTGCCACGATGGTTAGAGGTTACGCCGTTTCCAGCAGAGAATCATGAAGAACCCCCTCTCTCCGCTGCCGAGCAACGGAACGCCTATATGGCAGCTATCGCTAAAGGGCAGACGAAAGAGTACAACTTTGCTGACCGTCTGCGCCGGGGAGAGCTAGATGCTTGGCGTGATGATGAAGCACTGTCCAGCCTGCCCCGAATAGGCGCGCTACGTGAAGCACGACGCATTACCGAGAATGGTGGCTTTTTGCTAACGGGCAACACAACCGACCTTGAGCGTTCTCTGGCCATCAATCTTGGCTACCAAGTTATTGCAACGGCCAGTTATGCTGAATTTAACCTGGGTTCTCTATTACACATTGGTGAGACTTTGCTCAAGCTACAAGGCGAACCTACTACAGCAGGTGCTGTTGTTGACCTAATGAGTTAATTATCCACAAATTTGTATCTTATCCAAGAAAATACTGCAGTAATATTCACATATACTTTTTATGCTAAAAAGGCGAGTACCTGCTAAAATAAGTTGATAAGACTATAATGTTGACTTTATTGTACATTAGTTATATAATTTAAGCTTATTCAAGCAGTTATAAGGTTAGGAAACCACAATAATGGCAGAAGCAAATAGCACCCCATATCTCGATGTTGAACAGATGGTAGAAAGTGTCCTGGACACCATCGAGCGTGGCCGAGAGCGCGAAATTGTCTCGCGTCGTTTTGGTTTGTTTGATCGCAAAGAAACGCTAGAGCAGATTGGGGAACTACTAGGCATTACACGTGAGCGTGTCCGCCAGCTCGAGAAAGCTGTAGTGCAACGCCTCAAAGCTTCGGCCAACGACCTTCCAAACATCAAAGAGATTGAAAAGCGCTTTATTGCCGAGCTACAACAAGCCGGTAACGTCGCTCGTATCGGCGACCTAACTACCAAAGTAGCCAAGGAGAACGACCGCCTCAGCCAGGCACGTGTTTCGTTCTTGGCCTCACTTAGCCCCAAGTTAGTTGTTATTGATGATAATGATCATTACCATCACTCAGTAGCCATCAGAGAAGCCCACGACGAAAAAGCTCTAAAAGACCACGTTAGCAAAGTAATCGACGCTATCAAGAAGATTGCCGAGCCAACTAACATCAAGAAGATTGCCGAAGCTGTTAACAATAACGACGACAAGCACGTTGCCGCCATCGCCAGCGTTTCCAAAAATATTGCTACCCTGAACAATCGCTGGGGTTTGGTAAAGTGGCCAATGGTCAACCCAAAGAATATTCGCGACAAGATCTACGTCATTCTCCATGATAATGGCAAACCAATGCACTTCAACGAGATCTCAAAAGCTATTAAAGACAGTGAATTCAAGCGCAAAGATGTTACTACCCAAGCAATTCACAACGAGCTCATCAAAGACAGCCGCTTTGTACTCATCGGTCGCGGTATCTACGCTCTCAAAGAGTGGGGCTACGAGAAAGGAACTGTCGCCGACATTATCACCGAAGTTCTCAAGGAAGCTGGCGAACCACTGCATCGCGATGAAATCGTCAAGCGTGTCCTTAAGAGCCGTCAGGTCAAGGAGACAACCATCCTTTTGAACCTACAGGGCAAATCTCAGTTCAAGCGCGTTGCCAAAGCGACCTACGCCTTAGCCGATTAGCATTATGTCGAAATCATACCTAGAAAAAGCCGACGGAAGCGGCCCGAGACTTTTTGCTATTGAAACAGGCAAGGACTTTATAGTACGTGAACATGTTGAAGGTTTCTGCGAGGTTGTACTTGGGCTGTCTAAAGTGGTTTCTGGACATACCTTTCACAAGATAGTTGATGGTCACGGGCATGGAGCACTACGTTACAGCCTGCGAGGTGTGGAAGCAATCGATAGAGAACCTCTGCCGTTTGAAGGAGTGGTCGTTGTGGCAAGAGAAAAAGTTGGCATTGATCCATATCAGGGTCCGCGCGAACTATCGACCTATCCCAGGTCTCAACAATTGGCACAATATGCCGTCGAAGCGGGGAGTATAGTTCATGCCGCACTGGCATGCAGCGACACGACGTATGTAGTAAATGCCGCAGTTATAGCTCTTACCGAACAAGTACTATCCCAAATCAGTCGTTAGGCAGGTATTGCGCGAAGCATAAACTGTATCTGAGGTGCTTGTGCTAAGTCTGGTCCGGTGTATTACACTAGGTCTTATGGCTGAATTACAAATCCATGACGGGCACGCCAGCATTGCAGAAACGGTGCCAGCCGATCTGACCTTTATGGATGAGTATCAAGCCACGGTTCATTCAATGGTCGTATTTGACGATGGCCATGCCACAATCCGCGGTAAAAACCCCGTACGCTATCATCATGACGGCATATTGGAGGAGATTGATGAAATAACTGGCGGCGATATGATTGAAACCGGCTATTTCCGTCTTGGCGCCCTGGTGTCACTGCAAGACACGGCCCTAATTGCGCAAGCCGAGTCGCCAACCGCGATTGCTCGACACTTGAAAGAATTTGGTGATGTTAGTTGGTACCTCGCCAATTTTTTACAATGGTTTGGCATCGACTTCTCGTTTGTAGTTGAACCGGGGCTGCAGGCTCGAACATTAGATACCATCAGTAATCCACGCTCCACCCCTGAAGGCTACGAACAAGCCGAACGCCTAGTCTGTTGGCCCATGTTTCTTGCCTCACTGGGACGCCTGGCCTCTGCGACCAAAGGAATGATGCGCGATGTTGGCGGTCACCTCATCCAAAAACACCGTGAGGATCGACTGAAAGATGAGCAAGAGCTCGTTATTGCCTCTGGGCTGTTTGTGATTTCAGCAATGCATACCTTACGAAACCGATTCGATGTCGATTATGAGTATGTGCTGCAGCAAAACGTGGCAAAGATCAACCAACGCATAAGCGAAGGTACCGTGTTCGACAAACGCGGCGGCGATGACCGCTAGTCGATAGTAGAGCAGGGCATGAACGTTTTACGAACACTTTCTGTAGTCTATATAGTTCGTTTTGAATGGTCTGGCTATAGTAACCACCCAAGGCCGTCCTACCTAATTTGATTCAAATAATAGTCAATAAATATTCAATGTGAACATTTTACGAACTTGGTAAATGTAATAGTTGAGTGGGCAGTATACAGAAACAACTAAAAAAGGAGCGCACCCACGTGGACCCGGGAAGGGTGCGGAGCAGAAAATGATCATAAGAAATTGGCATCAATGAGTAGTGATGGGTATAAAGAGCACTCACCCGAAACATAGACATAACGTCGTACAATGTATATTTTGCGACTTTGTTTATTGATGAAGCTTTGATTAATGATACGTCCCGTGTAGGGGAGTGCTGCCATATTTTACTCTGGATGACTGTTATTGCATGCTTCCCGCGCAAGCCACGCACATAGTTCATGCTACTTTCAGACTCAATTGCCACGACCCTTTACTATGTGTTGGCGGCCACACGTGTCTGTTACGTGCCGTGTCGCTTTTCACGCAGCTTTTCACGTCTAGCGTCTGGCGAGTTTTCCACAACGCTATTTGCAATATTTGACTTTTGTGCTTTTCTATATGTTTTCATAACTTTCCCCACCCACCCCACTATTTGCCATATTTGACTTTTAGTTATCAATATATTTTTAGTATGTTTTTCAAACAAACACTAGCAATACAACTATATGAACATTTTACGAACATAGTTAGGGGAGAATGGGGGGTTTGGCAGCCCTTACTGCTGCTAGCTCATAGCTTGGCCGGACGTATTTTTCCTGCTGAGCCCACTATCTTGAGTTTATATCTAATCAATCAAAGCCGTACCTACCAAGCCTCTCCCCTACGCGGGTCAGAAGTTACTTATAGTACACCTTTTCTTCTACGCGTACATCAACATATTCAGCAGGCTTAGCTCGCTCGCTATCAAGCTTCTGCTTGAGCGCCAAATAGCTACCAGCCGCAATACGAACATCCGTCTGCAAGCTGGTCTTTATGTAGTATGTTTCGCTATCTAGCTTAAACTGCGCTTCACTAGCCGTCGGTGGCAGCTGCACACTCTGCACCTTCATATTGTCCTGCGCCAACTCCGTAATGAATGTTGTAATAAATTCAACCGACTGACTTGGGAGTCCTCCCTTTCCTAGCTCATAAGATTGGTTGCCCTGGTCATCAACAATTGGTAGCGTTAAGCTATCTAACTGCTTCATGGACAACTTAGCGATGACCCTTCCGGTAGAATCAAGTAAGAATTGACCACTTGATGAACGAATAACAAGAGCAGGCTGTCCGACGACCACCTCCACGACTGGCCTCCGACCCATCAATGGAAGTGTTACTGCCGTTGCTGTTAGTTCAGGAAACTGCTGCTTCATGCGCTTATCAAAGTCCGAGGAGTCAAACGTAATTTTTGTCCGACTCATAAGATTATCAGACAGTGCTTTGGCAGCAGCTTCCTGGTACACTGCCTGATTGTGTAGTAGCGAACTGTAACGATCGTTCTTAACCACTAGGCGCGGGTTGGTGCTTAATGTTACGGAGTAGATTACCGAAACTACTAGCACTATTCCGATAAGATATGTCGGCACGTGCTGCCAACGGAATGTGATACGTACGCGCTGTGGCTTATTACGCTCCCCGCCGCGAACATCTTCAACCGGCAGACGATTGGCACGATAGGAAAAAGTTGGCGTCCGATTTGTCTGATTTTGCGTACGTGGCTGCCGAGGCCCAGTAGATGTTCTCCGCAATCGCATTGTTCAGGCTCTCCTGCGTGTTTCGGTGAGGATTAGTTCGGCCAAGCGCTTGGAAGCATCAGGGACGGCTTGATCATGCAAGTGCGCCCCAAGCTCCTGACGCTTTGCTGGATCACCGAGTAAATCACTGATAGCAGCACCGAGCAGTTTCGGGTCTTTTCTTAGCAATTCTTCGTCAAGACTAATGATGGCCTGTTTTGAAGCCAGCACCTCAGCATTTTTTGATTGATGGCCCCCGGTCAAAATCGGATTAGGTACCACGATGCAAGCGCGCGCTTGCGCAGCAAAATCAGCCAAAGTATTAGCCCCAGCACGTGTAACAATCAGATCACTGGCACCGCTATACTTGTAAAAGTCTGTGACAAATTCTGCTACAAGCACCCTGCCCTTCACGTCTTTATAGGCCTCTTGAACGGGCTGTATTTTGCCACGACCAGTGATGTGTATGATAAATAGTCGTGTGTTTTCTTGGAATAGTTCTGCGGCAATGCTAGTTATCGTTTCATTCATCAGCAGCGAACCATTGCCACCCCCTGTAACACACAGAACTTGGGCATCGACGGGAATATTCAGTTCTTTACGCCAGGCACTTCTCTGTACCTTAGTAACAGACGAGTAGCCAGCCGCCACGGGAACACCCACTTGCACAGTTTTATCTAGTGGATATGAATATACTGTCGGATCCATAGCGACCGCATGTTTACGTGCCCATCGAGCAATAATACGGTTAGCCAAGCCGGGTACTGCGTCAGAATCATGTGTGATATAGGGCACACGCAGGATCGCTGCTGCCAAGCCAATCGGAACACCCACAAATCCTCCCTTAATAAAGATGCTGTCAGGTCGCTCTCGTTTAATTAATCGCCAACTCTGGACCAATCCTATAACAACATAACCAGCGTCCCGAATATTTTTGAGCATGGTAGGCACGTCGAGGAATTGCCGCCAGCCCTCCCCATGATAGCGTCGAAACTTCCCTGCTCGTACTGACAGTACCCTATCAATTGCCGGATGTTTTTCTGGTAGGTCAATGAGCGCATCACCCCTACCAATCACGTAGACTAACTTGGTATCTGGAGTGCGTTTTTTTATTTCTTCAGCGACCGCTAGCACCGGGGTGATATGCCCCCCGGAACCGCCGCCGACCAGCAG
>CAZHBD010000032.1:0-9779 GCA_964530555.1 uncultured Candidatus Saccharibacteria bacterium | reverse complement strand
ACCCAAGCCAATTGGACACCTGTAGCACCGCCTTTACCGGCTCGGTTGTAGCCTGGCTCGTAACCGCTATCAAGCATTACCCGTGTCACAAAACCGCCACAGTCAACCCCAGGGTACTTAATACCGCCGATGTATAAACCCTTTCTTCTTGCTGCGTTTACGGCGTTGGCGTATTCAGGCTTCATTTCGCGAGCATTTGAACTACTACTGCTGCGATAAACTGACCACGCATATAGCACTGCGGTAGTTACTGCATTGCCGTTGGCCTGTGCGCTAGCCAAGGTTGCTTGGCTGCAGCCGGTATCGTCGAGGGTAAAGTTTGTGGCGTTTTTTGGCGGTAAGGCTTTTTGGACGGCGCTAATTAAGCCAAGTGCGTACTGGTTTTTTTGAGTCGGACTAAGCCCACCTCGAGGAGCTCCTACCTCGTTATATACCCAAGGTATCGTATCTGCCCAAAGCTGCACCAGCGACAGGTCGCCAAAAGTAGGTAGACCGCGAGATTTTGCAAATGAGGAGGACTGACCCAGGACCTTTTTGGTGACTCCTTTGCCTGCATGCTCAGCTTTGTCTCGCTCTTGCGCAAAGATGTCGGCATATGAATTGCTTTTGTTAGCAACTTCCTCATTCGTAAAAGTTACTTTTTTTGAAGGGTCTGTACTCGATTGTCGGTATCCTCCAACAAACTGAGGCCATACTTCTCCCCAGCTTTCGAAGGAACCCTGAGCAGAATCGGTATGAATACTAATTGCTAGGTCGGCATTTGCTGCTTTTGCGGCATCGACTCTCTGGCGTTTATTCACTGCATCTAAAGCGGTTGTTTTTAGCATGACAACTTTGTAGCCAGATTGTTCAAGCCCCACTTTGACCTGGTTTGCTACCTCCTGAACATCTTCTGTTTCTGGGGTATTGTATGTTTCACGGTCGCCAAGTCCGGTTACCGTATCAGTATACTCGGGAACTGCTGCACCGTGACCAGGATCGAGCGCGATAACAGTTTGATCGTTAGCGGTTGATCCGGAAGTGTCTTCTGGAGCGGCTTGTGATGAGTCTGCGACGGCGGTGCCAAATTGTTTGAGGTCAATCGCCCCGCCGGCAAGCTGCGCAATCGCATCGCTTGTGGTGCGAATGGCTTTTTCGTAGGCGCCGACATCGTTGCCGTCACTCGATGGAGCATAACCAGGCAGTCCCTTTGATTTGTCCCCTTCTAGGTATACTTTCAGGCTTGCAGTTAGATTATACTTACGAGCGATGTACTGAAATTGGTCGTCTGGTTGGTCAGTTTTGCCTGTGGCAGGGTACGCTGCTGCATAAAGACTCGCTTGCCAACTGTCCCACTTATACCACTTACGCCCAGTATCAACTCCTGGCTGGTCTTTAGCAGCGGTTCGACCAAAAGAGTTGTGGGCCCCGGCCGCGTTGTATTTTGTGTTTGCGGTGCCAAACTGAGATTCGTGTTCTGCGTGCGCGACGACTAGTAGCGGGTTGATGCCGGCACGCATGCCTCCCTGAACAAAATACTTACCTAGCCCCTTAAGTGGCGAGTTAACTTGTTTGCTGGCTATATACTGATCGATGGCCCCAGCTAACTTATTGGCATCACTAATGGCCGGTAGTTTAAGTGGGTAGTCTCCGACGGCCCCGCTGGCTGATGCAGAGTTGACCGAACTTACACTACCGTTCGCCGTACACTCGTCGTCGGTTTCGCAGCTGTCATAATACGCTCGGCCGGCTTTGATATCGCTTATATCGCAGTTGGTAAGTGCGTGAACATATTGGACTGATTGTGCAATAAGAATCACTATAGTGATAAGCAGCGAAAAAATGAGGCGAGGTGCTAGTTTTGACCAAGATTTTTTAGTTTGCATTTTGCATATCGATTAAATGTTCTCTTACGTTTTGGTTCCGCTTTGCAAGCCGCCACCTGAACACCAAATCTCCATACTGCGGGTTTCGTAGCCCCAGATTTACCGGAGAGCAATCTCCCTGGTTGGCCACCACCTCCCCATTAGTAGTACGAACGATCAGTCCTTCGGAAAGCAACTCACCATCGGTCTTGTCGTAACACTTGCTATATGTTTTTTCGATTTCTTCCGCTTTTCCGCTACCATCAAGTGCCAAATCGTTATCCAATGGTGCGTATGCTGCATTGTTGTCAATGAGGTCCAATTCTTCTTTACTATAGCCCCATTGCACGATGTTATAGTCGCCAGCGCCAGATGTAGTGGCGGCTGCGAAAGCTGGCCGGCTTAACAATACACTCGCCATTTGTTTAGGTATGTGGCTCAGCCCAGACTCAAAATATGACATCAGGCTTCCAGCATTAAAGCCTGATCCTGTTATAAAACTACCTACATTAAAAGTAGCGGTTGCCATAAGAGACTGGGGGTTATCCAGCGCGAAGTATCTTTCTTGTATGCTTTTCCGTTGGTTGCTTTCTTTTAGGTAGTCTGCATCGGCTACTTTAGACTCGGCAACCTCAGTTTTAGTTAATGGGCGTCCAAACAAGAATTTGCGGTTGGTGTCTTGGGCGTATAGATTGCCGCCCATATCGACCTGGTTCGCGAGCGTCGCGTTGGTAGCAAGGCCATTATTGGCAGCATTCATATGTTTAATAACTGACAACTTTGCCAACTCGGTTGCACCTAATATGGCTCCGGTTTGCAAGGCGATTTTGACAAAAAGCTTGCTGCCCGCTTTTGCCACTGCTTTGGTGGTGAGTGCTATGCCGGCTTCTCGTACTCCTTGCTGTAGTCCAAGTTTTGCCAAGGTTCTTTCGCTAACCTGTGCTATTAGTGCTCTTACACCCGTTGCTGCTCCCTCCTCGGCGCCGGACGAGAGCCCACCTGTTACAAAAAAGAGTGCACCCTCGGCAACGGTAAGTGTGACGCCTGTCCATATATTTGTCACCACCCCGCACCCCTTGGTTGCAATAGTATTGGCGAGGTCGAGCGAATCACTTGATAGGATGTCGCCAAGGAATGCATTAAACAAACTATATGTTCCTACGCTGGTGGACTGCGGCAATGCCGTGGCGTTGACTTCGCTCGCTGAATCTATATTTTCTCCAGAAGCACGGCGCAACGGCACAGAATCCTTAATGTCGCCCAATTGGCCGCTGAGGCCCGAGACTGCTTCTTCACGGGTTGCACCTGCCTTCATCTGATCGGCAGCGGTACGAACCATGAAAAACGTTCTTCGGTTGGCGTCCTCGCTATTATCAATAGTGTCTTTGGCGTTCTGAAGAGACCCGTCGTAGATTAAACATAACGGAAGTGCCACACTATAAATAATCGAAGTTTTAGAAACGACGCTCTCAAGTTTGCCGCCAATGTTGGCTGTTATTGTTCTTGCTGATCTGTCTGCAACCTTCTCCTCTAGCTGCGAAGCAGTCAGACCTTCGCCTGACTTCACGGCCTCATCGGAAGCCTGTGCGGCTTCATCTACGGCATTGCATATTTCTGAGGTTGCACAAGTTGAGCGAGGCGTTCGGTTTTGGTTATATGATTGCGTGGCGTTGAGGTTCTCGGCCGCTTCATTGGTAAGGCCTTGGAACTTTTTGCCACGCAGCGACCACCAGCGCAGCTTAGAGATACCTCTTGACTCCATAAAACTCCGAATAACCTTGCCGCGGACAATGCTGTTTGTAGCTCCAAAGTCTTCTTCAAGCAAAGCATTTAATTCTGCACCAAAACGTAACCTATCGTTATAGCTCTCGACAGGGTGGAAAAATCTTTGGCCAAAACTTCGATCGGTTTTCTCTATGAGTACTCCATTATAATCCCATCCCTTAAACACCTTAGTCGGACGACCCAGGATTTTGCTGGGTGGTCCTTCCTCGAAAACGGGTTCCAGATTTGCATTAAGCTTTTTTAGAAGTGATGCGGGGCGATAGGTGTTGATGGTATCTATAGCCACTTTAATTTTGCTATTTTCGTACTTGGCTTGCAATTGTGCCAGTCTAGTTTCGCTCGTAGCTTCAGCATCAATCGCCTCGGCAGTGTTTTGTGACGCAGCTTCACGAAATTCACGAGCTGTTCTAGCCATGTTATACACCGTAACGTTTTCGGCTAGGTGTATGATCTTATAATTGCTGAAAACGGCAACTATGAGCAACAAAACTATGATGGCAGCACCACCACCCATAGCGCCTAAGCCAAACAGCCATTTGTTATTACGAAGCTTTTCGCTAATTCCCTTGGCTCGTTTATCAACCTTCTGAGCTTTTTGCCTTAGGCCGGCTAACCTGCCGGTTGGCTGATCGCCATCGTCGCCAGTATAGTTAAGGCTGGAATTATTGCCATCTTCTTCAGTGTTTTTTAGTTCTTCTGGGGTTGCTGTGTCGGAACGGCTGGGGTGGTTTTCGGGCAAATCTTCGTCACTAGCGGCATCAGAGGCAAATAGTTTTTCAAGGCGCTCTAGCTCTTCGTCATCGTTGTAGGTCTCATCTGGTCGGTCGTCAAGCTGTAGCGCCATTTACACCCCCGGGGTTAAGCGATTAGCAAGGTCAATCGTTCCTTGTGGTTGGCTAAATTCGCCCTGTTGCATCTGCTGAACTTGCTCTGGGTTGGTGGTGATGAGGCTGGCTTCGGTTGGGCTGGCGGCAATCTGGATGTGCACATGGCTTTGGCCGGCAAAGAACAGGCCTTGTCCGACCGGGAATTGGCTCAAGCGTTTCTTCTCTTCGCTGGTGAGCTTGAAGACATCAGCCAGAACATCTACGGCACTTGAGGACTGTTTCAGCAAAATTTGCATACTGGCGTTGGCCACGATGGCTCGGCCCATACGGGAGCCCATAAAATCCTCGACATCCTGACTTATGGTGGTAATCCCTAGGTTATATTTACGGGCGCGCTTAGCGAGACTAAACAAGAAGTTAGCCGAATCTTCATATTTCATAAGCTGCCATGCCTCGTCAACAATCAAGAGGCGACGCTTCACATCGCTCTTTGTTTTATTCCAGATATAATTCAAAACAATGTACATAGCCACGGGTCGCAACTCATCTTCAAGATCACGGATGTTGAACACAACGAGTGGGTTGTTGATATCTACGTTAGACTGCTGGCTAAAGATACCGGCAAACGTTCCGGTGGTGTACTTACGTAGGCGCTGAGCAAGCTGGGGTCCGCTACCGCCCATATGAAGCAGTGTGTCGTATAGGTCTGCAATTGTTGGGGGTGTGGCGGTATGGGTGAGAGGGTCGTTAGTAATGCCGGCCTTCGCGTATGTTTCAATCAAGGCGGCATCGAGATCGGACTCTTCGACCGGTGTTAATGCGGGCACGGCCGCTACCCCGCCGTTGGCCACCATTTGCGCTTGTGCGCCACCCATCATAAGTCGTAACAGGCCATGTAGTGTGATAATGTTGCTCCGCAGCGCATCATCGGCCTCTTCAGTGTCGACAACTTTTGGCAGATCAAATGGGTTAATTCGAGTCGCCGAGCTAAGGCTCAGGCGAACGTAGGCACCGCCGACCGCGTCGGCCATTCGTTGGTACTCATTTTCTGGGTCGATAATGAAGATCTCGGTGCCAAACATGAGGCTACGTAAGGCCTCGAGCTTGACGGTAAAACTCTTACCGGCACCAGACTTAGCAAAAACAACCGAGTTGCTGTTTTCTAGACTAAAGCGGTCGAAAATAACTAGCCCCGAGTTGTGCATGTTAATGCCATAGAGTATGCCATTGTCCTGGCTAAGATCTGCGGACGTAAAGGGAAAACTCGTGCTAATTGCGCCGGTGTTCATGTTACGACGAATCTGGAGCTGGTCGGTAAACTGCGGTACTGTGCTGTTAAAACCCTGCTCTTGTTGTGAGGTCGCGGGCTTTGAGTATACCAGCTGCTGGCCCAGCATCGACTCAACCTTATGGGCAATAAACTCCAGTTCATCCATGCTGTTGCCATATATGGTAAAGTACAGCCCAAAGCGGAAGAAGCGTTCTTCGCCAACCTGTAGTTTATCGCGCATTTCTTCGGCATCCATAATGGCCGCTTGCTTGGCGGGATCGCGAATACGTCCCTTTTCGGCATCTAGCTGTAAGCCGGCTTCAAGCTGGGTTACTTTTTTGCGCAGATTCTCCAAAACGGTCTGGCTCTCAACAGGGTAGACATAAATCGACATATCCATGACTTCATCTAGATTAACCATGCTACTTAGCCAGCCGGTGAAGACTTGTCGCGGGTAACCAAATACGTAGTAGGTGCGGGCATAGCGGGTACCAATATGGAACTGAGCGTTTTCGAACACCAAGGAGCTGGGCGCAATAAAATCGCGCAAGGCCGTAATGCCCTTTTGAAAGGCGGCATTTACTTCTTGTTGCTCACGCAGCCGTTGCGCTTCAGCGATGGCCACGGGGTCGAGCGGTTGTTTTTTCTTACCAAAAATAGCCATTACTATAAGTCCCTGTCCAGGTTTGGCTGAGGTGCCATACCTTGCCCCTTTGTTACTACAGGTACGTTCATGTCACTGAAGTATTTGAGCTCTTGACGGGTCGCTGTATCGGGGTTGTAGGTGTCGTAGTACAGCTCGATCAGCTCTTGGGTATCAAGCGGCAGGCCTTGGATATTGCATTGCGACAGCCCGGCCAGTACGGCCTGGACGCGGTTGCGTAGCTCGTCCTTGGCTTTAACTAGATCGCCCTCGTTAATCGTGACTTGCTGTTGCGGCTTGTTGCCAAACAAACTTCCCAAGCCGGCGAGAAACTTCTTGCTATCCTCGAGAGCTTTCTGGGCATCGGCAACTGGGAAAAAAGGGATGACGATATAGAATCGCTTATCCATAATATTGGTCTGGGTGCTCAGTTGCTGCATATAATCGATATAATCCTCCATGAGTAGCGCAAGCAGCATATTGTCGTGCTCACCACGAATTTTAACCAGCTTTTCGATGTAGGGCCCAAGGTCGACTTTTTGTGAACGAACGGTAATCTGAATCGGAAAGTATAGTGAATTCAAGAAACCTTGATAACTGAATTCTACCGCCTCCCGCTCTTGCGGACTCATCAGGTCAAAGTTGATTGACTTAACCATCACGACCGATCGGAACGACCCATCGTTCATGATTACAATGCCGTCGCGAATCTCGGCGATCTGCAAGGCGTTTTGGGTGCTGTTCGGGTTGGCTTTGGGGGCCATGGTAGCTTGCTGCTGGCCTACTGCTGTTGGGGGTTGGTAGCCTGCAGGAGGTGCAGATGCATAGTTTGGGGGTGGAGCTGTCGCAGGCGCATAGGCCGATGGAGCTTGTGGATAGGCGGCGGGTTGCTGATAAGAATCGTTAGGGTATGGAGCGGCGCCAACAGGAATATTTTGCGGAGGCTGATTTAACGATGGATCCATACTCTTCTAACTACCCACCCTACATTGCTGATTTTTGCTGTCTAGCGAAGTGGAATAACCACTTCATCTTCTGGCTCGGGTGGCTCTTGGGGGTGATTTTTTTGAGCCTCACGGGCCAAGCTATCGACATTACGATGGCTATCGATTGCTAAGTTTAGTATATCAGCTGGCGGCACGTCTGTCACCGGTGGAGCAGGCTTTTTGCTGGCCTCGTACGGATCAATTCTGCGGTGGTTACGAAAACTATCGTGTGAGTGCTCTTTGTCGCGATGAACCTTTTCAAGCAGTGCCTTGGATTGCTCGTCGCTCACCTCTTCAGCTTTGCGCATCGATTTCGGCAGGTGTTCCTCGGTGTCATGCGGTCGGACGGCTTGGCTACCAAACATGGTGTAACCCTCAGGAGCCTTAGCCTTGGCGGCTGGGCTGTCGTTCATGAACCACAAATTATCGGCTTGGTTGGGGTCTTTGATTTTTTGCATCTTAGCGACTGCGTCCTGTTGGTGCTGCGAGGTAGAGGCGGCGATTTGCTGATCCAGCCGTGAGGCTGTTGAGTTGCTAAAGATATCATCATTCGCTGAAATATCAACGCTTGGCGCCTGTTGTGGCAGTGAGGATAGCCCCAGGAGCCGGTCAGATTCGCCTGCAGCCGCAGTGCCATATGCTGGCTGGGTGAACATATTAACGTCCACATTTTTAATAACCCAGCCACGGCTGTCGATGGTGTCGGCGAGAGCTTTTAGCCGACTGCGCACTTCATGGCTACTAAGCCTATTAGTCAGGTTTTGCTCGATTTTCTTTGGGGCAGTTATTTTAACCAGCTCCTGAATACCCGTCTGGTCCCAGATTCGTTTGCGGGGTTTGAGGTAATAACGCAGCTTTGCCAATAACCAAGTTTCCGTTGGCTGATCTCGCCCCCAAGGAAAAGCTAGAAAGCCAGTCACAATTTCGACAGGTAACAGTAAGACGCCCACCAACCACACGCCTTTGGTTAAAGCAAAAATACTCAGGTACATCCCAATAGCGGTAATGGCTGCAAGGATAAACTGCTTGAGTGTCAGCGGGCCGATGAATTTATCTTCAGCCTCAATATCCTGTAGTACTTTGTAGGTGGCCATGCCTATATAATAACGCAGATGCGTACTGGTGATCCAACAGCCCGTCTATAAAACGCCGTGATTGCGCAAAAGCTGCTCCACGGTCAGGGCTGGCATAGCTGCGCCGCTTGCATCTACAAGGCCAGAAACTCTAGAGTCAAGAAGCTCACGCGCTAAAACAGGCGTAGAGCCAGAAGCTCTATGCTCCAGACGTCTTACAAATGCTGCAATATTATCCAGTGCATGTAGTAAATCGGCTTGCTGAGCCGGCCTTTCAACTGTTGTACCATCGGGATTTCGCTCTCCCAAATCAACGCTATCTCCCGTTGCCAAACTATGCTCAACAGTTGCCAGCCTTTGGTAAAGGCTAGTCACTTCTTGTTTTGTTGCGCCGACACGTTGCTCCAGAATGTCATTTAGTTCATCGGCACGACGATTCCCATATCTTATTTGGCGGCGGACCTTACGGGCTTCTACATGTGCCTCTCTGCGAACCCTGCGTCGTTCTATGCGCTCCTCGCGGCTGGCCATCCTTGCAGTACTTTTTCTTTCTAAATCAGGAATCTTATCAAGCAACTCCTGTCTGCGCCTTACACCTTTTTCGAGCTTGCTGATTTGTTTGCTTCTGCCTTCCTTTGCTTCGGTTAGCTTGTGATGTAGCTCATGCTGCTCATGGTGCGCATGATTGTATGACTTTGCAGCTTTAAGCACTGACTTTTGTTGAGCTTTCGTCATCCCTGAGGCTCTTAACGCCCGTCGCAGCGCTATTTCATCGTCGTAGAGGGGAACAAATTCGCTATATATTTCACTATACTTTGCTCCTTCGAGCCGTAAGATATTCTGTTTATGAACATTGCGGTTGTTGCGTCGAGATTGCCTGATTTCTTTGCCGTTGCTTGCCGGGATGTGTACATCTTCAGGCTTTACCGCTCTGGGGTTGGGGCGTGTCTCGAAACCACCCCTTTTGCCGGTTTGTGTATGAAGCTTTTCGAGAGGGTGATATCTGGCTTTTCCATCATAGTCACCTTTTGTCCAGCTCACTTTTGCTGAGTGCTTATGGAACTCAACGCTATCCCTTCGCTCTTCAATACCGGTTCGGAAAGCTGGCTTCATTGTACGCAGGACGTAGCTCCACGCTCGGTTCGGCGCATTTACGACTCGGCTCACAATATTTGTGGCAACTTCCATGCTTGTGTGGAGGCCTTCGGCGGCCAGACGAAACGGTGCCACGACTAGCTCAACCGTGCCCCCAAGCGCTACCTTACCAGTGTTTTTGGCGGTGTGTAACAAGCCGTCTATTTGCTCGACCCTTCCTGTGGTCGGGTCTGGTTCGGTACTGCCGGCAAAATAT
>CAZHBD010000031.1:0-10018 GCA_964530555.1 uncultured Candidatus Saccharibacteria bacterium | reverse complement strand
CAAGGGCGTTATCGAGCATGAAGTCTGTCCAGTCTACGTGGCGCGCTTGTTACGTGGCCCGCATCCGAACCCTGATGAAGTCGAAGCATTCCGTTGGATGAATTGGAACGAGTTTGTAGCAGTTGCACTAGCAGACACGAGCGACGTGTGGAGCTATTGGTGTAAAGATCAGCTGCAAAAACTTCAAAAGTCACCAGACTTTCAAAAGTTCATAAGTTAATTCATTTCTTTGGCTGTGTCGAGTTGACCACAAGGCCGGCTTTTTTGATGGCAGGGAGCAGTCGTCGATATAGCTCGCTACGAATCTGAAATTGTGCACCAGGTACGGTGTCGCACACTACGCCAACGACCAAGCCCTTGTCGTTCAGTCCAGTTACTTGGCCCATCTTAGGAGTAGTACGAATTTTGGCCCCTAATTCTTTATCTTCGACTAGTTCAGCACCGACAGTGCTAATAATTTTTTCGAGTTTACTTAGGTCTGTGTCCTGGGGAACGGTCAACGACTCATTTACTTTGCCCACGTCGTACGTCTTGTTGGTGGCAATGGTAATAGTGCCGTTTGGGACGTGATGCAAGCTACCATCGGCATCACGAAGCACGGTAGTGCGCACCGTAATTGCTTGAACGGTGCCCGTTACAGTATTCAGAGTCACCGTATCGCCAACTCGGTATTGGTTCTCGGCGATGATAAATATGCCATTCACAAAGTCTTTGATAAACGATTGGGCGCCAATACCGAGCGCTACACCCACCACGCCGGCACTCGCCAGCAAAGGGCCAGTATTGATGCCGAGTTCATCGATAATCATGACCGCAGCCACTAACCATACGGCAATATGGATGATGGCGTCGATCAGACTTTCGAGTGTTGCTAGCCGTTTCTTACGGTCGGTTTCGGTGGCAAAGCTATGGTTACGAACCGCCCGGTGCAGTAGCCCAGAAACAACCGCCGTGCCAAAACGACGCATCAGCCAGGCACCGCCTAGGATAATCAAAATATTGAGGCCATGCTGATTAAACCAGTCGCCTGGATGGTGTAAAAGCGTTAATCGGTTGGCGGCATCTATGGCTGCGAAAGACATAATGGTAGTATATCAGGGATGGCAGCAGTTTTTGAGGAGCTAAATGACGAGCGGTTAATCGCTCTATTGCACCGCGGCGGTGTAGGTGTCCTGCCGACGGATACCGTATATGGCTTAGTTTGCTGTGCTGCGCAAGAACCAGCAGTAGAGCGTTTGTATGCACTTAAGAAACGAGAGAAGAAGCCTGGCACAGTAATCGCGGCAGATATTGATCAGCTGGCCGGTTTGGGGCTTAAAAAACGCTACCTAACTGCGGTTCAGCAGTACTGGCCTGGCGCGGTTAGTGTAGTTATTCCTTCGGGCGATCCTAAGACAGAGTACCTTCGCCAAGGAGCTGATGGCTTGGCTGTGCGGGTTGTGGCAGACGAAAAACTCGCCAAATTGCTCAGAGAAACTGGGCCGCTTATGACCAGCAGCGCCAACCAACCGGGGAAGAAGCCGGCCGATACCATTGAAGAAGCCATGGCTTACTTTGGCAAGCAGGTCGACTTTTATGTAGATGCGGGCAATTTGAGTAAACGAAAACCGTCCACACTTATTCGTATTGTTGACGACGCGGTCGAAGTGCTGCGCGAGGGAGCAGTGAAGATCAAAAACGATGCCTAAAAAAGTGTATCCTACCCAAAGACCTTATATCGCGAGCTATGTCATTTTTCGTAACAATGAAGGAAAAATTGCTTTTGTGCTCCGGTCAAATACTGCCTGGATGAATAACCATTACGGTCTGCCATCAGGAAAGGTCGAGGAAAACGAAAGTTTTACCGAATGTGCAATGCGTGAAGCGAAAGAAGAGGTTGGCGCAGTCCTAAGCCTAGAAGATCTACAGCCCATGCTTACTATGCATCGACTGACTAAAGAGGGTGAATCAGACCTGCAATGGATTGATCAATTTTTTGAAGCGAAACAGTGGAAAGGGGAGCTTTATAATGCTGAGCCAAAGATTCATGGTGAATTAGTTTGGCTTGACCCAGACAACTTGCCAAGCAACATGGTGCCTAATGTGCGTGCAGCTCTGGAAGAAATCAAGCGAGGTAAGCGTTACTGTGAATATAAATAAGGAGGAAACATGACATTTGATGAATACCAAAAACTGGCATTAACCACAGCTTACACAGATCCGAAATATGTTGACACACTCATGGACAAAACCATTTGGGCCATGGGTGTAGCCGGCGAAGCAGGCGAAGTTGTGGAGAAGTGGAAAAAGATTGTTGCCTATAATGAAGGCAAAGTTACTCCAGAGGACAAAACCGAGCTCGGCAAAGAACTGGCCGACGTTGTCTGGTATATCGCTGTAATGGCAAACAGTTTAGGTCTGACCTTTGAGGAAATTATGCAAGGGAATATCGAGAAGTTGAAGTCGCGCCAAGCCCGTGGTGTTATCAAGGGCAAAGGAGACAACAGGTGAGCAAAGAAGACCTCATCCGTGATGCCCTGAAAAGCCTGAAAATCATGCAGCTCGCTACCAGCCGCGGTGATCAGCCTTGGTTGTGTACAGTTCACTTCTATGCTGATGACGACTTGAACTTGCACTGGTTTAGTACTGAGGCGCGACGTCATTCGCAGGAGATTGCCGACAACTCCAAAGCGGTTGCGTACCTGCTTGTCCACGAAAATACACCTAACGAAGATTACGTTATAGGCATCACGCTGGAAGGTGACGCTGAATGCCTTGGTTCGGACTTTGATGACGCAATTGGAGAGGCATATACCAAAAAACTTGGCAAAGACCCAAACTTTGTAGCAGACGTAAAAGCTGGCAAAAATCCACACAAACTCTATCGTCTCAAGCCCAAAAACATTGTGCTGTTTGACAACTTGCACTTCTCGGATAACCCAAGGCAGGAATGGCGCATTGATGCTTAAACAAGTATTACACACAGGTGTCCGGGTAGATGATCTTGAAAAAGCTGTCGAGTTGTACAAAAGGCTCGGCTTCAGCATTCGCAACCAGTTTGATAAGCCTGAGCCCAAAGCAAAAGTAGCCACTGTTGAGAAGGGCGAAGCGGCCTATGAGTTATGGCAGTTTGAAGACGCTGAACATCCTCAGGTAAAGTTTATTCAAAATCACATAGCTATTTACTCAGATGATCTGCAAAGCGATCTGAAAGAACTGGAGAAGCAAGGCTTTACCATCGTAATCCCCGTTACCGATGGTGTCGTGCTGCGCTATGCCTTTGTGCAAGATCCGAGCGGCTGCACCTATGAGATTGCCACGAAAAAGATATATTAGCACAGACTCAGTCTGTGTGTTATCAACAACCCTGTTGCTAGCTTGAGTTTGGCAAAGTATGATTTAGATATGACTGTTGAAGATCTCATAAAGAACGTCTTGATTGCCGAGGATGACAAATTAGCCAGCACTAGTCTGGCGCAAGCATTGGCCGATGTGACAACAATTAGAACAACGACTGCAGCCGACGGCGTGGAGGCGTTTGAAAAGGCCGAGCAAAACCCACCCGACTTATTGGTAACAGATATCCATATGCCCAACATGGACGGTTTAGAGCTCGTTGAGAAAATACGCAATACGGATTGGGGCAAAGATATCCCGGTTATTATCATGACAAACGACAACACGACTACCACACTGTATTCGGCGCTCAAAGGCGGGGTAAGTGTGTACTTGTCAAAAACCAGCCTTGATGTCGATGGTTTTGCTCAGCAGATCAAGCAAGCGCTCGACCTTGTATAAGCGATTAAGAAATTTGTTTTACGTCGACTGATAGTTCGGGCAGTGCAACGTGTACTGTGGTGCCAACATTCTCGGCACTTTCAATCCAAATCTTTCCTTTGTGTTCTTGAATAATGAGCTTCGTGACCCACAGACCCAGCCCAGTGCCATGCGATTCGATTTTGGTCGTGTTGCGGGCGCGGTAATAGCCTTCCATAACGCGGCCAATCTCATCCTTCGGTATGCCAATCCCAGAATCTTTGACGCTAATCACGTGTTGGCCCTTTTCATGCAAATACTCTATCGTAATCTGTGCCGTGTCAGGGCTGTATTTGATGGCATTGCTGACAATGTTCATGAATGCGCGTTTAAGGGCTCCTGCATCGCCAACAACTCGTGCGACAGCCGGCCAAGATTTTGACAGTTTAATAACCACGTTCTTTTCTTTGGCCGCTAGCTTAAGGGCTTTTTGTACTTCGCTCATAAGCGCCACTAAATCCACGGGATCACGGTGCATATTCTTGCCCTTACCACGATCGAATATTGATAGGTCGAGAATTTCGTTGACCGTCGCCAATGACATCTCAGCGCTGACGTACATATCAGTCAGCAATTCTTCTTGTTCCTTGCCAGACGGCTTCTTGAGCATACTCTGGATAGCCCATAGCAGTCCGTTCAGAGGTGACCGCAGCTCGTGTGATGCCACTGATACAAAGCGTGTCTTTAGCATGGCTACTTCTTCTTCGGCTTTTTTAACTTTGCGCTCCCGCAATAGGACGATAAACGGGATGGCTGCCAAGACGAGAGGGAAGAGGCTGTACAGTGCGATCTGGACAAAGTTACTGGAAGCAGCACTATCTATACCAGCTACTGCTAGAACCTCACCAGTTTTGGGGTCAATAACCGGGGCAATAGCTGAAAACCAATTACCCCACCGGTCTTTTGTTGGTCCTTCGACAAATGCGCCATCTGTACGAAACGAGTTTTTAAAAGCTTCGGTGGCCTCAGGGTACGTTTCGCCGGGCGGGGAGTAATCTTTGCTCGATGAATCCTCGGAGTCGACCAAAAAATATACTTGGCCAGCATTTATGCCGGTAAGATAGGCAAACCGGACATCTTTGTTGGCGCGGGCGACGCTACCAAGCTTGTGTTTGAGGTCCTGGTAGTTGCTTGTATCGAGGTCAGCCTCTGTGCCGCTGAGTTGCTTAACTTCGTTGGTAGGCAGTGCGGCGGCCAGCGTTTCCGCTCGGCCAAGCAGGAATTCTTTATTGCGTGAATATACCGAGAAACCAGCGAAAATTGAGCCGCATATACCAGCTACCACAATCAAAATCAAAAGGATATTGTCGGTTCGTTTTGTTTGATTTGACGAGGTTTGTCTTTTAAACAGTTTCACGGTTTAACTATAGCATAAGAGGTGTTTTAGTTACGGAACTCGCTACGTAGCCACTCATCTAAACTCCCCCCGCCACCACCCGCCATGCCGACCACCATGTCACCGGCCAGCAGATGCCCTTTAATTGTTGCTTTTAACTGCTCGTCTCGCTCCATAGGTGTCGCGATGCTTGGGTCGGGCAAATGTGTAATCAGTTCGGCTGGCGGGATGACGCGCTGGTTAGGGTCCTCGCGGGCAAGGTAGCTGGGTATCCAGTACACGTGGCTTGCCCCAGCAAAACAGTCACCATAGTCGTTCATCATATAATGCTGGCGTCGATTGGTCAGGGGTTCGTAGACTATTACGACTTTTTGCTGTTGCTTGGCAGCCATTTCCAGCGCTTCACCCATGGCAGCGCGGATTTTTTCGGGCGTGTGGGCATAATCGCTGTATAGATTAGGTGATATGGCTTCCATCCGACGTTGCAGGCCTGGGAAGCGGTTCATGAAGTCGCGGAGTTTGTATAACGGCGTTTTGGTAGCTTCATGAACGGCCTGAATGGCTAACCAGGCATCAAGACGGTTATAGTGCCCGGGTAGTTCGAGCTTATCAATGTCGGGATGGTCTGACTCCAGTACCGTCAGATGATTGGTGCCCGTAATGCTTAGATAGTCGTAATCCTCTTCCCACATGAAGGTCCACTCGGACTGGCTAATGAATTCGTTAAACGCCGCTTGGTAGTCTTCACGCGTTCGGTAAATTTCGTGGTGGTCCCAGCTGACGCCAGTGATGAGGCTGAGATACGGTCGAAATGATAAAAAGTTGCGGTCGAACTCGTCGCACTCATAGACAAAGTACTGACTGCCAGCTTGGTACTGACCCATGTCACCAAAGCTGAGCTTGGCACCGACCGAGTAGCTAATCGGTAATTCTAGCTGTTTGAACAGCCAGACGACCATAGCGGTGGTCGTTGTTTTACCGTGAGTTCCGGCAATAGCGATTAGCTTGAGCTGTTTGTCATGGAGGATTTGGTTGGTGAAATCATCGCGCTTGGTGCGTTTGATTCGCTGTTCATCAACAAACTGGAATTCTGGTGCATCGGGGTTTTCTTTCTCGACTGCGGACGAGTAGACATACCAGTCAATACGATGCTGCGCATGCACCTGGGCGATATGCTCCTTGGTCTGCCCAATCGTAATGTTGGTTATGCCATGCTGTTTCAAGTAGGCGATGTAGGAAGAATCTTGCTTGTCGGAACCAGACACTTCGTAGCCGGCCTGTTTGGCTATAAGCGCTAAGGGGCCAATGCCAGCGCCACCAATGCCAGAGAAGAAGATATGCATGTGTTTAGTCTACCACGCAACGATGTTGCTTATGCTAGACTGAGAGCAGTAGTTGACCACTAAATGTAACGTACTTGGCTCATGGATAGAACATTTTTCCGCCATCTTAAAAAGCGTCTCAGGCCTATCAACCCATGGATATTCTTGGTCTTGGCGGTCGTTTTCGTCGTGATCAGTGTGTTTGCACTGCGCAACAATAACGTAACAGCCCTCCGTTTGCGTGATGAGGTCTTGGCGGCAGATAAAGCGGATGGTGACGTTGAGGGGGCGCTCAAGAAACTACGGGCCTACATATATGCCCATATGAATACCGATCTGTCATCAGGTCCAGGCGCAATCAAACCGCCAATACAGCTCAAGTACCGTTACGAACGATTAGTCGCTGCCGAAAGTGAGCGGGTAGGCAGGCAAAACGACAAGATTTATACCGATGCTCAAGCTGAATGTGAAAAAAAGTTCCCGAAAGGGCTGTCTGGTAGCGGACGAATCCCATGTATCAAAGAGTATATAGCTAGCCATGGCATTCAGCAGCAAGATATCCCTGATAGTCTCTACAAATTTGATTTCATATCTCCCAAGTGGTCTCCCGACTTGGCGGGCTGGAGCCTTGTGGCCGCCAGCTTATTCCTGGCGCTGTTTGTTATACGTTTCGGCCTTGACAGTTGGGTTCGAGCGGAACTCCGCGATCTGGCATAACAGGGGTGATAGGTGTAAAACTCACAATTTTTAGTTGACAAGCCGAAAGCCCCAGGGGTATGGTAGTTGTGCAAACTTAATTCCAAGAGAGGGAGAAGATAAGTCGATGGCTTACAAGCACACAAACTCAAAGGGTGTAACATATTACCTAAACTCAAAGAACGTTACGCTTCGCGGTGGTAAGGAACAAAAAATCTATTACTTTAGCAAAGACGAGCGCCCAGAAGGAACAGATCTTCCTGCAGGTTTCGAAGTTAACGAAAACCCACGCAACGGTTTCTTGACCGTTAAGCGCAACAAATAACTCTCTCGTTGAGTTGAAGCGACGGCCCGAGGTCCACCCTTGGGTCGTTCTATGTAATATTGACTAAATTATAAAAAAGTTATAAAATAGCGTCATGAAAATCGATGCTGACCCTATCAAGGGCCGAAATAGCAAAAAAGTAGGTCTAATTCGAACAACTGGAGCTTCACTTGCTGTAGGTTTAGCTGCTCTATCTGGGTGTGTTGACAACTCGACGCTTGCCAAGCTAGAAAAAATGCCAAGCGTTGAGGAGCAAGCAGCGCTTATCGGTCAAACACTTAGTGACGGTAAGGTCTATCCAGATGCCACCATTGAGCGTGGTTTTGAAATCCCCCACACAGCAAATATGCCAGAACATGCTGTTGCTGCCGTCAACCCACTAAAGCTCGGCAAAAACCGGTATGCCTTTATGCTGATTGACCGTGAGGGTGATGTGGCTGTCAAAATTGCTCCAGAGGGGACTGAGCTTCAACCCGCTTCAACGGGCGATGATCGTTTTCATCCTGTAGAGCAGCGGGCTGACATTTCCCTTGTTTATAACGAATACAACAGCTCGGCGGAGATGGCTGACCAACCAGAAAAGTACTACCGGGTTGTTGTTGGTAACAGGCCTGGCAATATCGAAGACCTAGTTGATATTGATCCTAACTTGCCACCGGCAGCACAAAATGATGCGTACAATCAGCAGATTGGTGCTATTGAGTCGGGGCGTGTGGGCGATATAGCTTACTACGGCAAGTAATCGAGTAAAAAGTAAGAGTCGTAAGACTCGACCCTATCCTCCTAAGATTTCACTACTTAACTCTTTGTATCTACGCTGATCCACGATTTACTTAACTCGTTAAGTGGACTCTGATATACTGCGTCGTATGACGAAAAGATCCGACAAGCCTATATTAATTGTCAAAGGATTAACCAAGATCTATGACGAAAAAACAGTTGTTAAAGGTATTAGCTTTGACGTCAAGAAGGGCGAAATCTTCGGTATATTAGGGCCGAACGGCGCTGGTAAGACGACGACCCTAGAAATGATCGAGACGCTACGACCGATTGACGGTGGTACGGCAACCATTGACGGTATTGATGTCGCGTCGCATCCTTATGAAATCCGCGGTATCATTGGTGTGCAGCCACAGTCACCAGGCTTTCAGGACAAGACGAAGCTAACTGAGCTTATTAATATGTTCGCTGCAGCATATGGGGAAAAAGTGAATCCAAAGAAATTTTTGGACGAGGTTAATTTGGGAGAAAAAGCTGACAGCTTTGTCGAAAACCTCTCGGGTGGCCAAAAGCAGCGGTTTAGTATTGTGGCTGCGCTGGTGCATAATCCAAAAGTATTTTTCCTTGACGAACCCACCACAGGCCTGGACCCCCAAGCTCGGCGAAACCTATGGAAGCTCATTGAAGAAGTCCGAGATCGTGGGATTAGCGTCATCTTGACGACACACTACATGGACGAGGCAGAAATGCTCTGTGACCGAATTGCTATCATGGACGAAGGCAAAATTATAGCGCTGGACACGCCAAAAAACTTGATCAAACAGTTGCTGAAAAAAGGCTTTAAGAAAGCGGCCAAAGTCGAGCAAGCCAATCTGGAAGATGTGTTTATTGAAATGACCGGAAAGGGGTTGGGTGCATGAGTCTAAAGAAGCAACTTTTTACCGTTTGGGTGTTTTTTGTGACCAACTTTAAGCGGCTGTTTCGCGACACGACAGCCTTATTTTTTACGTTTCTGTTCCCGCTGATTTTTTTGTTTGTTTTTGGATTTGCCAATCGTAACGGCGGTACCTCATTCCGCATAGCATTGCTCAACGAATCACAGTCGCAGGCGGCCACACAGTTCGTTCAGACATTGGATCAGCAAAAAGTCCTCAAGGTAGACAAAAAAGTAACCACTATGGATAAGGCCAAAGAGAAGATGAAACGAGGCCAACTTGATGCAGCTATTGTGCTGCCGGCCGATTTTGGCGAAGTGCAGCAGGGGCAAAACATTCCGTCTGGGGAGGCACAAGTTATTTATACGCAAAACGGTGCCCAAGGTGGCCAGGCCATTCAATCGATTCTGCAGGGTCAGTATTTTGCTGCCATTAACAAAGGACTAGTTAAGACCTCGGCAACACCATTTAGCGCTAAGGCACAGCAACTGAACGAGAAAAGCTTGTCATCGTTCGATTATGCGTTCGCAGGATTACTCGGTTTCGCCATTCTTGGCTCGGGCATCTTTGGGCCGATTAACATCTTCCCTGAGTTAAAGAAGCAGGGCATTTTGCGGCGGCTACACACAACGCCATTGCGATCGTGGCAGTACTTTTTGTCCGTCATGCTCGGTAACGCAGTAGTTGGCCTGCTGACAATTGCCTTGATGTTCGCCGTGGCGATGTCGCCGATATTCCACCTCAAGGTAGCCGGGAACTTCTTTGAACTTGCCATCTTCTTGGTGTTTAGCTTGGTGCTTATCCTAGGTATTGGCCTGAGCGTTGGTGGTTGGGCTAAGAACGAACGACAGGCTGCACCCCTGGCTAACATTATCGTTTTTCCGATGAT
>CAZHBD010000030.1:0-10744 GCA_964530555.1 uncultured Candidatus Saccharibacteria bacterium | reverse complement strand
ACAAAACCGTTTGTGCCGGTTTTACCTCCGGCTGTTGCTAAAAAAGCGGTCTTTGAGGCAACAGGACGGCTCAATAAAGAAGAGCAGACGTACAAGTTGGAAGATGAAGACCTTTGGGTTAATGCCAGCGCGGAGCACACCATTTCTCCGATGTATATGAACGAAATTCTCTATGAGTCCGACTTGCCGCTCCGCTACGTTGGCTATACCACCGCATTTCGCAAAGAGGCTGGCACTTATGGCAAGGATACCGAAGGCATTTTCCGTCTGCACCAGTTCAATAAGCTTGAGATGGAAAGTTTCACGATTGCTGGCAATTCGCTACAAGAACACTTGTTTATGGTTGCTATTCAGGAATACCTGATGCAGCGACTCGGTTTGCCTTATCGCGTGCTTGAGAAATGTACTGCAGACATTGGTCGTCCAAACGCAAAAGGAGTCGATATAGAGGTTTGGCTGCCTTCCCAGCAGCGCTACCGGGAGACTCATACCGCCGATTACATAACTGATTATCAGGCGCGCGCTATGAAAACTCGGGTACGGCGTACAGATGGCAGGGTAGAACTGGTCCATACCAACGACGCTACTGTCTTTTCGCAACGTCCGTTAATCGGCATTATCGAAAATTATCAAACTAAAGGCGGCGATGTCGTGGTCCCAGAGGTTCTACGGCCGTTTATGGGGGGTAAGGAACAAGTATGATACAGAAAATCGAAATTAGTGGGCAGCACGTTGATGTAGACGAGGATTTACAGAAGTACGTTAACAAGAAAATTGGCCGGCTAGATCTGTATATGTCGGTTCATGCGCGTAAGTCTGCTCACGCCGAAGTCAAGTTGAAGGGGAGCAAGTCAAAGAACAAAAAAGAGCGTACATGTGAAGTTATACTACATTTACCGCACGACACTATCCGCGTTGAAGAAACCACCATTAACATATATGCCGCAGTTGATGTCGTAGAAACTACGTTAAAAAATCGTCTCAAAAAGTATAAAGAACTGCATACTTCTGAGAAATTCCATCGCCGTTTACTGGCACGATTTAAACGACGTCCCACGCAAGTGTGAAACGTTGGTAAAATTACGTTCGCACCTCAAGTGAAGTACGGTACAATATCATGGTACAGAGTTTCAGATTAAGGGTGGAAAAAGGGTAGTTTGTGAAAAAAGCACTCAAGCGTGTTCTAGGTGATCCCGAGGCCAAGACCATTAAACGCTATAAGAAGCGAGCAAAGGTTATTAATGGGCTGGCGGCAAAATACGATAAGATGTCGGACAAGCAGTTGCGCGCGCAAACTGACGTACTAAAAAAACGACTTAATAACGACAGTCTGGATAAAATATTACCTGATGCATTTGCTGTGGTACGCGAGGCAGCGACACGCACACTTGGTCAACGACACTTTGATGTGCAGCTCATGGGTGGAATGGCTCTCCATGAAGGTAATGTTGCTGAGATGAAGACTGGTGAAGGCAAGACGCTGGTTGCTACCTTGCCGATTTACCTCAATGCGCTCAGCGGTAAAGGCGCCCATTTTGTCACGGTTAACGATTATCTCGCTCAGCGTGATGCCGGATGGATGGGCCAGATTTATGACTTTTTGGGCCTCAGTACTGGGGTGATCATTGCCGACGAGTCATATCGCTACGATCCAGAATACACCAACAAAGATCACGAAGATGAACGATTCCGCCACTTGAGGCCTTGCACTCGCCAAGAAGCGTACGCATCAGACATAACTTATGGTACCAATAACGAGTATGGCTTCGACTATTTGCGCGATAATATGGTTCGCGAAGTAGAACAGCTCCGACAACGAGAGCTACACTTTGCTATCGTTGATGAAGCCGACTCGATTCTAATAGATGAAGCGCGAACGCCACTTATTATTTCTGCTCCCGCCGTTACCAGTGGTAGTGCTTATTCACAGTTTGCAAAAGTTGCACGACAACTCAAAGAGGACAAAGACTACGAGAAGGACGAGAAGCGTAAAAGTGTCGTTTTGACCGACGAAGGTGTGGAGCATGTTGAAAAGATCCTCGGTATTTCTGGGCTGTACAATACTGAAAACATTCGAACCATTTATCATATGGAACAAGCTCTGCGCGCTGAGGCGCTGTTTAAGCGGGACAAAGATTATGTAGTCACCAGCGATGGTGAAGTGGTTATCGTTGATGAATTCACGGGTCGGCTACTGAGAGGCCGTCGCTATAACGAAGGGCTTCATCAGGCAATCGAAGCCAAAGAGGGCGTGGAGGTTCAGGAAGAGTCCATGACTCTGGCGACTATTAGCTTCCAGAACTATTTCCGTCTGTATGAAAAGCTGGCAGGCATGACTGGTACGGCTAAAACTGAAAGCGAAGAATTCCATCAGATTTATAAGCTCGATGTTATCGAGATACCTTCGAATCGTCCGCTGGCACGTATTGATCGGCCGGATCGTATCTACAAGACTGAACTTGGTAAATTCAAGGCAATTGTTCGAGAAATCAAGGTGCTCTATCACAAGGGTCAGCCAGTTTTGGTGGGTACCGTGTCGATTGAGAAAAACGAACTACTCGGCCGATTACTGACTAAAGCTGGCGTTCCGCATCAGGTCTTGAACGCTAAGAATAATGAAAAAGAAGCTGCCATTGTGGCTCGTGCCGGGCAGAAAGGTGCGGTGACGTTGGCCACCAATATCGCTGGTCGCGGCACCGACATTGTCTTAAGCGATGAGGTTAAAGAGCTAGGCGGGTTGTTCGTCCTCGGTTCTGAGCGTCACGAGTCACGTCGTATCGATAATCAGCTGCGAGGCCGTGCCGGACGACAGGGTGACCCTGGTGTAACGCAATTCTTTGTTAGTACCGAGGATGACCTAATGCGCATCTTTGGCGGCGAACGCATCGGTGCTATCATGGAGCGGCTAAAAGTAGATGACGAAACGCCTATTGAGAACCGTGTAATTTCCAAAAGCCTCGAAGCAGCCCAAAAGAAAGTAGAGGGTTTCAACTTCGATCAGCGTAAAAATGTCGTTCAATACGATGATGTTATGAACCGTCATCGTCGGGCGACGTACAGCATGCGCCGAGAGATACTAAACCAGCCCGATATTAAAAAGCGTATACACATCTTGATTGAAGAAATGTGCGAGGTACTCGCTCAGTCACCCCTGGCTACGACAGATAAGTATGAAGCACAGATCACTGAGGTGTTCCCATTTGATGAAGCTGAGTTAGATCGCTTATTTGATACGCCGGCCGATAAATTTGGTCAGGTACTCAAAACTCAGGCGCTTGAGCTATACGAATCGCGTGAAGCAGCCTTTACGGCTGAAGTCATGCGTAAAATCGAACGTGATGTGTACTTACAAATTCTTGATAATCTCTGGATGCAACACCTGGAAAACATGGATCATCTTCGCGAGGGGATTGGTTGGATACAGGTAGGGCAGCGAGATCCTTTAGTAGAGTATCGTCGTCAGGGGCAACACCTGTTTGAAGAGATGCAGGGTGAGCTTCGACAGAATGTTGTTCAGGCATTGTTTAACGCTCAGCCTGTCGAGGAATCTGAACTCGATCGTCCGGCAGAAACGGCCCTCACACGAGCGGCGCGCCAATCAGTTGATAACGCCGATAAAATCATTGAAGCCGAAGAGTTTCACGAGGAAGATTTTACCGAAGCTGCAGCGCAAGGTGCGGGTAGTAAGAAAAAAGTCACCACTGCGTCGCGAAAAAAAGCCCGAAAAGCAGAGCGTAAGCGCCGAGCAAAAGGAAAACGTAAAAAGTAGCTCGACATGAAGCATACTGTCCAAGAGATCGTGCTTGATAATGGTGCCAAGGGGTTGCTGATTCATATCCCTGGTGCTAGCGTGATGACCTATGAGTTTAACTTTCGGGCTGGAGAATATCTGGTGGAGAAAGAAAAGTGGGAAACTCCACACTTGATGGAGCACGTGGTGCTGGGCGCTAATGAGCTTATCCCGCGTGCTCGTGCGTTCCAAGCTGAATTTGAAAAGAATGGGGCATACTCAAACGCTTCAACCGGTACATACGACATTATCTATGAGGCAGAATGTGCCGACTTTGAATGGGACCGCATCTTAGAACTCCTGCTGGTGGCGATTACGAAGCCACTGTTTTTAGATGATGAATTTACGGCAGAATTTGGTAATGTACGCGAAGAGCTAACTGCTCGTTCCAACAACCATTTTCGGCATTTGAGTCTTGCGCTGAGAGAACGGTATGGTTTTAGCGTGCTAACCGACCAAGAACGGCTCAAGCTCATGGATAATGTTACAGTTGACGACCTACGGCAACACTACCAAGCAACTCACACCAGTAGCAATCTGCGATTCGTTATAGCCGGCAAGATTACTAAAAGTCGTCAACATCTCATTGAGAAGCTACTCGGTGCTGTTGAATTGCCTGAAGGAGAAGGTCATTTAGTTCTGCCGGAAGAGCCTATTCGGCGGCTTTCGCGTCCTCTATATATACCTAACGACACTATCGATAACCTTTACTTTTATGCCGATACCTTCAAAAAACAACGATTGTCAGACGGGCAGACTGACTGTCTAAGCCTCATCAACAGCATGCTGACGGAAACATTGTATTCTCGTATCCTCGGTACGGCGCGAGAGCGAGGGCTGGTGTATCACATGAGTTCGGGCATTGGGCAGACTAAGAACAGTGCAAACTGGTGGTTTGGGGCTCAGGTTATGCCTGAAAATGCTACGGCACTCTTCGATATCATTATCACTGAATTGCAACGAGTGTTCAAAGGTGACATTGCGCCACAGGACCTAAAAGCAGCCAAGCAATATGCACTTGGACGGTACCAGCGTAGCGGACAAACCGTTGGCGGCACTGCTAATGGTTACAGTTATCGCTATTTCTTCGATGAACACGTCGAGGATTACTACAAGGTGCCGCGTCGAATAAAAGCGATTACCAAAGACGGCATTGAATCAGTTGCCGCAAGTATGTTCGCTGATAATGTTTGGGGACTTGGCGTGTTGGGTAATACCGATGAAGCTTTTGTAAAAAAACTCAACCGGCAACTAGCCGTACTCTGGAAATAGTAGCGTATACTTACAGCATGCAAGAGCTACAGAAGAAGTACGAGCAGCTTCAGCAGGCGTTTGCTGTTGCAAGCAAGGCAATCCACCTCGATCAACGAAGTGGCGATATTGCACGCTTACAAGTTGAGTCGCACGCGGCAGATTTTTGGCAGGATTCAACCCACGCACAAAGTGTAATGCAAGAACTGGCTCGTTTGCAGGCCAGCGTTGAGCCGTGGCAAACACTCACTATGGAAATGACTGATCTTGGTGAGTTGCTGGCTATGAATGATCCCAGTCTTAAGGCTGATCTGCAGGCTCAGCTAGATAGTATTGATAAGCGTTTTTTTGAGCTCAAGGGACAACTGAAGTTTACCGGAAAGTTTGACAATCATGCAGCCCTGCTAACCATTTCTGCAGGTGCAGGGGGAACGGACGCCCAAGATTGGACACAAATGTTATTCAGAATGTACAGCCGCTGGGCGGAGGAAAACAACTACAAAACAACTGTCATTGAAGAAGCTGCAGGGGAAGAAGCTGGTTTGAAGCGGGTGATAATGGAAGTTGATGGTGAATTTGCTTTTGGTAAACTCAAGGGCGAGCATGGTGTACATCGCCTGGTACGTTTGAGTCCATTTAATGCTGACAACTTACGGCAAACCAGCTTTGCCAAGGTAGAGGTGTTGCCAAAAATCGCCCTGGGGAACGAGGTTAGTATCGACCCAACAGAACTGAAGATCGACGTCTTCCGTGCCGGTGGCCACGGTGGACAGAGTGTTAATACTACTGATTCAGCAGTTCGCGTCACGCACCTACCAACAGGTATCGTAGTCTCAATTCAGAATGAGCGATCACAGCTACAGAACAAAGAAACAGCCCTAACAATTTTGCGCTCCAAGCTAGCGCAACTACAGCTCGAGCAACATCAGGAAAAAATCTCTCAGCTAAAAGGTCCTAATCAGTCTGCTGAGTGGGGCAACCAAATTCGAAGCTACGTGTTGCACCCGTATAAACAAGTAAAAGATTTACGCACAAAGTACGAAACGAGCAATGCAGAAGCAGTTCTCGATGGTGAACTCAATCAGTTGATTGATGCTTATTTGGAACATACTTTGGCTGATCAAGTCGCGAATACTTGAAAATAGAGGACTGTCTGATCTGGTTGTTTTCGTACGATGGCTATTTGTCCGAGCATTGGCAGGAGTGCTAACCCCCAATGTGTCTTACCAGTTTCAACTGTGATCTCATCTACAGAACCAATTGGGCCCCAATATTCTTCCTTGAGCATGGACTTTAACTCGTGATGTCTTGCCGAAAGGCTTCCATAGACAAATAGTGCGTCACGCTCCTCAGACCAGGGGCTTGGAGGTTGAAACTGACCTCCCCAGTGTCGGAATGGCAAGTCGCTGCCCGGTTCTAAGTGGGCAAACGTATATTTGCCCGAGGAACGATCATGAACGACCAGCCCACAGCAACGGCCAAAACCATCACTCCCCACAAGACCCTGAGTTGGTACGGTAAGGTCGAATGCATCACCTTGGCGTACATATTTCATACGGCGACCTGCATTTAGGCATTCGATGTCTTCTATGGCGGTATAGCTAGGTTGATCATCCCAGTGCTGGGTTTCAACTGGGGCCCCTAACTCCAACGGGCGATTCATAAATAAATAAAAACACCTTTTTAATAAATAATCAAATGTATCTTGCCATAACCGATTTGGTATAATGGAACAACATGATTTTGTTGGATAGGGTAACCAAAACATATAACAAGAACGCTGCGGCTTTGGAGCGTATCAGTTTGCATGTCGAGCCGAAGGAGTTCGTTATCATTGTTGGACCCAGCGGAGCGGGCAAGTCTACCCTCCTCAAGCTTTTGACGCGCGAAGAGAAGCCGACCAGTGGCAAGATCATTGTTGGTGGTATTGATTATGAAACATTGAAAGACCGCGAGATTCCTTTATTGCGACGCAAGATCGGGGTGGTTTTTCAGGACTTCAAACTACTCCCCAATAAAAATGTCTATGAAAATGTAGCCTTCGCCCTTGAAATGGTGGGGATGGGTAACCGTGAGATCCATCATACTGTGCCGCGGGTCTTGGATATTGTTGGGCTCAAAGGCAAGGAAAAACGAATGCCTCTAGAGCTTTCAGGCGGGGAAAGGCAGCGGGTAGCAATTGCTCGTGCTATCGTGAGGCAACCGCGCATACTGATTGCTGATGAGCCAACTGGCAACCTCGACCCTAAACACGCTTGGGATGTAATTCGAGTGCTCGAGAAGATTAATCGCTACGGTACAACCGTTATTTTGACTACCCACAACCAAGAAATAGTCAATCGCTTGAAGCGACGTGTAATCACCATTCAGGATGGTAAGGTTGTGAGTGATCGGGCAGGTGGAGAGTACCGAGAATGATGCGCCAACTCATTACGTTGCGTCGAATCATACGTACTGGAGTGCTTAACTTTATACGTAACGCCTGGTTAGGAGTTGCGGCAATGGCGGTGATGGTCATTACTTTGACCATTGTTTTGTTCTCGGTTATCGCCAATGCGACTTTTGGTAACACGGTGAACCAACTGACCGATAAAATCGATGTTTCGGTGTATTTGAAAGATACAGTAGACGCTAAGACTCGCAATCAATTAATTGACCAACTTAAAAAAGTCGATAATGTCAAAGAGGTCTCTTTTGTCTCCAAAGATCAAGCGCTCGAAAACTATAAGCGACAAAATGCTAATAATCTCGATCTGCTACTGGCTATCTCCCAGACCGATAACCCGCTGCCGGCAACTATACGAATCAAACCGCTTGATCCAAACAAGATTGATAGTATCAAGCAATTTTTAGAGAAGAAAGATGTTAGAAACCTGCAGTCGGACGATACATCCTATTCTGGTGACCGGAAGGATGCTATTGATAAGATAACGCACGCCACAGACTTTTTCCGCCGCGCCGGTATCGTCGGGGTAGCAATATTTGCGATTATTTCAATGCTCATTATCTTTAATACTATTCAAATGGCCATCTTCAACCGTCGTGACGAGATAACAATCATGAGATTACTTGGGGCCAGCACTAACTTTATTCGTGGTCCTTTTATCGTGGAGAGCATTATGTATGGTGTGGTTTCAGGAGTCTTGTCGATAGTCATTCTACATGCGCTGTTTACTGTAACCGCTTCGGCCTTTGAGGCGACAACGGTTGGATTTTTAGACATTAATTATTCCAATCAGTACTTTGCTTCGCACTACTGGCTATTTGTGGCTCTACAAATTGGCGTTGGCGTGTTTATCGGGGCACTCTCGTCGCTGATAGCTACACGTCGATACCTGAAGTTTAAGACAACTAAGTAATAATTTAGTAAAAATTGCAAATAATTGAGGATTATGCTATGATTAAGGCGCTCATGAAAAAACTAAACATACAAAAACTAAATGTTCGAGATCACGCCCTTCAGTTGGGAGTTTTAGCGAGTATCCTGGTTCTATTAAGCGCCGTCGTCTCCTGGCCGCAAGCTAAGGCCGACCAGTTTGACGACCAAATTCGTCAGCTGAATCAGCAGAACGTCGAAAATAAGAAGAGTGTTATTGCGCTGCAAATCCAAGCGGACAGTTATCAAGATGCTATTAATAAGTTGCAAGATCAGATAAATACCTTATTGGCACAGATTAAGACAAATGAACAGAAGCGAGACGAGCTTCAAAAACAGATTGATGAAGCGCAAGCGGAGCTCGATAAGCAGAAGAAAGTCCTTGGTGAAAATATTAAAGCTATGTATCTCGAAGGACAGATTAGTACTCTAGAAATGCTAGCTAGCAGTAAAGACCTAAGCGATTTTGTGGACAAGCAACAATATCGCAATTCAGTAAAGGACAAAATTCGCGATACCCTTGATAAAGTTACCGCCCTGAAACAAAAACTTCGAGCTCAAAAAGAAGAAACAGAATTGTTACTGAAGCAGCAAAGCGATATTCAGGCCCAGCTTACGGCAAATCAAGATCAACAGTCATCGCTTCTCAATGCGACTGAATCGCAGAAAGCCGACTTCCAGCAAAAAATAAAGGACAACAACTCCAAGATTGGCGAGCTACGCAAACAACAAGCTGTTGAAAATGCCCGTTACGCCATCGGTTCGTTTAGCAGTAATCCGAATAACGGCTACTACCCCTATGCAAACTATCCGTTTAGTATGCGTCTAGGTCCTGGCTGTGTCGACGGTGATGGGCCTGATCGATGGGGTTACTGTACGCGTCAGTGCGTTTCGTACGCCGCATGGGCTGTGGAGCGTTCGGGACGACGTGCACCGATGTATTATGGTAATGCCAATAACTGGCCGTGGGCTGCCCGTAACGCTGGTATCTCTGTCGATACTAGCCCCCGAGAGGGCGACGTGGCAATCTCGACTAGCGGTACTTGGGGACATGCTATGTATGTCGAGGTTGTAGGAACCCAGAATGGTCAGCCAGCGGTTTTTGTAAGTCAGTACAATGCTCAACTTGATGGACAGTATAGCGAAGGCTGGCGCTACACAACTGGTCTCCAATTTATTCATTTCCCTTAAGCCTACAATACAGTTACAATAAAACAGTTAGAGCAATAAAACTCCGGAGGGGTAGTTAGTGTTTTTCAAGAATATTCCAAACGACCGGTCATCGCGCGTTTCAAGTCCAAAGTGGACCAAGCTGTTTTTGTTCGTGGTGTTCACGATGGCAGTGTTCTCGGTGGGTGTCCGGTACGGTAAAGGTGATTGGCAATTTGCAAGTACTACTTCGCAAAACAAAGGACTCGGCAAATTAGATTACCAAAGTGTTGATGAGGTCTATGGCGCTCTCAAAGACAACTTTGATGGCAAGCTCGATACTGACAAGCTCGAAGACGGCCTTAAGCAAGGCCTGGCTCGTGCTACCGACGATCCCTATACCGAGTATATGAACGCTAAAGATGCGAAGAGTTTTAACGATGACTTATCTGGTTCATTCACGGGTATCGGCGCTGAACTGAGTAAAGATGCGCAAACCAAGAGTATTGTGGTGGTATCGCCGCTATCGGGCTTCCCAGCCGAGAAGGCAGGGTTGAAGCCAAAAGACGTGATTGCCGAAATTGATGGCAAAAGTGCCTACGACCTCACCATTACCGAGGCAGTTAATAAGATCCGTGGACCAAAAGGCACCAAGGTCAAGCTTAAGTTGGTGCGAAATAGCAGCGAGACTATCGACGTCGAAATTGAACGTGAAGAGATCAAAATACCAAGCGTGGATAGCAAGTTGCTGGATGGCAACATAGGTTATATGAAGATTTCCAGGTTTGCTGACGACACGGCGCAACTCAGTAAGGAAGCAGCCCAAAAATTTAAAGACGCTCAGGTTAAAGGAATAGTGCTCGATCTTCGGGGTGATCCGGGTGGTTTGCTGGATGCTGCGGTGAGTGTCTCTAGTATGTGGCTTAGGGATAAAACCGTGCTGACAGAGCGCCGCGGTGGCGTAGTTATCAAGACTTATAAATCAGAGGGTTCGCCACTATTACAAGGCATTCCAACTACCGTTCTGATTGACAGTGGTAGTGCCAGCGCCAGCGAGATTACTGCTGGTGCACTGCGTGACAATAACGCCGCGAAGTTGGTAGGTGAGAAAAGCTTCGGCAAGGGCAGTGTCCAGCAGTTACAATCTTTATCAAGCGGCGGCGTGCTCAAGGTTACCA
>CAZHBD010000029.1:0-11175 GCA_964530555.1 uncultured Candidatus Saccharibacteria bacterium | reverse complement strand
AGACCTTCTGCGGCTGCACGCCGAGCTTTTCAAACTTCCTGAGCAAGGCTTGGTTAAGCGGGTCAGCAAACCAGGCAACGATGGCTTCGGCGACGACTTCGCCGACGCCCTCCACGCCAGACAACTCTTCAATCGTCGCATCCTTGAGCCGGTCTAGCTCGTGAAAGTGATTGGCCAGATCAACAGCGGTTTGCGCACCAACGTGGCGGATACCCAGCCCGAAGATAAATCGCGCCAGTGGTGGCCGTTTTTTATCTTGGATCGCCACGACGAGTTTTGCAGCACTGACGTCAGCAAAACGATCCAACCCCTCGACCTGCTCTTTGGTCAGACTGTAAATATCTGCCTGGTCACTGATAAGGCCGGCCGTCTTGAGTGCAATGACATTCTTTTCGCCTAAGCCCTCGATATCCAAGGCGCCTTTGCTGGCAAAGTGCTCGATATGTTTTTGGCTGCGAGCTGGACATTGCAAATTAGGACAGCGCCAAACGGCTTCATCTGCCTTGAGTTTGGTCAGTTTAGAGTTACACTCGGGGCAATGGGTCGGCATTGCAAAAGGCTGTTCGGAGCCATTACGCAGCTTGACCAATGGCTCGACAACCTCAGGAATGATATCCCCGGCCTTGTGAATGATCACTGTGTCCCCCACTCGGATGTCCTTGCGGTGTACTTCACCTTCGTTATGCAAGGTTGCCATCTGGACCGTGCTGCCTGCCACCACAACTGGCTCAAGCATGGCTACTGGCGTAGCCGCACCGGTTCGACCGATGGAAACAAAAATATCTTTGACCTTTGTCGTCGACTGTTCGGCCGGATATTTGTAGGCTATGGCACCACGCGGGTTCTTTCCGACTACGCCCAACTGAGCAAACAGCTTACGATCATTTATTTTGACTACTAAACCATCGATGTTGTACGGCAAGTTAGCTCGTTGTTTTTCCCAGTACGCCGCGTAGGCATGAATGGCTTTGGTGTCGGCTAATGGCTTCGCATGCTCGGTGCCACTAAAACCAACCAGTCGGAGCATTTCATAGGTTACTTCGTGCGTTGGCACATCATTGATATCCGCGCGCTGTATATCGTAGGCCAAAAACTTCAACGGACGCTCGGCGACCAGTTTGGTATCGAGCTGTCGAATAGTCCCGGCGGCCGTGTTACGAGGATTGGCAAACAGGGGCTGTCCGGCTGCAGCGCGAGTCTTATTGAGCGCCTCAAAATCGTCTTTGAACAGTACAATCTCGCCGCGCACGTCCGTTCGGCCTCTGCTAAGATGCTCGGTTTTTGCCGTCCGACGTAAGGTTAGTGGCACGTTGCGAATGGTGCGCACGTTCGCCGTAACGTCTTCGCCCTCATAGCCATCGCCTCGAGTTACGGCCTGCTGCAGCACACCATCCTGGTACACCAGCGAGCACGCTAGTCCGTCCTTCTTGACGTCACCAAAAAAACTTAATTTGGTACTGGCCGGTAAGAGCTTCTGTATCCGTGTCAACCACGCGTCAACTTCTGCCTCATCAAAAACATCGTTCAAGCTCAGCATCCGGTACTGGTGTTTGACCGATGTAAAACCTTTGAGTAATGCCCCACCTACCCGTTGCGACGGTGAGTCGGCGGCAATCAGCTCAGGATGATCCGTTTCGAGCTGTTTGAGCTCCGCAAACAAGCCGTCGTAGACAGCATCGTCAACCGATGGTTTGTCCAGCACATGGTATTCATAATGATATTGGTTCAGCTGGTCTTTTAGCTTCTGATAGCGTGCAGCAACATCCGATCTAGTCATGGAGCAGCTCTCGATACACGTTATACAAGTACGTAATACTGATTGGCCAACTAATCATACTAATGACGAAATAAACCAGCTCAGCCACTCGAGGCAACCAGATCAAGAACGGCAGCATAATAACTAAACCTACACTGACTAGGAACAGTGGCAAGAACAAGAGTTTACGAGACACCATCCAACGGCGATGGAGCACCAATTGACGAGCACTCCGCAATGCCTTGAACGGCGTCATGTCGGGCAGCGCTACAATCAGTAGAGCAAAGATAGACGAAGTAACCATATATAGTGACAGGGTCGCGAGTAGCAGGAACAAGATAAACCATAGTGTTTTTTCTATTGCTGTCACCGCAATTAAATTGGAAATCACCGTAGTAAACAGCCAGGCGCCCAAAGCTAAGGGCATAAGTTGTAACCCAATAATCATTAGTACCAAAAAAAACGGTATAACCGGATACATCCCTTTGTAAAAACCATCTCGCACGCGGACTTGTTTATCAGCCATTAACTGTCGCAACAACCAAATTGTTGCCAAAGCAACAGTAATCAGTAGTATCGGCTGATATGCACTTGAACCATTGGCTGAACTAGACGCCCCCACAATAGCACTAAGGAGCGCACTGGCCGTTAAAAAGGTAGCCCACTGCCCATTAAATAACGCCTGGGCGTTCGATCTGATGTTGTTGGCATCTACCGAGAAGGTCAGCCCCCGCACGAACATGATCGTCAAAACCACATACAGTAAACCGAGACCGGCAAAGAGCCGCCAGTGCTTCTTAATCAGACGTAAGGAGTTGAGCATGATTTTACGTCCTGGCAACAGCGGTGCGCTCAACGGACGTATACGGCGATGTAAGCGAAATGAACGATAGCTAGCATTTTTGAGACGACGAGGCTGCGACGAGTTGGATGTATGGCTTTTTTGTTTGGTAGCACGGGATTGTTTTGCCATATCCTTACTCGTGACGTCCCATGGTTTGGAGTCGCTGGATACGATCGGCGATTGGTGGATGGGTACTAAACAGACTGGCTAGACTTTTGCCTTTGAGAGGATTAGCAAAAAACAAGTGGGCAGTACTGGTACTCTGCTTTTGCATCAGACTACCAGTTTGCTCCAGCTTCTTGAGTGCGCTAATGAGGCCTTCTGGGTAGCGAGTTGTTAAAGCGCCAGAAGCATCAGCAAGATATTCTCGGCGACGAGATATAGCCAACTGGATTAAGGCAGCGATGATCGGTGATAGGATGATAACCACAAAACCGATCGCCATGAATATGGCGTTGCCGCTGTTGTTATCCTCTTCGTCGCGCAGGCCACCCCAGAACCACATGCGCAAGATGATATCGCTGATAATACCGATGACTGAAACCAAGGCAAAAGCCACCATGCTGACACGAATGTCATAGTTCTTTACATGACCAAGTTCATGAGCAATCACGCCCTGTAACTCACTATCATCCATGATGTCTAGGAGCCCTCGCGTTGCACAAACGACCGCCACATTGGGATTACGCCCCATAGCGCAGGCATTCGGAGCTGGGTCTTCAATAACATAGACCTTGGGCATTGGTAGCCCTTCAGTAATGGCCAAGTTTTCAACAGTTTTGTACAGACGAGGTTCTTCGCGTTTCGTCACCTCGTGGGCTCCGTTCAGACTAAGCGCCAATTTGGACGACGCAAAGTAGCTGATAACGGTATATAGCAAAGCCGCAATGATAGCAAAGGGCGCAAAGCTCTGACCGCCAGCCAAACGACCGGCGATGTAGGCCACCGCAGCGACAAAGCCCACAAAAGTGGCCATGAGCAGCAAACTCTTGCGTTTGTTGGCCGTAATCTCACTATACATATACTTCTATTATACGGTGAAACAGCGTGCATTTGTAGTACATTGCACGCTGTAGTTTGAAGTAGGCAGCTATTTAGAATTTTACGCTAGGCGCATTTTTGACTGTAGCGGCTTCGGCTTCGTCGAGCTCGAAGAACTCACGCTTCTTAAAGCCCAACATACCAGCAAAAATGCTAGTTGGGAAGCTTTGTATTTTGATATTGAGGTCACGCACAGCACCGTTATAGAAGCGGCGAGCTGCCTGAACTTTATCTTCAGTATCTGTTAGATCGGCTTGCAACTGAGCAAAGTTTTCATTAGCTTTGAGCTGTGGATAGTTCTCAGAAACAGCAAACAGGCTTTTTAAAGCGCCGCTGATCATGTTATCAGCTTTTGCCGTCTCTTCAACCGTTTGTGCGCCAAGAATTGCCGAGCGTGCCTTCGTGACATTCTCGAATACATCTTTCTCATGCTTAGCATAGCCTTTGACTGTTTCTACCAGGTTTGGGATCAGATCGGCCCGTCGCTTGAGCTGCACGGTTATGTCGCTCCACGCTTCATCAACACGTACTTTTGTCCGTACTAAACCGTTATACACACCTGCTGCTAACACTAGCAACACGACTATGATAATAATTGCGATAACCATTCTTACTAAGCCTCCGTTATTATGTGCTTAATTATAGCACTGTGGAGTAGTATGAGCAGAAATATTATTACTTTGCAGCAGAAGGAGCTAGCTGCGGACCTTGGATTTGGCCAGCTTGTAAGGCTGCAACCTCAAACTGCGCGGCGCGACTTCCCGCACGTGATGCTTCGATAGTTTGATGTATTGTAGCGCCCAGACTGGCGATAAACCCAAATGTCGTAACGAAAAAACGATCGCCTCCTACATGATTTACAATACTCAATGCTTCGCCGACGCCTGTTACGCCAACCAAGGCAGCCCCGACTAATGACGCCGTCCTGTGAAATCTGTATGCGTTTTCTGCATTACTATGCATGCTGGCAAAATCTACAACCGACTCTTGTCCGCTGGGCTGTACTTGAGGCATATCGCTAATATCCGTCATATGACAACTATAACACCTTATGGCTATATTCGTCAATTCCTTACTATCTTATTCTCTATTTCGTTATGCTCGCAGAGACATGTCATTTGTCTGAAGTCAGTATTTGGTGCGCGGGGCGGGAATCGAACCCGCACGCCTTCTCAGGCATTTGATTTTAAGTCAAACTTGTCTACCAATTCCAACACCCGCGCGTACATATCTTCGCTGTTTATTTTTACCACGATGTGTGGGTTGAAGGCTATGACAATTTGGACAAAGTATCCGTAAGTTACTCAACCGATTGTCATGACTATCGCCATTCAGGTGATCAAGCTCTACCGGTACACGCCCATCCGCCGCCTTTTCTGCCCACCCACAGAGTTCACACTCGGGACGTTTGAGTCCTTGAGCGTATAAGCGCTGCTTGAGCTTATAGCTCTGAATTTGAGCCCTGATACAAGCAGGTCTTCTAGTGCCTGCGGCTTTTTGCGAGGATCATACCGCCATCCCTTGTTCCAGGCCTGCCCAACAAAGTGAGAAGTATCGAGTCGTAAGTCAAGAATACGACGCTTTACTTGAACATAGTTTCCACCTGCCGGCACCAGGCCCAAGCCATGTAAGACCATACGATAGCTACGCGCGCTTGCAACTTGCTCCTTTAACTGCGCATCTGTCCGCGATCTAATTTTTGGCATAGGTAAAATATAGCAATTGCCTCAGCGTATACCAAATCTAGTTTGGTCTGCTTTCAGCCAGGCGTTGTAACGCCACAATATAGGCAGCTTCGCGGAGCGTGCAATTGTGTTCTTGCTGCGCATTGAGCACCGCTTGCACGGCGGTTCGCATCTGCTTTTCTAGTCGCTCCAGTACCGCCTGCTTGGACCAGTGTTCTGAAGAACGATTTTGCAACCACTCGTAGTAGCTGACTGCCACACCGCCTGCGTTAGCCAATACATCTGGAATAATAATCTTGCCTTGTTCCGACAGATAGCTATCAGCTTCAGGGGTAAGCGGACCATTAGCCAGCTCCAGAATAATATCGGCCGTTACTTGCTCCATGTTCTGGTCATTCAGCGCCCCTTCGAGAGCAGCGGGTGCTAAAATTTCCGCTGTTAATCCAAATATTGCCTCAGGTGGAAAGATTTTGGCCGGCAACTTCAGAGATGTAGCTGCTGCTTCCAGCGAGCCCTTAGCTCGCTTGGCCTCAGCGAGTTGCAGAACATCGGTCAAACCGTTTTGAACGTATAGTGTCGCGCGGGAGTCCGCAATAGCCACAACGGTGATCCCCGAACGTACCATTTGTTCCGCAGCGTAAATGCCCACGTTACCAAACCCCTGAATTGCAGCTGTCATACCTTTTGGCTGACGCTTCATTTGCTCAAGTATTGCCAGCAACACATACACACCGCCATATCCGGTGGCTTCAGTTCTACCCTCTGAACCACCTTTTTCAACAGGTTTTCCGGTAACAACCGCCTGGTTGCCAAACTCTTCGGCAATCCACGCCATGATTTCGGGCGTGGTGTTGACATCTGGAGCAGGAACGTCACTGTCAGGACCGATATAAGGAGCGAGCTCACGGGCAAATGCGCGCGACAAACGCTCTAACTCACCTTTTGACAGTTCTTTTGGATTAACCGTGATACCTCCCTTACCCCCACCGAACGGTACATCTATGATGGCATTTTTGATAGTCATCCATAAACTCAGCGCCTTTACTTCGTCAGTCGAAACATGGGGGTGGTAGCGTAAGCCACCTTTGTATGGGCCACGCCAGTTATTGTGCTGCAACCGATACGCTCGGTACTGTTTCTCCTGACCATTGTCGTGCTTTAGCGTAAGCTGCGTATCGATCTGGTTATCGTGCGTGAGAAGTTGCGCAACCAGCTCAGGGTCGACCTGCGCTTTTTGGGCGGCAGCCCGCAAAATGGTTTGAGCATTTTCCCAGGGATTCATAATCGTGTGGAGGCGCGGACGAGATTCGCACTCGTGTACAGGGTTTTGCAGACCCTTGCCTAACTCCTCGGCCACCGCGCCACAACCTCTTTTATCGAACCACCTTATGGTATCAAAACCCATCAAAAAGTCCCAGTCATTCAGACCGGGACTTTACAAATAGGAATGTGGGAATTAGTGTGGAATTTCAGTCAAAACAGCCGGTTGCGTAGCTACGGACTGCTCAGGTCGAGCTATGTGTTCGGGGCGCCCCACAAATGACGAAGCGCTGACAGTAGAATGAAAGACTAAGCTCGAAAGTTGTGGCGCCATGTCGCGAGCGCGTCCACCGGCATCCGCTTGCGCCGTAGGGTCGATATTAAATCCTTCAAATCTGTTCACCAGGGTCACCTTCTCTTGGTTACGTTTTTACTGTAACAGTAGCGCTATTGCCTAACAGCAAAATATCTTACAACCTTAGTCGGTCCCTACACCGGTGTGTCGATATCCAGGTTAATGTGTCGCGAACGGGGAAACAGCTTACTGATCCTGCTTTTACGTCGCTTCATCGATTCGGGGCCGATCAGGGCATGGAAAACGAGTGCTCCAGTACCAATTGCTACTTCTAACGCACGCCGTTTAACAGGTATCTCTGCGACGGGCTTAAAATCATCAAGTTCTGCGTGTGCCATATCAACTACCTTTCTGTTGCAGAAACAGTGTACGATGGATGCAGCCTGCGCAGCTGTAGCAATTCTTACCTCTGTTGAGGAATTATTATTACGGACGATCAAGCACTTGAGACAACGTGGGTTCCACAGGCGGGAAACCCGTAGGCCCTAATTCTGAACGGACCGATATCTGACCGACAGACCGTGACAACTGGGTCGGACCCGACTTTTCTACACCGCCGGTGGCAATATCGAGCAACGCTGCACCCAGGCCAACTGCTGTGCCTAAGACGATACGGCTGAGTTCAACCGAAGCACTAAGCGGCCCTAATGGCACCCTCCGCTCAGTTTCTGCAGAAATTTGTCCTCGAAATTCAAACACTAGTAATAACTCCTTACCTATACATTCTGTCGAAAATAAAAAGATTGCCCACTTCGGGGTAATCTTTTGAAGAGCTTATGGTATCATCGTTTACTGCGTGCGTCAACCATTTTTGCCCCATTCACCCCCCTTGCGTTAAGATTACAAGACGACGCTGAAGCTCTGCTGTAAAAATTCTCCTTATCCGCCTGGTGTAGTGGACAGTGGTTGTCAAAAACCGTTAGAATAGAGTCAATGAATAATGATGCCCAAGCTGGCATAGCTTTTTTGATTTCCACTATTTGCGCTGTGCTGTTATGGAAATTCGTCTTAATGCGTAACCCGCATAGAGTTACTCCTGAAGGCAAAAATATAATTGCTCCCGCAGATGGCCGGATTATTGATATCATCCCCTTCAGCAATAACAGCGTGGAGCTATACAAAGGAAACACTCGCGCGCTGGGGGTAGTCAAAACCACTACTAGCGAGGTTGCCCAGTCTGGCTACATCGTTTCAATATTTATGACGCCACTTGACGTGCATTACAACCGGGCACCTATTGCAGGAAGCGTGCAACAGATAACCCACCAAGAAGGTCGCTTTCGGGCAGCCAACTCTATGAACGCTTTTTTAGAAAATGAGAAAACTGAGCTACTCATTAGCTCTGGTTTGTTAAAGGTGAAAATGATTCAGGTTGCTGGTTTTTTGGCGCGCCGTATCGAGACCTTTGTTGAGCCGAATACACAAGTTAAGAAAGGCCAAGTAGTGGGTGTTATAAAATTAGGCTCTCAGGTTACGCTTATTTTACCCAAAAATATTACTTTTCAGGTACAATCAGGACAACGTGTAATTGCAGGAGAAACCATCCTTGCCAAAATCAATTCATAAATACATCACTTTTGCCACAGTTGCCACCTTGGCCAACCTCGCCTGCGGTGCGACTGCAGTACTCGCGGCAATCCATCACGACTACCTGTTGTCATGCTTGCTGCTCATACTCGGAGCTTGGTTTGACATCGTCGATGGTCTCATTGCCAAGCGACGCAATCAGGCAACAGACTTTGGGGCAGAGATGGACTCACTAGCCGATCTTGTGACGTTTGGCGTTGCCCCAATGGTAATTATTGCAACTTACTACCAGACAACATGGCTATCCGCTCTTGCCGTACTAATTCCGCTCTGCGGAGCACTTCGCTTGGCACGCTACAACGTCAACCGAGTTGAGACCAAAGGGTATTTCATAGGCGTGCCGATCGATACGAGCTGTGTGCTGATCCCGGCCCTGCTTTTGCTTAAAGCGACTCCGGTGGTAGCCGGGCTAGCCATCACATTGCTCGTTGGTTTGTACATCAGTACCATCAAAGTGCCAAGAATATTTAAGTAAGGCTGTTGAGCCTGCATAAGAAGTCACGAACATGAGAAATGCCTTACTCGTTGCCGTAGCCATCGTAGAGTTCTTGGCGGGCGTCCCCTATTTTCTGGATGTTATAAAAGGAAAGAACAAACCGAACATCGCTTCCTGGTCGACCTGGACTCTGCTGAATGGAATTATTATTGTTTCTGCACTAGCAGCCGGCGGGGCCCTCAACACGGTGGTCTTAGGCGTGTCGTTATTTGCAGTCTCGTCCACTATCTTGATCCTGGGCTTGTTTAAAGGCACCCGTAAATACACGAAGTTCGATGCTCTGTGCCAATCTATCGCAATCGCTGGCATTTTGCTGTGGCAACTGACGGATAACCCAAACTATGCTCTGCTGTTTGTGATCATCACGGATGTTTTCGCGTTAACACCAACGGTTCGACATGCGTTTACTCACCCGCACGAAGAGACCGCTATAACCTATTTTATTTTGGGTTGCATGGCCCTAGTTCTTACCGCTTTGGCCTCGCCACGAACTTTTGCGTCGCTCGCAATTACTATCGAGTCAGCTGCGCTTAACTTAGGACTTGCCTCGCTGGTATTTGTTCGTGAGCGTCAGCTCGGGATGAGTCGTAAGGATATTAGTTAGAGCTGAGCATTATCAGGAAGACAAACGCCAGCTAACGCTTGCTTGGCATCAGCATCCGGTAAGTCTTTGCAGAACAAGCCTTGCTGTGTGGCACCAGCAAATTTCCAATGTTTATCTGACGATTTTTTATAGAAGAGCGCGCGAGCGTTAAAACCATCGTTATAATCAACAGCTCGAGCATTCACTTCAGCGTACTGATAGGCTGAATTAGTAGAAGCCTTAATAACTGGCCGGTAAAAGTACGCCATTACTGGCAATCCATGTCGCTCGCCTAGTCGATCGGTAGTCTGTATATCAAGACTTTCCACATAGTCTTTATAGGGCTGAACGAATCCCTTAACCTCCGCAGCAGCTTTTGTAATCGCAGCCCTACCCACGCAGTCCAGGTACAGCTGAGAGGTGCCAGTAGTTACGAGAGCTGCGCTTGATCCAAGCAAACACACGGTATCTTTGCTTACATAGTAGCCATTGGCCGCATGCCCATACGGCGGATTTTGTATAAAGCTGGATGAAGTAATATTAATCGGGGGATGAGCGTCAAGCGAAAAACCGTTGGTTTGCAGCGAAGCCGCAATTCTTTGAGCTTGCACATCAAGCATTGACTGAATCACATCGGCCTTTCCGCTCAAGTGCATCCAATGGTTACTCTGTGCCGCACCTAAGTCCTGGGAGTTATCTGCGGTATAAGCCACGTAAGGTGCGTATATCTGATCATTTTTGTCTTTACTTTGATAATCTTTCACGGATAATTCAGGAAAACCACCTCTGTTTTTTTCGTAATCTACAATAATTTGCTCAATACTTAACTGTTTCTTGGGTTTCTTTGCTTCATAAACACGCCAGCCAATAAACCCAAATAACCCAACAATAACAACAATCAACACAAGCTCTATATGGCCAAAGCCGGCCTGATTGTAGCGCAAGGATTTCATCTTACTGTAAGCATAAGCTTATTGGTCAAACAAGGCAAGCCAGCAAACTACTTACGAAAAGGATCTTATATCTCTGGTAACTTCGGGATCTTAATCACTCGTCGCCGCTGAAGCGCATGTTCTTCACGAACCAAGGCGCGGTGCACGCCGCGACGTATGCCATTGAGTATTTCTAACTCCGGGTTTTGATTGGCTTGTTCGCGACTGAGCTCTGGATCTTGCTGACGTAACGTCCGATACATCTCTGAGCAGTCAGCCCTAAGCGTAGCATGCCATCCAGCTAAGTACATCACTGCATGCGCAGGACTTGGAAGTTCAAACGTAAAGCTTGCAGCCACTAACCTTGTTAGTTCAGCCGCAGTCTCGCCGTCGCTTAAGCCGTTAGCATCGCGCAGGTTTTCAAAGTTTTCAGCTCGAGCAAATTGATCAACCAGTTTATCGGTAGCTGCACAGAATGTTATTGGTTGAGGACGTGATACTACATCGGTCATAGGGAATACTCTCGCACAATTGTACGGTTATCGCAAGCACAGGCAGTTTGTTGATTACTCGGAGTAACCAGCCTTTCTAGCCGAAGAGTCAATCAAAGCGACCGCTTCAATGGTCGCCCGATGT
>CAZHBD010000028.1:0-12301 GCA_964530555.1 uncultured Candidatus Saccharibacteria bacterium | reverse complement strand
TTTGTAAAGTCATGGATACACTGCAGTGCGCCGAATGTTCCCGATACAGCAGGATCAGTCGCACCCGTATTTGCAAATGCCAAGCGATCTATCTTACCACCCTGGTTCAGCGATGCAGTCGCGAAACGCTTTTCGGTTGTAGTGTTAATTGCACCCAGCGCAAATGCCGCAAATTGCACCCCCGAACCTTGGTTATCGCCTCGTAAGTTCGCCCTGATCTCACCACTATAGTTGGCTGGATCGGTTGCTCTTGACGGACATGCGCCTGAAGGCTGAATAGTGGAGCCTTCGAACCCGGCACCAGTCGTTACATCACCGCCGTATACAGAGACATAGGGCTTGTTCACCACCGGAACGCAAAACCTGCCACCTGACAACTCGGTTTTTGGTCCTCGCTCTACAATAGCACCACTATCATCATAAACAATTACTCCTTGGCCTAAACCAGCGTTTAGTGTGCCAGCAGAAATCTCAGCAGATATTCGAACGCATACCTCATCACCAGCCGAAACTGACACCGATATACTGACCGCATTTACACCAGTTCGGTCACAGCTATAATTGCCAGGGCCAACTGTAGCCGTCGCATTATTATCGTTATCTAATGCTTCTTCCGCACCACTTTGTCTCAAGACAAAATATTCACAGATAACGTTCACATTATTTACCGCATTAACATCATAATGCGTAAACGAAATATACGGATTAAACTCAGCGTTCGCGGGAGACTCCTCGTCTGGCTTAAGGTTAATACTCCCTGAATGCGCTTCGAGCCTTTCTTCACATCGCGCTGGCTTATTCCATATATGTGGCTCCCAGTGCGCCGTACTAGACTGCCCTGGCCCAGGTATTGCAGCTACATCAAACTTTGTACCGTATGAGTAACTACCCTTTAGGTTAATTGTACCCGGTACGGGCTTAACACTACCTATACCCCCTCCATTCTGGTACACGTCCACTCTGTCGCCGTTGGTATTTACGTATAAGCCTTCACACCTATCTTCGATGATTAGGCTTGGCTGGGGTGGTGGAACTTGGATTAAAAAGTTGTTCTCAGCGTATGAGTCGTTACAACCATCAACAGCACCAAATTCGTTCGGTATAGTCTGGGCTGGGTCGGCTACACACCTAAAACGCGGTGCTCCTGAAACAAAACTGTTATATACTTTTGCCGTAACTTTGACACAGACCGCAGTTGATGCAGTCACACCAGACGTATTAATACTAAATGGCAAACTCTCTATCGACCAACGATTGGTTGACGTAACGCCATCACCACGTACCCGGAGGTTTTTATTCGCAAGTTCAGGAATATCGAACTCAGTTCCAGAATTTGCACAGTCCGTGAATCTGTAGCTTGCTGACTCAATACGAAACTCTGAGTAGTAAACATCTGTGGTTTCGTCTGGATTGTTATGACACTTGTAAATAGCCGACCAAAAACGTAAGTCAACACTGTTTGTTGAACCGGCTACAAAGTTACTGATACTTACAGCGCTTGAGTCAGAAGCCAGTGATATCCAAGTAGTCTCTGCAACTCTACGGATGTTGGAGTCAGTACAATTACCGATATTGGCATCGTTTTCACGAAAATCAGGTATGCTAGAGCCATTTGTGACTAATGCACTGGCTTGTTTTGGGCTGGCAATGCCTAAGAACGTAGTAAAACCTACAACTGACACAAACATCAGTAAACCTGTTAGTATCAATCTTTTGTTAACTACGCGCTTCATGGCTTGACGTTAATTGTGCCTTTGTCTGCCTGGCTCGATAAAATATCCAGCCCCTTGACCTTAGTTTCTAAAAAGCTTATAGGTATTGTTCCGTTACGATAATCCTTAGAAAAACCGGTTTTGCTATCATACACAGATTTTAACTTGGTGAGTGACTCTTTGGCATTTTTAGCGTCGCTGATGTTTATATAATACACCGTAACCGCGTACATACAGTTAGGGTCTCTGTCGTAGCGTTTCATCTGTTTTATACGCCTTACAACATCACCCAGCTTTGATGAAGCTTGTGGGTTAATGACATTTGCCGCCTCTTTATAGATTGGGCTACTCGATTCACCTCGGCATAGGTCGGTACTGGCAAACTTGTTAGCGTTTCTATACACCCCGAAAGTAATAAGTATAAGAACAAGAAGCGGTAGTAGTTTTACGAAGAGTTTTGCTGGCTTTGGTAACTTAGAGTAATGTTTTTTTACACCTGCGAGCAACGGCTGCAACGCCTCAAAACGCTTTTTGGGCGCTGGGCGCGAGAATGCCACGGCCTCAGGTTTCTTGTTACCTTCCATTTGGGTTTGATTATACTTATGCTTTCACTAAATGACAACACGGCTTTCGAGTTATTGCTTTTATATTCAAATGATGTATAGTTTATTTTTTGCATTATTATGAGTATAGATAAACAAGCACAAAAAGCTGGCCTTAGTACCTCCGCATATCGGGCGGCTGTTTGCCTGCAAAACCAGACAAAACCCACCGGTATTGGTGACTTGCACGGTGTTTACGCAGTCGCAGAAAGATATGCGCTGGATGCCAGCTTTGAGCAGTTGTATGCAGCAATTGATAGCATAAAGATTCCCCGCGAGTCCGACAAAGAAGCGCGAACTATTACCCTACTAGGCTCGCCCAGCTCTATTGGCCGAATAAGTATTGCAACCGAGATCGATCGCGGAACCGGCAGCTTTGAGGGCCAATCATTTTTGGGTCATGTTATCGACGCTCCAACTCTTGGTCTCCGGGCCCATTACTCTCTCCCGTGGGAGAGTCGTAGCGAACCTCAGGAATCTTTGGGTCCTCAGGACAGTTTTTGGGTACGTGAGCAAGTTGATGGGGCCAAACGCGTACTAGGCCGCGTGTATGTTCTTAACGGGCTGGCTGCCACTGTTCGCTCTGATATCCAGCTCCTGATCAGAAATCCTGAGGAAATACTCGCCCGCGCCGATGGTATCGGTGGCACACAAGCCTAAACTTTATGGGCGAACATTGTTTGGTACAGGCGTGCCAACGTTCCAGCCTACTCGCCAATCCCACCAAACATTCAACATCTGCCCGTTGTTGCCTCTTACAAAGACATCCATGTTGCCATCTGTTCTTGCGATGGCCGACGGGCTGCCAGTGACATTGTTCGCGTGCGTTACCGATCCGGCCCAGCCGGAAGTCGAACTCCATGATTTTTCTCGCAAGCTGCCTGATGTGTCGACATAGAATACGCTCTGATCCGCACCGGTTCGCGTTAGGACTGCTGGGTCGCTGTTGACGCCACTGTTTTCCAAACCTTGGTAATGCCAGCCTGAGTTTACATCCCACCAGGCGTTACCAAGCCCGTTATTGGTATCTCTAAAGTAGATATCCATGCTACCTGTAGTCCTGGCAATCGCAGCAGGATTTCCTTGCATGTTATTGGCACGAGCATATGGCGGCTTCCAACCAGTGGTTGCATCCCAGCCCACATCTTCAAGCCTATTATTTTTATCCCTGTAAAAGACATCCATAGCCTTATTGCCTCGAGCGATAGCAACAGGGCTGCCCGCGACCGAGCCGTCAGCCACCAATGTTTGCGGTTTACTCCAGCCAGTTATGGCTGACCAGCCGATGTTTACCAGATTCCCGACACCATTACGATAGAACACGTCCATACTATCTGGCCCGCGAGTGATTGCTGAGATATCGCCGCTAACCGAGCCGTCGGTAACTCTCGATACCACTACTCCCCACCCACTTGCAGCGGTCCAGCCTATATTACGAATGTTGCCAGCGTAGTCGCGATAAAAGACATCCATCGAATCAACTCCGCGCGATAGAGCTACAGGGTTACTCGCCTCTTCACTCCCCGACCTCACGAACGGACCCACCCAGCTATGAGTCGCACTCCAGCCCGCACTTTCCAGTTTGTCATTAACATCACGGTAGAAGAGCTCCATACCGTCCCCACGCTTCAGAGCAAATGGCTTCGATTCATTAAGCTGCGCTGATTGAGAAGCTCCGCCAGCAGCAGAACCTACACCGTTGACGTCAATAAAATGATCCCAATCATAAGAACCGTATCTGATGAAGTTGCCCGCCCCATTCTTACCTGTGTACTCGGCAAACGAATAGCCACCCGTACCGGCTTTATTCATTTCTGCAAGTTTAACTTTTGTTACTACACCTTGCTCGTTTTTTACAACTTGAACCACAAATCCCACATGGCCATATAAACCATCATCACTTTGAGCTATATCGCCAACTTCAATATTTTGTGCGCCACCGCTCTTAACCAAATAGCCCCTGCGAGCAGCATTATCATCCCAATCTTTTGCATTACCAAGGCCCGAAACATCCACGCTATCATATTTCTTTACCCAGTAAGCTGCCCCATCAGTGCAGTTACGATAGTAATAGCCGTATGGACTGACTAATTCATCGTTGTCGCTTACCATAGCAGTGACATCGGGTTTGCCATTGCCATTTTCATCAACCCACCAGTCATAGTCCGCAGTATTATAGGCCATTGCATTTAAGTATGGATAGTCGGGCGATGTGCCAAGATCTTGAACAGTATCAGCTGCAGCATCCGTCGGTGAAACCTCATTCAGACCAACTGCGCCCATAAGGCTGAGAGCGGCAACCAGCGAGGCACGGATTCGGAAACCCAGGCCTCTGCGCCTATCAATTTGTGTTTTCAAAACATTTTGTTCAAGGTGTGTTTGTTCTCCTAAGTTGAGGTGTTGCATAAACTACTCCCTATGCCCACCCCTTACTGTTTAAGCGTAAGCGATCTAGTAACTGGCTATATCATCAATGCTCCTTGTTAATTTGGTTAGTAAAGCCTGGTCTTCAGATGAGCCTTTTTGTTCTACCGCCTGTTTACAGTCTGTAGCGATTGAATAGTAACGAAAGCCTTTTAGTTCTTTAATTGGCGCGGGATCAGTAGTAACTGCACTACCGGTTGTGGACTCACGCACCAGCCTAGCGAGCACCTTGGGCTGGCTACCTACCTCATCACACTTTAGGGCGCTTTGGTTGAAGCTAGGAGTATAGAAATCAACAGCTTCTTGCCCGCCAAAGTCCTGAACCAGGTCGGTATTAAAAACGTACTTTATGCCCTGGGTAGAAAGTTCTGATATTGGCAGCCTAACACCCCATTCTTTTATCACTAAATATTTGCCGCCTTCACTGGGGTCGCTAGCTGATGGCTTGTTGCTAGCAGGCTGAGAAGACGTGCCGCTGTTTGGTTTTGTTGTCTTTTTGCCAAAGATTTTGTAGCCGGAGAAAACAATCGCTCCTCCTACCGCTAAGATTGCTAGTAAAAGGAATGCTCGTTTCATATACCCTCCTAAATTGTCAGGCGAGTATATGAACAGGTATTAATTTTCTGCAAGCACGAGCGAAATATAGTTGTGGAAAGGCTGTGTATAACAAGCTATGGGAGCAGCAAGATTACAGGTGAAACATTGTTATAAAAATGTTTGTTGTTTTATCTATAACAACTAGTAGCTCAGAACGCTTCGTTATGTCTAAGCTTCTCCGCTTTGGCGTCCTCAAAGTCTAGTTGCAACCCGAGCGGGTCGAATTCATCAGTTGTGCTAGTCTGCATAAAACGGCGTCGCTCACTGAACATTCGCTTCGTGCGGTGCGCTTGTTCGTAGCCAACACCCAGGAGTGCCAACGTTCCGAACAAGATACCTTCTCTGAGTGGCGGCGCGCCCAAGACATAGTTGAACTTGCCGTCTTGCAACCCCGCGGCAAGCCCGGCAATCCCTGCCCCGCCACTGAGCGTCACCGATCGAATAATCGCGGCCATACGACGCAAATTCCATTGGTTATTCAATAGTTCTAGCCGCTTGTCCTGCTCTTCTTGCAAGAACGAAGTGGTAGACCGCGGCTCTTGGCTAAACTCATCAGCGAGCACGTTGCCAACTGCTTGTTCGTAGCGATCACGAGTTTCGCCCCGTTTGGTAGAACGATGGTGGTCCAATAGTCGCAAGGCAGGCATAGTAACGCGCGCCCACCTTTGACGCGACCTGGTTAGCTCAATCTGACCGCCGGCAGTACGCAAGCGTGCCTCGATAGTTCTCTCGTAATCAGCAAGTCGCTGCTGTTTCTGATGTAGACTCATTTCATCAAGTTGAGACTGATCCAATGCCAACGCATCGTGAAGCTGTTGGTCCAGCTCGTTCTCATGTTCAAGCTGCGCAATCCGCTCAAGCTCAGCAACTAGTTGTTCGTTACTCAGCAGTGTAACCTCGTAGTATTCTTCACTATCTTCTTTACCAACACCTGAGGCAATCCAGACAGGAATACGAACTCCGTCAGCACGCATGATGTAGCGTACCTGATCAATCGACACGCCGTCTCGGTAGTGACATTCGTGGATGTAGTCTGGGTCCATATCGGGGTCAAGTCTTGTCAATGCAACACCAAGCCGGCTATACATATTTATCCGTAGTAGATCAGTCAGCAACGGCTCTGCCGACTCAAGCTCGGACTGGCTTTCGGTTCGTAGAGTTACTGAAGTGATTGGCCCGTCAGGGTCAAAGTCCTCAATGGTACTCAGGTTAAACGCTTCGAGCGCGAGGTATTCTTGGCGCAACATACTGCTGGCAGGTGACTCGATCAAACCAACATGAAAGTTGGGGTCGAATTCGCCCCGTTGCCCAGGTACACCATAAGAACTCATTTACTTACAGTACTATGCAAGGCCTAATCTGTCAATTTACTCACCCCTGTTAAACTTCGTCATTCCACCATAGTTCTTCGGGCGGGATATCTTTTGGCTCTGGCTTTGAGGGCTCAGGGTCGGCCACTGGATCATATGTTACCGGCTCATAGCCTTCTTCGGCTTCGGCACGCTCAATAAGATACAGCACATTGTCGTCATGAAAATCTGCCTCCCAACGCTTCATAGCTTTACCAAGCGCCTGCCGGCGAGACCAGTTGAAATGTTGATCTTGCCACTTTGTAGTAAGGATTCGTGAAAGAAGGGTATCAAAATCACGACGTACTGCTGGAAACAATTCATGATAAAGAGGTGAACCTTTTTGCTTGAGACTTTTTAGGAAGTCAAAGATGGTATCCCAGCGATCAGATAGTCCTTGACCTGTGTAGTCGATATGCCAGTCAGCTGGTCCGCGCTTAGTGTCTATGAGCATCAGACTATTCGCCTTCAGATAATCTGGCAGTAACCCTTGGTCGTAGCGCGCAACATACTGTTCCATACGTTGTACGGAGTCGATATCGCCAAAACCTTTTTGATGCAAGATTGGCTGCAGCTCCTTAAACATTTCTATCTGTCGTTCTGCCACGAACCGAGCGTCTCTCTGTTCGTCTTCGGCAATGAAACCGGGCATAAATGCCTCCCAGGTAATTCGCACGGTGTTGGCTAAGACGCGATCTACAGAGCTCTCAGTCCGCCGTTTTTGTTCTTTAGTGGGGCTGAGTTTCAGTAGTGTATCGGCAAATTTTTCGCTATCATCAAGAATCGGCTCCAACTGTCCCGGCAATGAGTTCGCCTGCTTTGGATCAAATTCAGTAAGCGAAGAGTCAATTAACCTCACTCCCATACTACTGAGTGCGTCCCCTTGCAAAAGACGTAGTACGTCAGCCTCCATGGCTGCTTGCTCTTCTCGGCTTACTTTGGGCTTGGGTGCATCTTCTTCGATTGGCAAAAGAATACTAAAAAATCTAGCGAGCTTTGAGTTGAGGTCGGAGTATGCCTCGTTATAGTGTGCTACTGAACCGATAGCAACATTGAACTGTTCGGTAAACTCTTGTGGGCGATCTTGAAATTGTGCAGCTTCAGACATGTTTGTTTACGCTTTCTTTTCATTATTCTAGCATATTTTAGAATTTTGGTCAAGTAATGCACCTATGTTTTTTGCTGCTTCAGAGCTGTGAAGTTTGGCGTTGCCACAAAGTGTAGTAACGACCCTTGCGTTGTAGTAAGGCTTGGTGAGTGCCTTCTTCGATAATCTTCCCACTTTGCATCACAATTATTCTGTCTAGATTAGCAACCGTGCTGAGTCGATGCGCAATAATAATCGCTGTATGCCTGCCAATTATTTCAGGTAATGCTTGCTGTATTATCTGCTCGCTTTCGCTGTCGAGCGCGCTGGTTGCTTCGTCGAATAAGATAATTGGCGCCTGTTTGAGAATAGCGCGCGCAATAACTACGCGCTGCTTTTGGCCACCACTCAGCTTAACTCCACGTTCTCCCACAATCGTGTTATAGCCATGTGGTAAATCTTGAATAAAGTCGTGAGCATGCGCCGCTTTGGCGGCACGCTCGATGGCAGCTTGGCTAGCGCCAGGATTATGGTACGCAATGTTTTCCTTGATAGTCCGATGAAAGAGTAGTGGCTCTTGAGGCACGTAAGCAATCTTTGCTCGCAGGTCACTTTGACGAACATTCGTAATATTAGTGCCGTCTATGGCTATGCTACCGCGCTGAATATCATCAAAACGCATGAGCAGGTTCGCCAAGGTACTCTTACCGGCGCCACTCAACCCAACAATACCAATACTTTCACCGCCTTTGATATGTAAGCTTAGGTTGCGGAAGACTTCTTTTGGGTTGTGGTCATCGACATAATGAAATGTAAGGTTCTTAATGTCTATTGCACCCTTGTCTATCGCAAGCTTTTTGGGATTTAGTGGATCAAGGATAGTTTCATGCTCATCATTGAGCACTTCAAAGGTTGGATATAGTCGGGTCACTAACTCGTCGTGCTGGCTAATTATGTCGGGCAAATCGTCGACATTGCGAGCAATTTGAAACATATAGGTAATAGTTAACACCAGCAGGCCAACTGAGCTACTCAGGGTGCTTCCCGACCCCAATACGATCCAAAATGCCGACGCTACCAAAGCCGTGACAATGGTTGTTCGCGGCAGGTTAAGGTAAATAACCATTGCGCGCCGCTTCCAAAATGTGCGGAGTTCTTGCTGAATAAGTCCAGCTAGACGGCCCTCCGCCTGCTGTTCGCTGCCCGAAGACCAATAGGCAACGATGTTGGTTATATCGTCGGCTATCTCGCCCGATAGTCTGCGATATATCTCGTGCGAAGCTTCACGGTACTTATTTGCCATAGCCGACGACCACCAGACATACACTACTTGCGAGAGCATGAGGGCCAAAGCGACCAATCCTATTTTCCAGTTAGCCACTGAAAGGATGATGATGGGACCGGTAAGCGACACAAAGGTGCGCAGCGCATTACCTCGAATCAGCCGCACTAAATCCATAGCAGAATCAACATGCTGCCTGTATATTGGCGTCAGGTAGCCAGTCTTGTGATTTCGATAAAACGACATATCTTTGTTGGCTAACTTTTTGTAAAAGATCATCCCAAGTCGTCCATATTCGCGGTTTTCTGCACGATGTGCACAAAGCTCACCAAACGAAGATAAAATGTTGGCTATAAACGTCAAGACCGCCCATAGAACAATCGAATGCTGGGCGCTCGTAAAGTCTTGTCTGGCTACCGCAGATGCGATTTGTGCCAAGATGATAACGCTGATGACACGCCCCATTACCGCGCGCAGCAGCTCCAAAATAAACCCACACCATACCCCTACTCGCCGACCATAGGTCGAAAGCAAATTCGCATACACCTTCCGATTCATTGGTTCTATAGTATCACCTCTGTTAAAATAAAGGCATATGAGTCTATCAATCGGTATCGTTGGGTTACCAAATGTTGGCAAATCTACCCTGTTCAACGCCCTAACTGACGCAGAAGTACTGGCGGCTAATTATCCATTTGCCACGATCGAGCCGAATACCGGCATTGTCCCCGTCCCCGATCCGCGATTGCAAACGCTGAGTAAGTTATACGGCAACGCCCCAATTAAACCGGCGACCGTTACGTTTGTGGATATTGCAGGGTTAGTGGCCGGAGCTAGTCAAGGCGAAGGCTTGGGCAACCAGTTCCTGAGCCACATCCGTACCACAAACGCGGTTGCCCATGTCGTGCGCGCTTTTAGTGACTCAGATGTGCAGCACGTCGATGATGAGCATAGCCCCCAAAAAGATATCGAGGTGATCAATACCGAGTTAATCCTGGCTGATCTGCAAACATTACAAAAACGACTACCCAAATTCGAGAAAGAAGCCCGAGCTAACCCAAAACTTCAGCCGATTCTACAAACCTACAAACAGATCGAAGGCGCACTGAACGAGGGCAAACTGGCCAACAGTCTCGACATCGATCCAGAGCATATCGCCGATCTGCAGCTGATTACTGCAAAGCCCGTCATTTATGTCTTTAACGTCGACGAAACAACCATGACCGACACAGCGAAACAGCAAGAATTGCGCGACCTCGTCGCACCGAATCAGGCGCTGTTCCTATGTGCTAAGCTCGAAAGTGAACTGCGCGGGCTTGACGAAGCAGATCGTAAAGAGCTCTTAGAAAGCTACGGGCAAACTGAAAGTGGGCTGACTCAGTTGATCCACGCCGCCTTTGCGACACTTGGCCTGCAAAGCTATCTTACCGCCGGAGAAAAAGAGATACGCGCTTGGACAATCAAACAAGGCTCGACCGCACCACAGGCCGCTGGTGTAATTCATGGTGATTTCGAACGTGGTTTTATCGCTGCCGAAGTGGTTGATTACGATGACCTGGTAGCAGCGGGTTCAGTCAGTGCTGCCAAAGCGGCTGGCAAAGTCCGCACCGAAGGCAAAACGTATGTTATGCAGCCCAATGATATCGTTGAGTTCCGATTTAACGTGTAGGTCAGAATGTAAATTGTGGCGCCACGTGCTCAGCAAACCATTGGTTGGCCTGCTGTAGTTCCAATGCGTTGGTGAGTTGTTTACCATACGCACCTTGATCACTCTCATGCCTTACTCGTACCATCCCATTTTGATTAATTATGTAGGATGTTTCAGTGCATGAACCATCTTGCAAAAAACTAGTACGCGCAACAGCATATGACGTATCTCCTGGAACAATATGCTCACCCAGTTCAGGCGAATGGCCTGGTTCGAAGTTAGGCATCCTGAGAATAAAAACATCTGTTCCGTCTTCAACCGCCTCAACGTGGCCCGCTTCTTGAGCCTGCCCCTCTCTTACCCCTAAGTAGACCCCCGGGGCTGAAGCTGAAAGCGCAACCGATTTACCACCAGCTAGCTGCCCTAGCAAATCTGCATTAATAGCGAAGCCATCTTTGACATCTTTGCCAGCTTGCTTTGCTTCTTCGACTGCTGCGATTGCCTGCGAAATAGCGCTTTGAAGTGAGTCTCTTTCTGCTCGCCACTCCGGCGTCATATCAGACTCTCCCATCGCTCGTATACCATTAAGATTATCAGTCATGGATTCTGCCTTATTGACCTAGGTAGGTGTTGATCTGTGTGGCCAGATCTCTAATCAGCGCCGGGCTGGCGCCCGTGGTAAGAATGCTGAGCACGTAGGCGCTATTGGGGCCGTAAATGATGGCGGTGTCATGCCACGATCCACCATAAAATCCAACCTTGTCGGCTACTACGGAACCGGGGTTGGCAGCTGGGATAGCACTGCGGTAGACTTGGTTTTTCAAAAGATCAATCAAGTGCGCAGTGTGCTCAGTATTCATCAGCTGGCCAAGGTATAAGCGCTCCATAAATTCTGAGGAACCTGCCGCAGTCGCTTTTATGCCGCCGTTATTCACACTGGTGCCAGTAAATCCTTTGGCCTTGATATATGCTTCGATTTTGCTCCAGCCGACGCTATTGCCGATATCTTCTGCACAATTGTTATCAGAAACTAAAATCATGGCGTCAATGCAAGCAGCATACGAGCGGTTACCCGAAGCTACGGCGCCAGAGTCAAGGCTACCCTGCTCGATTCGCTCGTACAGATAGCCTGTCACGTACAGTTTGTACAAGCTCGCAGCATAGAACTGACTGGTCGAGTTGTAGCCGGCGCGTCGTCCTTGGCCACTAAGCTCGCGAACATCAACCGCCAAACGAACTGACGGGTGAGTAAGTTGCCATCGCTGTATAACTTCCTCCAGAGAACCGGCTGGAGCCGTTACAACCGGTTTGACTGACGATTGCGCCACAGCCGTAACAATACTGGTACTAGGTGCTGGATCATCCTCCGGAATTTGCAGACGCTCAGCCTGCATCTGGGGTGTAAGACGACTGACTGCCTCTTTCTCAATGACCGGCAAGCTTGCCGCACTAGCGGGATACTGCCCCCATAACTGACTGCTACTCATTGCCGCGAACAATACCAGTCCAGAGACTAACAGAGAGCCAACAGTACGCAGATACGTCCGTAGTGGTGTATTCTGAGAGGCGATAAATCGGGCAGTCGCAAAGACACCCTGAG
>CAZHBD010000027.1:0-12726 GCA_964530555.1 uncultured Candidatus Saccharibacteria bacterium | reverse complement strand
CTGTAATGACTTGGTGACGGTCTGTTTGCCGCGCTTTACGCTTGAACGATTACCACGAGTCATTCCTCTCGTAGCTTTGCGGATTTTATTATGTTTGGCGTGACTCGCTACGCCTCGTTTAACTCGCATACTAGGCTCCTAACTTCAGCTTAATGTTTTTTGCTGCTTTACCAACAACCGATTCGGTGCCACTAAGCTTGCGCTTGCGTGCCGAACTCTTTTTTTGCAAAAAATGACTACGCATTGAATGGCGTCGAAGGACCTTACCGTTTTTGGTGATACGTATACGATCTTTGGTACCGCTATGGGTTTTTAGCTTTGGCATTGGCATTGCTCCTAATCACAAAACTTAATTGTTTGCCGTTTAATTGAGGTTGTTGATCAACAGATATTTGGTCACCAAAACCTTCGATCACTTTTTCGGCGAGCTTAAAGCCCAAGTCTTTATGAGCCATCTCGCGACCTCTGTAAAAAATTGTTATTTTGACCTTATGGCCGGCTTCTAAAAAGCCAACTATCTTACGGGTCTTAACGCTTAGATCGTGATCGCCAATCTTAAGTCCAAAACGCATCTGTTTAACATCAAAGCTTTTTGCATTTCGTTTATTTTTTTGCAGTTGCTTTGTGCGTTGGTAATTATATTTCCCCCAGTCAACTATCTTGGCCACTGGCGGGTTAGCTTCAGGTGAGATCTCTACGAGATCAAGTCCTTGATCTTCGGCCATTTGCAGGGCTTCAGACCGAGACATTACACCGAGCTGCTTACCGTCTTGGTCTATGACGCGCAACTGAGAGGCCCGAATTTGTTGATTCAGGCGAACTGGCTTGGCGATACGTAATTCTCCTTACTACGATTAAGCTTGTAAGTAAGTGTATCAAAGAGCACAACAGGGGTCAACTGTTTTATTTTATACAATTGCTGCTTTGCGCTGTCTGAACTGCAGTGCTTCGGCAATATGTCTGTCCTCAATCTGGTCGCTGTTGTCTAGATCGGCGATTGTGCGTGCGACCTTGATTGAGCGCATATATGCCCTTGGGGATAGGGCTAAGCTACTGGCAGCTTTGTTGAGTAGCGCCTTAGCGCTGGTTGTTAGTTGTGCTAGATGCTTAATTTGCTGATTCGACATTGTACTGTTGGTGTGCGTTCGTGTAAAGCGATGATACTGTATCTTTCTTGCTTGAGCTACGCGTTTGGCAATTGAAACGCTGCTGTCGTTAGAAGAACCCTCAAGAAGCTTGGAATGCTCAACTTCATTCACGTCAACGAATAAATCAATTCGATCAACTATGGGGCCAGAGAGTTTTCGCTGGTATTTGGCGATTTGGTGGGGGAGACACTCACATGATCGGCTTGAACCGAAATAACCACATGGACAAGGGTTGGTGGTGGCAATTAGCATAAAATCAGCAGGGTAGGTTATGGTACCAGACGCACGAGTAACGCTGATCGTATGGTCCTCGAGTGGTTGGCGTAAAGCCTCGATCGTATCTCTACTAAATTCAAGAAGCTCATCAAGAAACAATATCCCACGGTGACTGAGACTAATCTCTCCTGGCTTTGGTCTTTGGCCGCCGCCAATGATCGAAATGCTGCTGGCAGTGTGATGTGGCGAGCGGAATGGCCGCTCAGTTATTACGGTGTCATAATCTTTGCTGCCAAGGCTGTAGAGCTGAGTGACATCTAAAACCTCTTCATTAGTAAGGTTTGGTAGCAGGCCAATCGCTGCTTTTGCCAACATGCTTTTTCCGGTACCAGGAGGCCCACTAAGCAGTATGTTATGATTACCAGCAGCTGCTATCTCGAGCGCGCGTTTTGCTTGTTTCTGCCCGCTTATGTCTGCCATATCAACTTGTGCTGGGCTGTCTGACTTACGATTACTGAGCATGCTGTCGCTAATGCTACCGGTGAGCACAGAGGGTATCGTTGATACGCCGCTGAGATGCTTATAAAGTGCTTCAAGACTTTGTATGGGGTAAACCGTCAGGCCTGAAACAAGTTGTGCTTGGCTCAAGTTAGCTTCGGGGATGAATACCGTTAACAGCCCATGTTCTTGGGCCGCTCGAAGCTTGCCGATAACTCCCCGAATACTCCGAACACTACCATCCAGACCAACTTCACCTAGGTAGACGCTGTTTGTAGCTGTGTCCTCAATCTTGATCGCTCCAGCTGCTGACAGTATTGAAACGCACATAGCCAGGTCTAGGCCGGTGCTATCCTTTGGCAAATCACCAGGTGCTAGATTAAGTGTAATGCGTTTCTTCGGTAGCTTTAGCTGGCTCGAGGCAAACGCACCTCGGAGTCGTTCTTTGGCTTCTTCAACTGGCTTGGAGACAGAACCCACTATAACAATGGCTGGCAGGCTATTGCTCAAATGGCATTCGACATCAACAACCAGCCCACCCATACCCGACTCTGAGACGCCATGGATAATTACACCCATACTTGACCTTATACACCAACTTTAATGGTTAAACAAAAGCGAAAACAGCCCTTGCGAGAGGAGCTGTTTTCGGAATTTTGATTTGAATGTTTCGTTTGGTTTTAGAGTTTTGGAGTATTGCTTTTTTGTGGAACAACGGCTTGCGAGAAGCCGTTGTTACAGATACGTTTTTGTTTTTGAGCACTTTTTTTATTCAAGTGCTATGCCTATCTTATAAAGTGCTTATACTAGTGTCAATACGTTTTTTAAACAATTTTTTTCGAAGCTGTGTATAACTTCTGTCACATTACTTAATGTGACGCCAGCAAGGCGAGCCCTAAATGAGAGGAGGGCTGCGTCTTTTTACAACGGGGTGCCCCCATATAGTCTACATATAGTCTAGTTAGGTTTACGTAGGATGAAGACAACTAAAGTCTCTGTGCTTGAACAATCCACGGCCACTGTAGGCATTCATATAGTTGGGCTTGTGCCGGTTATCCCGTTTCGTCGTTTGTAATTCAGGGCGAGATTCTAAAGATGACAGATAAACTTAGTAATGCTATCGCCCAGTTCTTAAGGCTGAAGCATCTATTCTGTCTAAGGGATTCTAGGCTTGCTGAGTTTGCAGGTCAACAGCTTGTCGATCGACAGGGGCGCGAGCTATCAGGAACTATGTTTATTCAGAGAAGTTATACAAAAAGGCAAATTGTTTACGAGAAGTTAAAAATAAATCGTAGTAATCATCATAACGATTAAAGTATCTATCCTTTTCGTTACACGTGCACCATAACAGATATATGTAATAAATAATACATCAAAAATATATTGACGTATGAAAAAAATCGTAGTAATCTTAGGTTCGTAAGTTAAAAAACAAAAACCAACTTACAAAACTCTCTTCGTCGCCCAAATAGGCTCTAAAAGCTTAGCGGGCGGTCAGTCACAGCTAGGGTGATAAGCGCTAAATAGTCTATACAATACGGCGGATTTATCACCTAGCTCCTTATACTTATTTCTGACTGACATCAAAAAATAGGTGGAATAGGCAATAAGACTTGGGTAAATAATGTACACTGCATATATGAAGTTAAACAAGCTGAATGGTGTAGGGTTTGCGTCGCTTGTGTTGGCGCTGTGCATTATGCTAATCACTGATCCTCTAAACTGCCCGGCGGTCCTATTGATAGTGCCGCCCATACTGTTATTTATTGCAATTATGATTTTCGTTTACAGACTACTGGGCCATTTTCCAAATGCTAAGCGAAGGTCTGCACCGACTAAACGACTGATATATAGCGGGGTACTCTCGGCCGTTCCAGTATTATTGCTCGTACTCAAATCAATTGATCAACTTACAGTAAAAGATATGCTACTTACTCTAAGCTTTGCGCTTCTGCTGCTATTCTATTTCGGTCGTTTCTCGTTAGGAAAGCCACACGTATAAAACTGACCTCGATCAATGAGCCGTATCTGATATAATTAAGAGGTATGCAACCTGATATACCGCAAGCAAGTGAACTACCTGCACCCCAGAGCGTAGAAAGCCCGGGCCCTGTGCATGAACAGATGGCTTCTGCTGTTGAACATCGAGCTGTCGCCGCCGAACTCCCCCAAGTCGGGGCTCAAATGCCGGCGCCAGTTACCCAGAGCGGTGGGGTGTCCACCGCGCTACCGACTGATCCACTTACTAGCACCTCCAGCCCCCATGCCGGGTCGCAAAATAATGGTTTGCAGGCTGACGATGCCGACCTAATCGAAAAAGAATGGGTGGTGCGTGCGAAGTCAATTGTAGCCAGCACACAGGATAATCCGCACGAACAAACAAAAGAGATGAGTAAGTTCAAGGCAGATTACATCAAAAAACGTTACAATAAAGACCTAAAAGTTTCAGAGGGGTAAATCATGTCTTTTGTGCTCCTCATGACGATAATATTCTTAACACTTCTTTCTATCACTGGCTTCATCATCTTCTTTCACTCTAGAAAGTTGCTGAGAGAGCAAAAAAACTACGAGCGCGGGCTCAAGATGGTGCCGCTACTCATTCATCTGCCGCCATCGAGTGAGGACATTGAGGGAAATGGTCGAGACACACGAGATGTTACTGAGGAGAATATTTCCAAGGCTCAAGTTCTATACAGCATTATTGCTAGTACGATAAAAAAAGACTTTAAGAGTAAGTTTTACGGACAACGGCATGTCGCCTTCGAGATTATTGGCACCAAGGGATTCGTACACTTTTATGCAGCTGTTCCTGTAGCGCTGGTTGACATCGTTAAACAGGCGGTAATAAGTGCCTATCCTACAGCTCAGCTCGAAGAAGTTGCCGAACACAATATTTTCAGTCCAGTTGGTAGGATAGCAGGAACCATCGGTGGCGAACTATCTCTAAAAGAGCACTACGGTTACCCGATTGCGACATATCAAGAGATTAAACGTGATGCTATGCAGTCCATCTTAAATGCCATGTCCACACTGGATAAAGAAGACGGGGCAGGCATTCAGATCTTGATTCGACCTGCACAACCGGGCTGGCGCAAAGGCGCCCAGGGTATTGCTGCCAAGAAACGAAAAGGTAAAGAGGACAAAAAAGGTTCAGCCAAGCTATTTTGGTGGGTTAAGCAGCTCGGAACAGCCGTTGTTAAACCCCCTGAAGATAAAAGTGGTGGCGGGCACAGTTCGGATGACAAGAAAGACTTATCCTCTCTAGATCAGTCAATCCTGGACTCTATCGATGATAAGACTCGATACCCTGGCTACGAAGTTTTGATCAGAGTTGTTGCTTCTTCGAATATTTCCCAGCGCGCACAAGCCATCCTAAATAACATCGTTGCTGCCTTTGCGTTGTTTGATGCGCCAGGAAAAAACGGCTTTAAGTACACCGTTGCAAAAGATATCGAGAGTTTTGTAACCGCCTTTATCTTGAGGTTTTTCCCGCCGGAGAATAACCAAAGTATTCTTAATGCGGTCGAGCTTGCCACGCTCTTTCATTTTCCTGATCAGAAGAATATACCGACCTCACAACTTGAGCGTCAGGCGTCTAAGCAGGTTGACGCACCGCGCAATATACCGGAGGATGGCTTGTTACTGGGCTACAACCTGTTCCGTGGGGCTAAGAAACCAATCAGATTAACTTTAGCCGACCGCCAACGACACATGTATGTGGTAGGGCAAACCGGTACGGGTAAGTCTACCTTCCTAGAGAACCTAGCGCTTCAGGACATGCTTAATGGCGATGGCTTTGCATTTGTCGACCCACATGGTGACACTGTAGAAAAATTGTTGGCAATGGTGCCTCGTGAACGAACAGAAGACGTTATTTACTTTAACCCGGCAGACATGGACTCCCCAATGGGTCTCAATATGTTCGAACATAAGACGCCGCAGCAGCGGGACTTTCTAATTCAGGAAGCCATAAATATGTTATATAAGTTGTACGACCCACAACATCAGGGGATAATTGGCCCCCGTTATGAACACTGGTTTCGCATGGCTGCGCTCACACTGATGGCCGATCCAGCAGGCTCAACATTCATTGATATTCCCAAGGTCTTTACTGACAACAAATACGCCAAACAGAAGCTGAAGCATGTGACTGATCATATCGTTTTGGACTTCTGGAACAAGGAAATGGCACAGACCAGTGACTACCATAAAAGCGAAGTGCTTGGTTGGTTCGTGAGTAAGTTCGGCGCTTTCATGAGCAATGAAATGATGCGCAATATTATCGGGCAGACAAAGAGCTCATTTGATTTACGTGAGATCATGGACAATAAAAAAATCTTACTAGTTAACCTGAGTAAGGGGCGTACAGGTGAGCTCAACTCAAAGCTGCTGGGTATGATCTTTGTCATGAAGTTTCAGGCGGCCGCCATGAGCCGAGCCAACGTCCCGGAAAGTGAACGTCAAGACTTCTGTCTGTACGTCGACGAGTTCCAAAACTTCTCGACAGATTCGTTTGCCACGATCATGTCAGAAGCCCGTAAGTATCACCTTAACCTGATTGTTGCTAACCAGTTTACCACGCAGTTAACAGAGGAGATTCGTGATGCGGTGTTTGGCAACATGGGTACCATAGTGTCCTTCCGTATCGGTCAAAATGACGTCGAGGTATTGTCGCGGTACTTTCAACCACTCTTCGATGGAGACGACCTTCTTCGGGTCCCGAACTGGAACGCGATTGTACGTACATTAATCGGTGGAATACCGACACAGCCATTTAGCATGGCTGGGCTGCCTCCGCTGGGTACGCCCAACGATAATCTTGGGCAAGCTCTGAAACAGCTTTCAGCTGCTAAATATGGCCGTCCTAAGGCACAAGTTGACAAAGAGATTGCGGAGCGACTGACTACGATCGAAGAGCCTAAACCTGCGCCGACAGCCGGGGCCTTTGGAGCTATGCCTGCAGGTGGTACCACAGGAGCTCGTCCGGCTCCGCGGCCAGCCTCTAGTGGCTCGTCGTTCTTGGATGATTGGCTAGCAAAACGGCAAATGCCAGTTCAGCCTACTGGGATGCCGCAACAGGCCTACAGCCAGCCTCGGCCCCAAGCTGTACCTACATCTCAAACGTCGGCGTTGCCGGCATACCCCCCGTCCCAGCAGCCCGCGCCAAGTTACGCCCCTCAAGCTGCTCCAACTAGCCCAAGTTTTGATACTGCCCCCTCGCCAGCACCAGGCTTAACCACGAGTGCGCCGTATCCTGCACCCGTATCTCAACCGTCATCATTGCCTGCGGCCGCACAAACCGCGCCCCAGACCATAGTTCCAGTACAGTCGAGCCCGGCAGGCACCAATACAGATGGCGTTATCAATCTGTCACAGCAAGTAGACCCTACGCACCCAGGCACAACCATACAACTCTAAGACATTTACCGAGGAGAGCAGAGTCGCTTGTTGTCGTACACTGTACTTGCTAGCTAGCGGCCATGTTTCTGTCGGTGCAATAGCGAGAACAATACTTCAAGTAATGTTGCTACTGCGTAGCCGGCAATGAACAATAGCAAAAAGAGAAGAAAATTGTAACGGTAACCTGAATGACGCGAAAAGTAGATAAGAATACTGCTTCCAGCTAGCGCCGCTAAGCCGCCACCCAATAGCCCGATTGGCCGAGCAACGGTTTTTTCACCTGCAGAACTCAGTACTTCAATAGGCTGGCTATGCACAATTTTGCTTAACTGACGCTGAGTAAAAGGTAGGCGTTTGCGCACATGAACTAAGGTTCGTTCAAACATATGCTGCTTCAGTTCGTGATTGATAATTGGCTGCACAGAAGAAGCGCTGGATTCACTGTTCTTCTCAATTGCTACATCTTTGCCACTTACAGCTTCATGATCGACTAGCTCGCGAGCCTTAGAAAGCGCTTCAACGGACTTCTTTTGGGATTCTCGCTCAAGCTCACTAGACTGCTTCTCGGCGCGTTTTTCGGTTGCAGCTGCTACTTCAGGGTTGTTGGGTTGATGTAATCGCTCAGGGCTATGTGGTGCTTTCTCGGACATTACAAACCTCCTCCGCTACTCGCGTAATCTTTGGCTACGATTGATAATTCCTCACTTAGTAGGCGACTGCGCGCGAAGAAGTAGCCGACAACAACGGTGACGCCAAAACCGAGAGCCAGGCTAGTGCCAGGACCGGTGTTGGGCAGAGAAGTGGTTGTTTGCTCGACTATTTTACTGACAGACTTTGGTAACTCAATGTTGATGGTGTTGCCGTAGGTGTTTGACAATACGTAGTCGTAGCTAGCGCCATTGGAGGCGGGGGTTGCACGTGTGCTGATGTCCTTATCAACCGTTACACGGAAAACCCTGGTTACCGACTGCCCAGCCTTAATCGTAACTTTTTTATTCCAACTAAGTAGCCCTTTAGATTGATCAAAAGTGCCGCCATCAAGGTTCGATGTATCAAGATGAGCGTACTGCAAGACGTCGTTTAGATCCTCACCGGCTAGTGGGTAGTTCTTTGCGTCTCCTTCACCGAAGTTGGAGGTGGTCACACTATATTCTATGACATCACCTGGAGCTGCTTTCTTTGCGGTAGCGTCCTCAAGCTTCTGGGTAATATTCTTTGCTTTCTTGCTTGGAACAATCATAGGCGTTTTATCTTCAGGCTTAATGGTTGTCGTGGTTTTGCAGGCGTTCGCTGTGCGATCACCTAACGATGTTTTAAGCGTGACCGAAACATCATAAGATTTGGCCTCCTTAAACTCATGTTCAATGGTGTTGCTAGTGCTTGTCGTTTTATTGGTCTGTGTTTTTCCGTCACCGAAGTTATACACGTACTCACTGACGGTAGCATTATCGAGACCAGCCTTTGCTTCGTAGCGTACCTTGGTACGGCTAAGGTGACCGATCTCTTTAAGATAGATACATGCTGCAGTTGGCGCCACCGGCTTTTCGCACTTACCGTTAGTTAAGATTTCACCGGGGCCACAGATAATTCTTACGGTGTTGCAAACTGAATCTTCAGCCCAGGTAGTGTATGAGGTTTGCGATTGGTACGTCACAATACTTGTTTTATTGCAAAGCTGGGTTCCGTCAGGTACCGTGTCGCCAACCTTCACAGTTATGGTAACAGGGTAGGCGTTACTCCCAGTACCGTTGAGAGCTGCAAAGCTATTGTCGGGTATAAATTTAATCCGTCCGTTTTCGGTAGTTTGCTTCCAGAATGGGCTATTGCTGCCGGTCATAGTCACATTTGCCGGAAGGTCGTCGAAGATAGAAGCAAAAGCTGCTGTGCCGCCAGCATTAGAGTAGAGAAGGGTATAAGTGATCGTTGAACCTGGTGTCACATCGCCTGAAGGGTTGTTTTTCTTAATAATATTCAACTTAGGCTTTGGAGCTTCGGGCTGTTGCGGCGGCTGATAACCTTTTTGCACAACCAGGTTGCCGCAATCAAACATAATCCATATGGGCGCACCATCCTTTGCTTGAATAGAGAGCATCTTGTAGGTTGAGGATGCACCGCTGTCCCACGTCCAGAGTGGGCGCCAATAGAGGTTGCCAACACCAGGGACATTCATGGCAAATTCACCTTGCTTTCCATAGGCACGACGTCCTACAGAGTAGAGCTGGCGGTTTTTGTCAGTTGACTTCACATATACAGTCCCTGCCTTAGCGACTGCGTCACAGCTACCGCCGTAGAAGCTTAGAATTGTACCAAAGCTCTGGTCATTTCGTTGGCAGTGAGTCAAAGCCTCTTCACGCGTTGAAAAACCACAGTGAATAATATCGTTGCCCGCCGAATCACACGAATTACCAGCCTCAGCAGGTGATATGGCAGCAAAGAGTTGCAAAGCCATAGTTAGTGAAATAAAGACAAAGCCAAGTCGACGAATAGATGATTCTTGACGCAGTCGTTTACTATAAAAAGCCACCTGGTGGATCAGGCTGGGGTTAAATGGCAGATTGCTAAGCAGTTTTTTGAACATCTGTTTGTTTCCTTAAGGTGCTTATACTTATTGAATCACATGCCTAGAGGTAGTACAAGCATAAAATGGTTGTGGGTTGGCGACATTTCGTCTATAATATTATCTAAGAGTGGAAATAAGGTGTTTTACGTGAGGGTTTATTTATAGTGACTAAACAAAAAGATTACGGTGCGTCGCAAATTCAAGTTCTTGAGGGTCTGGAGCCAGTTCGCAAACGGCCTGGAATGTACATTGGTGGTACCGGTGTTGAGGGCTTGCATCACCTGGTATGGGAGATTGTTGATAATGGTATCGATGAAGCGCTCGCTGGTTTCGCTACTTCTGTTGCCGTAACACTTCTTGATGATGGAGGGGTTGTGGTGCGCGATGACGGTCGTGGCATTCCTACTGATATCCATCCAAAAACGGGTAAAAGTACTGTAGAAACAGTCCTCACTGTGCTTCATGCTGGCGGTAAGTTTGGCGATGGCGGCTACAAAGTTTCTGGTGGGTTGCACGGTGTTGGCTCGAGTGTCGTTAATGCACTATCAAGTAAACTTATCGTTAAGGTCTTTCGAGACGGTAAGGCCTATCATCAGGAATATGATCATGGGGTGCCGGTTTCTGATCTCAAAATGACCGGCAAGACCGACGAGCAGGGCACCGAGATCACTTTTTACCCAGATGAAACAATTTTTGAGACAACTAAAATTAACTATGACACTGTTCTTGACCGCTTACGTCATGCCGCCTACCTGACTAAAGGTATCCGCACCAGTATCGATGACAAGCGAAGTGGTCAACGATACACCTTCTACTTTGAAGGTGGGATCCAGAGCTACGTCAAGCACCTAAATCACGGCAAGGAAGTGGTGGATGATGATGTGTTTTACGTTGATAAGATGGTCGATGAGGTTCAGGTCGAAGTTTCTCTCCAGTACACTGACGCCTATACCGATACCATCAAAGCATTTGCCAACAACGTATTTAATCCAGACGGAGGAACACATCTCACCGGCTTTCGTGCTGCGCTCACAAGAGTCATCAATGAATATGCTCGAAAAAATGGGTTGCTCAAAGAGAAGGAAGAAAACCTATCAGGTGAGGATACACGCGAAGGTCTAACAGCTGTTATATTGGTCAAACTGCCTGATCCCCAGTTTGAGGGGCAGACCAAAAATAAGCTAGGCAATCCTGAGATACGTGGATACGTGGAGCAGGTCATGGCTGAGCACTTTAGCTACTACCTAGAGGAACATCCGCTGGTTGGTAAAAAAATCGTTGGCAAAGCACTTCTTGCGGCTCGGGCCCGGAAGGCAGCCCGCGCAGCCCGCGAGAATATTCTTCGTAAGGGTGTTCTTGACGGCGCAAGCATGCCTGGTAAGCTGGCAGACTGCTCTTCGAAAGATCCAAAGGAGTCAGAGATATACCTTGTTGAGGGTGATTCGGCAGGTGGCTCGGCAAAAAGCGGTCGTGACAGCAAGACTCAAGCGATTCTGCCACTACGCGGTAAGGTGCTGAACGTGGAGCGCGCTCGTTTAGACAAGATGCTGGCGAACAATGAGATTGTTGCCCTTATCAAGGCATTAGGGGTTGGTATCGAGGAGTCCTTCGATATCAATGGGTTACGCTACGATCGAATAATTATCATGACCGATGCTGATGTTGATGGTAGTCATATTTCAACCCTACTCATGACCTTCTTCTTTCGCTACATGCGTGAAATTGTCGATGGGGGCCACCTATACCTGGCAAAACCACCACTATTTGAGTTAGTTCGGTCAAGCCGCAAGAACCCGGTATTCATATACGATGAATCGGAGTTAGATATCATAGTTGATGATGCAATCGCCAAGCGCAAAAGTGAAGGGGTTAAGATAAATAAAGATGATGACCGCCTCAAGCAGGCAGGGTTTGTGGAGCAAAAACGATACAAGGGCCTTGGTGAAATGGATGCCGAGCAGCTTTTCGAGACTACCATGAATCCAGAGAAGCGTGTACTTGTTCAAATCAAAGTTGAAGATGCCGAGAGGGCCGATGCAATCTTTAATAAGCTTATGGGAACAGAGGTGGAATTGCGCAAATCATTTATTCAGGCAAACGCTAAATTCGTAAAGGATTTGGATATTTAAGATGGACGACGATGCTACACCAACTACAGAGAGTCAACAGATAGACGGGCAGTCAACAGAAGCAAATAATGCTCCAGAGGCATTAGAAATCCTCGATAATATTACGCACTCGCGACAGGTTGAGCGTCGTACGGTTGAAAACGTTATGGAAGACAGCTATCTCCGCTACTCTATGAGCGTTATTATCGACCGTGCGCTCCCAGATGTGCGTGATGGCCTAAAGCCAGTTCATAGGCGCATTTTGTATACCATGAATGAATCAGGGCTACGAAGTACGGCGCGGCATCGTAAGAGCGCTACGGTCGTAGGTGATGTGATGGGCCGATACCACCCCCATGGGGACTCTTCAATTTACGATGCAATGGTGCGCATGGCCCAGCCATGGGCTATGCGCTACACCCTAGTTAATGGGCAAGGTAACTTTGGTTCTATGGATGGCGATCCGCCAGCAGCCTATCGTTATACCGAAGCAAAAATGGAACGTCTAGCCGATGAAACACTTGCCGACATTGATAAAGAAACAGTTGATTTCCGAGAAAACTATGACGGAACGCGTTCCGAACCAACTGTTTTGCCTGCAAAATTACCTAATTTGTTGTTGAACGGACAACTAGGTATTGCTGTAGGTATGGCTACAAATATACCACCGCACAACTTAGGTGAGCTGGTCGATGCAGAAATTACACTGATTGATAATCCAGAAGCTACACTAGATGACTTGCTCCAGCATGTGAAGGGTCCAGATTTTCCTACTGGCGGCGTAATCTATGGCAAA